>JAEUPC010000077.1 GCA_016789865.1 Rubrivivax sp.
GTTCAGCCCGGCCACCGTGTCGTTGAGCTTCTCGACGCCCGACACGGTGTTGATCTGCGCCATCTGGCTGGTGATCTGCGCGTTGTCCAGCGGGTTGAGCGGGTCCTGGTTCTGCATCTGCGTGACCAGCAGCTTCAGGAAACGCTCGGCGCTGCCGGCGCCGTTGCTGGTGGTCGGCGCGGTGCCGTTGCCGGTGCGGCTCAGAGCCGCGAAGGGGTCGGTGGTGGTTGCCGAGACGGGCATCGCGGGGCTTTCGTGCAGGCGGTTCAGCGGGGCAGCGCGGGGCTCACGACTGGCCCATCTGCAGCGTCTTGAGCAGCAGGTTGCGCGCCGTGTTCATCACCTCGACGTTGTTCTGGTACGAGCGCGACGCCGAGATCATGTTGACCATCTCCTCCACCGGGCTCACGTTGCTGTAGGTGACATAGCCCTCGGCGTCGGCGCCCGGGTGCTTGGGGTCGTGAACGCGGCGCCCGGGGACTTCGGACTCGGTGATCGTCGACACGCGCACGCCGGCGTTCATGCCCGAGGTCGCGTCGCGTTGCGCCGCCGGGCCCATCAGCAGCGTCTGGAACACCACCTGGCGCGCCCTGTAGGCACTGCCGTCGGGGCCGGCCACGGTGTCGGCATTGGCCAGGTTGGAGGCCACCACGTTCAGCCGCTGGCTCTGCGCGCTGACCGCGCTGCCGGCGACGTCGAAGATGCGGGTGAGGCTCATCGGTCAGGCTCCGTTCAACCTTGCGTGTAACTCTTCATGGCGTCGAGCATCGTGCGCACGTTGCCGTTGATGAAGCGCAGCGTCGCCTCGTACTGGGTGGCGTTGTGCGCGAACGCGGCACGCTCGCGGTCCATGTCCACCGTGTTGCTGTCCAGGTGGGTCTGGGCCGGCAGGGCGTAACGCAGCAGCGGCGCAGGCCGCCCGCCCGGGGCGAGCACGCCCTGCGCGACGCCCTCGCCCGGGGCGGCCACGGTCGCCACAGTGGCCGCACGCAGCGCCGAGGCGAAATCGAAGTCGCGCGCCTTGAAGCCCGGCGTGTCGGCGTTGGCAATGTTGCCGGCGATCAGCCGCTGGCGCTCGGCGCGCAGCACCAGCGCCTGGCCGTGGAAGTCGAGACTCGCAGTGAGCTTGGGCACCATCGCCAACATCCCGCACGGCCGTGCGCCCGGGGGGCGCGCCAGCCAATGGCTGCAATGGCCGGGGATTCTCTGGAGCGCAGCGCCGCGCGTGCGTGCGATAAGGGCGGCGTTCCATGCGCAATTTCCGCCGCTGCCCGCAACAGCGGCGGGCTACATTGCCATTCGTGAAGAACTCCCGCAGCCGGCCTGGCAAGGCCACGGCCACTCGGCGCGCCGCCGCTGGCGTGGTCGTCGCGCTCGCCGGCGCCCCGGGCATCGGCGTGGCCGGCGCGGCACCGACGGCAGTCGCCTTCGAGCCGAGCACCGAAGTGCGCCACGCTGCCGTGGCGCTGGTGCAGCAGGCCGCATCGGCCATGGCCCCGCCCGGCGCGCGCGTGGTCGCCCGGCCCGGCGCGCTGGACGCGCGGCTCAAGCTCGCGCCATGTGCCCGCGTCGAGCCGTTCCTGGTGGCCGGCCAGCCGGCATGGGGCGCCACGCGCGTGGGCCTGCGCTGCACCGAAGGCGCCTTGCGCTGGCGGGTCTTCCTTCCGGTGCAGGTGCAGGTGCTGGCGCCAGCCTGGACGAGCAAGGCCGCACTGCCCGCCGGGGCCACGCTGTCGGCCGAGCAATGGGAACTGACCGATGTCGACTGGGCCGCCGCGCCGTCGCTGCCGCTGGGCGCCGGCCGCGTGGTCGCGGGGCGCACGCTGGCCCGGCCCGTCGAGCCCGGTCAGGCCCTGCGCGAGTCCGATCTCGCGGCGCGGCGCTGGTTCAACAGCGGCCAGGCGGTGCGCATCGTCGCTGCGGGCCGCGGCTACCAGGTCAGCGGCGAAGGCCTGGCCCTGGGCCACGGCATCGAAGGCCAGCCGGTGCGCGTGCGCACCGAAGGCGGGCGGATCGTCACCGGGCAACCGGTGGGTGACTCGCTGGTGGAGGTCAGGCTGTGAGGCGGCACCCCTTTGTTTGCGGGGCAGCGGCGAAAATCGCGCGCCACGCCCTCAAGTCCTGCGCGCAGGCTGCCGATAGCGCGTACATGTCAGCGGGCGCCGGTGCCACACCGGCCTCGGACAGGAGCTCATCATGAAGATCGGACCCATCGATTCCAAGCCCGTCGCACCTGCCCAGGGCGTCGAACGCAAGGCCGCAGCCGGCAGCGCGCCGCCGCGCGGTGCCGGTGCCGCCGACCCCGAGCCCAGCGCCCAGGTGGCCCTGTCGCCGGCGGCATCGCTGCTGGTCAAGGTGGCCGACGATCCGGCATTCGATGCGGCCAAGGTCGAGCGCATCGCCGCCGCCATCCGCGAAGGCAAGTACCAGGTCAATGCCGAGGCCATCGCCGACAAGCTGATCATCAACGCCGAGGAACTGCTCGGCCGCAAGATCCGCTGACGGGGTGCGCCCGGCAAGACCCGCCGGCCCGGCCCTGCCGAATCGAGGCACGCCATGAACCCCACCGATCCTCTCGCGCCGACCGCCGGCAACACCGCTGCGCTGGCCGATGCGCTGGCGGCCATCGACCTGCAGTTCCTCGCGTTGACGCGCAGCCTGCAGGCGCGCGACGCCGCCGGAGTCGAAGCCTCGGCGCAGCGCCTGGCCGCAGCGGTGGAAGCCTCCGCGCCGCTGTTGCGCGCGAGCAGCCCGCTGCCCGGCAACACGGGCGAGCGCCTCACGCACGCCATGGGCCGCGTGCTCGCACAGCGCGAAGCGCTGGCCCGCGCCAGCGCATCGGTACAGCGCGCGATGGCCGTGCTATGGCCCGGCGACCCCGCCACCAGCCCGGTGTACTCGGCCAGCGGTCACACGCCAAGGGCGTTGAGCGTCGGCTCGACCTGGGCCTGAGCACCCTCGCGGCCGTTGCGGCCCTTGCGGCCCTTGCGGCCCTTGCGGCCCTCGCGGCCCGTCATCGCGCCGCGGTGCCGCGGGCTCCACACAGACACTGAAGCCCGCTGCCTGAGACGGGCGGCGCGCAGCGCGCCGCGCGCAGCTCAGAACTTGAACGCCAGCCGCACCCCGCCCCAATGGCGCCCCGCCACGGTGATGGGCGCCGCCGCTTCCTTGAGGATGACGAAGTGGCCCCCGCCCATGTCGCGCCGGTAGGTCTGCAGCAGGAAGGGCCGCTGGTTGCGCGCCGAGGCAAGCCCGGTGCGGTCGTTGAAGATGCGCCGGTTGCGGCAGTTGGCGGTGTTCCACACCACCTCGCCCGGCCGCTGCGGCTGGTTGTACTTCTGGTTGTGGCAGGGGATGTAGCCGTTGCGGTCGACCGCGATGCAGAACACCACGCGCTCGGACTGGCCCAGCGCCTTTTCCTGCACCTGCGGAAACAGCCGCTCGGCCATGGCCACGAAGCGGGTCATGTGCTGCTGCGGCATGGTGCCGTCGATCGGCCGGTAGTTCTCGTCGAACAGGTCGGCGCTGGAGATGGTCGCGGTGCGCACGGCATGCTCGAGCAATTGCGCCACCTGAGCCGCGGTGGCCTGCGCCATCTCGATGAAGGGGGTGTCTTCGGTGCGCACGCCGCACTCGGCCACCGTCTCGATGAGCTGCTCGGAGATGCGCAGGAACTGCTCGGTGCGGCGCAGGGTGGCGTCCAGCCGCGTCGTGGTGCCGCGGATCTCGGCCTCGATCGCACCAACCTGCGCCTGCAGCCCTTCGCACACCTCGCGGCTGTTGCCGCTGGCTTCGAGGATGCGGCGCACGCTGTCGCTGACCTGTTCCAGCGCACGGTGCACCTGGCCTTGATCGCCCGACGCGCGCTGCTCGTCGCGGCGCACCTCGCGCTCCAGCGCGCCGACGCGGCTGTCGAGCCGACCGACGGTTCCCATGATCTGCTTCGAAGAGACCTCCACCCGCGCGGCCAGGTCCTTCACCGCGTCGGCGACCACCGCGAAGCCGCGGCCGGCCTCGCCGGCGCGCTTGGCCTCCACCGAGGCGTTGAAGGCCACCAGCCGCGTCTGCAGCGCGATCTGCGTGATCTCACCGGCCGCCTGCGACACCTCGCGCAGCGTGCCGACGATGGTGCCGACCTCCTGCCCGACGGCGTGCATGGCGTCACCGACCAGGGCCACCGCCTTCTGCGCACCGGCGGTCTCGTCGGCGATGCCGGTCTGCGCGCCGCCCACCTGCTGCAGCTGCTGCGCCAGTGCAAGCACCGCCTGCGCCTGCTGCTGCGCGGCCAGGCTGGCGTCTTCGATGGCGCCGCGCACCTGTGCGGCCTCCTGGCCCAGCGCCGAGGCCTGTTGGGCCAGGCCCTCGATGACCTGCTGCAGGTTCGGGCCGGCAGGGGTGGATGCGGCAGCGGCCGGCGCCGGGGCCGGGGCGGATGAGCGGCGCAGCAGGGACTGGAACATGGCGGCAGCTTCAGCAGCGAAGTGACGATGAACAGGAAGGCGTCGTGCGGGGGGCCGGGCGGCGGTTCACCACTCGCGCAGCCGCGAGCGCAGGCGGGCGATCGACTGGCTGTGCAGCTGGCACACGCGGCTCTCGGTCACGCCCAGCACCGCGGCGATCTCCTTGAGGTTCATGTCCTGCTCGTAGTACATGCTCATCACGTACTGCTCGCGCTCGGGCAACTGCTTGATGGCCTCGACCAGCGCCTCGCGCATGCGCTGGTCCTGCAGCCGCATGATCGGGTTGGCGGCCTCGTCGGCGACGTGGCGGTCGAGGTAGTCCTCGTCGCCGTCGTCGCCGCTCATGTCTTCGAGGTAGACCAGCTGCGTGCCGCGCACCTTGCCGAGCAGTTCCTGGTAGTCGGGCAGGCTCATGCCCATCTCGCGCGCGATCTCGCTCTCGCTGGGCGCGCGGCCGTGGCGCTGTTCGAGCTTGTGCACCGCGGCCTCGATGGTGCGCTGGTGGCGGCGGTCGCCGCGGCTCATCCAGTCGTTGCCGCGCAGCTCGTCGAGCATGGCGCCGCGGATGCGCTGGGTGGCGAAGGTCTCGAACTGCACGCCTTGGTTGGCGTCGAAGCGCGACAGCGCATCGCTCAGGCCGATCATGCCCACCTGGATGAGATCGTCCAGCTCCACGTTGGCCGGCAGCTTGGCGATCATCTGGTGCGCCAGGCGGCGCACCAGCGGCGAGTACTGCTTGAGCAGTGCGCTGGCGTCGAGGGTTCCCTTGGCGGTGTACATGTGGCGTTCAACCTCGGTCGGTGGTCGGTCTGGGGTCGCCTTGCGGCAGGGCATGGGGCAGCAGCGGGGGCGGCACGGCGGCCACGCCGTCGGCCGGGTCGAGGGCCAGCTGCGCGGCCAGCAGGGCATGCAGCCGGGTATCGGGGGTCTCGGCACCCCGGCCGGGCGGCTCCGCCAGCGCACGGTCCGGGGGCTCCAGCGGCGCGGCCGGATCGATCAGCGCCCATTGGCCCACCAGGGCCCCGATGAAGCCGTCGGCCGTGCCGCGCAGGCTGTTGACGATGCCGGCGATGCGCGGCGAGCGCGCCGAGGCCAGCAGGATCAAGTCGAAGGTGGCCAGGCCGGTGCGCTGCTTGAGCAGCTTGCAGCTGGCGTAGGCCTGCTTGAGGCTGTCCGGATGATCGGCCGCCAGCAGCAGCGGGCGCGCCACCCGGCGCGCCAGCGCGCGGGCGAGGTCGCCCGCCTCGGCGTGCAGCAGCACCACGTCGGCGCTGGGCACGGCGTCGAACATTGCCTCGACGAAGCGCGCCGCGGAGCCGCGCGCATCGACGAACTGCAGCGGCAGGCCACGCGCCGGAAGGTAGGCCACACCCGGGCGCAGCAGCTCCAGGCCGGCGGTGAGCTCCAGGCGCGACAGCTCGTGCGGCGGCGGCGCCGAGTCGGCCGCGTCGACCACCACCACCTGGCGGCCCAGCTGCGACAGGCCGGCGGCCAGGCGGTCCAGGGCCAACGCACTGTGGGTGACATGCGCGTTGGCCGCCACGGCCAGCACCTGGCGTGCACCGGCGCGGCCGGCGAACATCTGCCGCAGGCCCTCGGCCTGGTCGAACAACGGCATCGGTGCAGAGACGGCGTAGAAGTCGCGCATGCGTCGGGCTCTCGGTGGTCGGTCGAACGCGTCGCGCACTCAGCCGAGCACGGCCCCGGGCCTGGTGCCCGGGCCGGCCGGCGGGGCTGCCACCCCTGCGGTGGGTGCGGCCGCCTCACCGAACGGAGGCCCCGCAAACACCAGGTTCACCTCGCCCGGCTCCATGCGCCAGGCCGGCGCGCCGCTGGCACGCAGCGCGCGTTGCACCAGCGCGTGCGACGACAGCCGATGCCAGTCTTCGGGCACGCGCTGGCCGTTGGCCACCGCCAGCACCTTGAGCCGGGCGCGGATCATCGCGTCCAGCGCCGGCGCCAGCTTGACCGCCTCGTCCACCTTGGTCAGCACGACGCCGCGGCAGCCCGGGGCGGCGTAGGCAGTCAGCTGGTCCTCGATGGTCTCGCCCTGCGCCGCCGCACTCACCACCACCAGGCGCTGGATGGCGGGGCGCTGCAGCATGTCGAGCAGTTCGCGGGTGCGCGCGTCGCGCTGGGCCATGCCGGCCGTGTCGATCAGCACCATGCGCTTGCCGGCCAGCAGCTCCAGCAGGTCCTCCAGCGACGCGCGGTCGTGCGCGGTGTGCACCGGCACGCCGAGGATGCGGCCGTAGGCGCGAAGCTGCTCGTGCGCGGCCACGCGGTAGGCGTCCAGCGTCACGAGTCCGAGGTTCGCCGCGCCGTGCCGGGCGGCGAAGGCCGCCGCCAGCTTGGCCGTGCTGGTGGTCTTGCCGACGCCGGTGGCGCCGATCAGCGCGTAGACGCCGCCGGCCTCCTCGATCGCCACGTCGCGCTCGCCGCTGCCGAGGTTGCGCTCCAGCACGCCCGCGGCCCACGACATCTCGTCGACCTCCGCCGGCAGGCATTCGGCCAGGCGCCTTGTCAGCGCCGGCGAGAAGCCGGCTTCCAGCAGCCGCTGGGTGAGCTGGGCCTGGCGCGGATGGCATTGCAGCTTCTCCATGAAGGCCAGCGCCCCGAATCGCTGCTCGATCAGGCCGCGCATCGAGCGCAGTTCGGTGAGCATCGCGGCCTGCTCGGCACGACCGTCGCGCCCTTCGCGTCCGTCACCTCGGCCATCCAGGCGCGGGGGCGCCGAGGCGGCGGCCCTCGAAGCCGCCTCGGCGGCGCCCGCCGCACCTCGCGGCGCCGCACCGGCCACCCCACCCAGCGGCGCGGGCTCGGCGCGGGCCACCGGGGCCACGCGGTGCAGCGCCGGCCCGGCATCCGCCACGCTGCCGCGCACCGCAGTGGCCGGCGGCAGCAGCACGTCGGCCATGGCCGCTGCCCGCGCCACGCCGGGTACGCGCAGGGCCGCGTCGAGACCGGCGCCATCGTGCGCCGGCGCCGGGGCCGGCACCGCATGCGGCGCGAAACGCTCGGCCTGTTGCGCAGCCAGGCGTGCGCGCGCCTGGGCGATCGGCGAGACGGCCGGCGGCAGCGCCGCGGGTGCGGCGGCCGGGGTCGCCGCGGTCATCTCGGCCTGGCGGCGCTTGAGCATGCGCTCGCGCACGTAGTCCTGGAACGACAGCGTGCTCATCTGCATGTCTTGCACGTCCTGGGCCACGCTGCGGCCGGCCACGGGCGGCCCGTCCAGCGTCGGCTCGATACGCTCGGCCGGCGCGCCGCGCGCGCCCGTGCGTGGGGGCGCTGCCGCGGCTGGTGCCGCAGCGCGGCGCGACGGTTCGCCGAAGGTCGAGTGCCCGAACGTCGAATGGCCGAACGTGGAGGCACCGAAGGCCGATGAGCGGAACTCGGCTGCCGCGGCACGAGGCGCATGCGCGCCGACCCGCTCCAGGTGCGCCACGCTCTCCGGCGCCATCGCCAGCACCTCGACGCCTTCGGCGCAGGGCTTGGTGCTCATCACGACGGCATCGTCGCCGAAGGCCTGGCGCACGAGCGCCAGCGCGTCGCGTGAGGTGCGGCCGGTGAATCGCTTGAGGTTCATGAGGCCTCCCGGAATGTCGTTGGCGGGGAGGCGGGCCCGGCGGCCACGAAGGGACTCTCCGCGCGACCGTGGGGATGGCAGGCGTCACCGAGCCTTGGGGTCATGCGGTTGCTCCGATGATCGAGCCGATGCGGATCGTGTGGGTGTCGGGGACCTCGCTGTGCGCCAGCACCTTCAGCCGCGGCGCAGCGCGCTTGAGCAGGCGGGCCAGCGGGGCGCGGATGGCGTCGGGCACCAGCAGGCAGGCCGGATGGCCGCGGTCTTCCTGCGCGCGTGCGGTGTCTGCGGCACTGCGCGACAGCGTGTCGGCGATGCCGGGGTCGAGCGCCGCGCCGTGCGGCGAGTTCAGCGCCTGCGCCACCAGGCGCTCGAGTTCGGGTTCCAGCGCGATGACATCCAGCTCGCGCACCGGGCCGTAGATCTGTTGCACGATGGCCGGCGCCAGGTGCATGCGGATGCGGCGCGCCAGCTCCCCCGGCTCGCTCACGGTGCTGGCGTGCTCGGCCAGGCATTCGATGATCGAGCGCATGTCGCGGATGTGCACGCCCTCTTCCAGCAGCAGCTGCAGCACGCGCTGCAGGGTGGGAATGGCAACCATCTTGGGGACGACGTCTTCGATCAGCTTGGGGGCGAGCTTGGTGACGTGCTCGACCAGCTGCTGCGTCTCGACGCGGCCCAGCAGCCGG
>JAEUPC010000079.1 GCA_016789865.1 Rubrivivax sp.
TCGCTGCGCTCGCGCACGCTGCCGGCCGAGGCATGCTTGGCCAGCAGGTCGCGGAAGGCCTTGCTGTCGTAGCCCCAGTAGTAGGCGGTGTTGCCGTACTGCGCATAGTCCAGCGGCTCGACGTGGTTGATGATGGTCAGGTCGAAGTTGCCCTTGAAGGGGCCGGCCAGCCACTGCGCCCACTCGACGTTCTCGATCTTCGCGTTGATGCCCACCTTGGCCAGCTGCGCGGCGATGATCTCGCCGCCCTTGCGCGCGTAGGCCGGTGGCGGCAGGGTCAGCGTCACGGCCAGCGGTGTGGTGATGCCGGCCTCCTTGAGCAGCGCCTTGGCCTTCTCGGGGTCGTGGGGGTAGACCTTGGTCAGGTCGAGGTAACCGGCGTCGGTGGGCGCGAAGTGGCTGCCGATCGGCTTGCCCAGGCCCTCCTGCGCGCCGTCGATGAACGCCTGGCGGTCCACCGCGTGCGCCAGGGCACGGCGCACGCGCACGTCGTTGAACGGCGCCTTGCGGTTGTTGACCGACATGATGCCCTTGCCGGCGGTGCTGCCCACCTCGACGACAAACCGCTTGTCGGCCTGGAACTGCTTGAGCGAGGGCAGCGCGCCGAAGCGCGGCATGCCGTCGATGTCGCCGGCCAGCAGTGCGGCCACCTGCGCGGCGGGGTCGTTGATGAAGCGGAAGGTGACCTTGGCCAGCCGCACCTTGGCGGCGTCGCGGTAGGCCGGCGATTTGGCCAGCACCACCGCGCTGCCCTTGGCCCAGCTCTCGACGACGAAGGGCCCGGTGCCCACCGGCTTGCTGGCCGCCTGGGCCACGCTGTCGGGGTGCAGGATGACCGCGGTGTTCTCGCCCAGGCGGAACGGCACCGAGGCGTCGGGCTTGTCCAGCACCAGCGTCAGCGAGTGCGCGTCGTGCACCACGACGCTGGAGATGTTCTCGAACAGCGCCTTCTTCGCCTTGTTGGTGCTCTTGGGGTCGCGCGCGCGGTCGAAGCTGAACTTCACCGTCTGGGCATCCAGCGCCTTGCCGTCGCTGAACCTGAGGCCCTTCTTCAGCTGGAACGTGTAGGCCTTGCCGTCGGGCGCCAGCGTCCAGCTTTCGGCCAGCAGCGGGGTCACCGAGCCGTCGACGTTGATCTTGGTGAGGCCTTCGAGCACGTTGTAGTGCACGATCTCGCCGATGGCGGCCGCCGCGCCGGCGGTGGGGTCGAGCCCCGGCGGTTCCAGCACCATGCCGAGCACCACGCTGTCCTTGCGGCGCTGCGCGAAGACCTCGGGCGCCAGGCCCGCCAGCGGCAGGCCCGCGGCCAGGGTGTGCAGGAGGGTGCGGCGGTTCATCGGCATCGGTGTTCTCCTCGGGGTCGGCAATCGTGCTGGAAGCAATTCTGCGCCAGCCGCCGGCCCGCGCCGGAGATGGGGTGGGTGCGCACGCGTTTTCGCCGCATGCCCGGCCCGCGGCGGGGGGCACGATGGCCCGGCCATGCCAGACCACCGAACCCCCGCGCCACCCTGGCCCTGCCTGCACCTGGTGCCCGGCAGCGTGCGGGTGCTGCTCATCGTCGGCCTGGACGATGCCGCCGCCGTGCTGGCCGAGCGCCCCGGGCGGCTCGTGGAGGGCCTGCGGGCGGCAGCCGACCTGCTGAGCTTTCACGGCCTCGAGCGCGACGAAGACCGCCTGGACGAACTGCTGCCCTGGGCCGGCGCGGTCTGACGCGGCCCCGGGACGGGAACCGCCCGTCGCTCAGCGCTGCGGCGCCGCGGCCAGCAGGCGCTGCGTGTACGGGTGCTCCGGCGCGCGGAACAGCCGGTCGGGGTTGCCGCGCTCGACGACGCGCCCGTTCTGCAGCACCAGCACCTCGTCGCACACGAGGTCCACCACCGCCAGGTCGTGGCTGATGAACAGGTACGCGAGGCCGTAGCGCTCCTGCAGGTCCTGCATCAGGTTGAGCACCTGGGCCTGCACGCTCACGTCCAGAGCACTCACGGGCTCGTCGGCCACGATCAACCGCGGCCGCGTGATGAGCGCGCGTGCGATCGCGATGCGCTGGCGCTGGCCGCCGCTGAACTCGTGCGGATACTTGGTCAGGTCGGTAGGGCGCAGGCCGACCGCACCGAGCACCTCCGCGGCGCGCTCGCGCTGCTCGGCGCGGCCGGCGCCGTGCAGCACCGCCAGCGGCTCGGCCACCGTCTGCAGCACCGTGCGCCGCGGGTCGAGCGAGCCGTAGGGGTCCTGGAACACCATCTGCAGCTTGGCCCGCGCGCGCCGCAGCGCCGCGGCATCGAGGGCGTGCAGGTCCTCGCCGTCGAGCCATACGTGGCCGGCGCTGGGCTGCTCCAGCGCCATCACCAACCGCGCCAGCGTACTCTTGCCCGAACCCGACTCGCCGACGATGCCCAGGCTGCGCCCGGCCGCCAGCTCGAAGCTCACGTCGTCGAGCGCCTGCACCTCGGGCGCCGGGGCGAGCAGGTGCTGGCGCGGCAGGCGGTAGCGCATGCTCAGGTGCTCGGCCCGCAGCAGCAGCGGCGTGTCGGGCACGGCGCGATTCGTCATGCCAGCTCCACGCCACTGCGCGCCTCGGCGGGCGCCGCCGCCTGCACATCCAGGTGCAGGCAACGCACCTGGTGCTCGGGGGTCAGGGCCACCTGCGGCGGCAGCGCGGCGCGGCAGTCGTCGGCCGCACGCGCGCAGCGCTCGGCAAACGGGCAGCCGCGCGGCAGGTCGGCCAGTTCCGGCACGCGGCCGGGGATGGTGGCCAGCCGCGTGCCGCGCGCCAGCCCCAGGCGCGGCCGCGCGGCGAACAGGCCCTGCGTGTAGGGGTGCGCGCGGCGCGCGAAGACCTCGGCGGTGGGGCCGCTCTCGACCACCGTGCCGCCGTACATCACGTTGACGCGGTCGACGCGATCGGCCATCACACCCAGGTTGTGGCTGATCAGCACGAGGCCCATGCCGGCTTCGCGCACGAGTTCGTCGATGAGGTCGAGCACCTCGCGCTGGATGGTCACGTCCAGCGCGGTGGTCGGCTCGTCGGCCACCAGCAGGTCAGGCCCGCAGGCCAGCGCGATGGCGATCACCACGCGCTGGCGCTGGCCGCCGGAGAGCTGGTGCGGGTAGGCGTCCAGCCGCGCCCGGGCTTGCGGCAGGTGCACGCGCTCGAGCAGCCGCAGCGCCTCGGCGCGCGCCGTCGCCCCTTTCATGCCCTTGTGCAGGCGCAGCGACTCGGCGATCTGCGCGCCCACGGTGTGCAGCGGGTTCAGCGCGGTCATCGGCTCCTGGAAGACCATGCCGATGCGGTTTCCGCGCAGCCGGCACAGCGCCGCTTCGTCCAGGCCGACCAACTCGTGGCCCTGCAGCTTGATCGAGCCTTCGGTCCGGGCGCCTTCGGGCAGCAGCCCCATCAGCGCCAGCGCGGTGATCGACTTGCCGCACCCCGACTCGCCGATCAGGCCCAGGCGTTCGCCGCGCGCCAGCGAGAACGAGACGTCGCGCAGCGCGTCGGCGGCGCCGCGCGAGGTGTTCAGCGTGACGCGCAGGCGCTGGACCTCGAGCAGGATCATGCGGCGACGATACCGCGCGGCACGGGGCCACCTGGGCACCCAGGAGCAGGCGCTGCGCCGCGTCTGGCGCCGACCGGGATGGCGGATCGGCTCAGTGGACGTGGATCTGCCCGCCAGCGGCCGCCGCGCGCGGGCCGAAGCCCAGGTCGACGAGCGCCGCGCGCAATGCCTGGTGCGGCGGCGTGTTGCGCAGCGGGCCGGCCGCTTGCTCCAGCGTGGCGCCGTCCAGCGCGTGCGGCACGCGCCACAGGTAGCTCATGCGGGCCACCTCGCGCAGCATCGGCACGACCACCCCGGCCGCGCGCAGCAAGCCCCAAGGCATGCCGCCGTGGCGCCAGCCGCGTGCCGGGTGCCAGCCGAGCTCGTCGGCGGCCGCTTCGACGCCCGCCAGCAGCTCGCGGCCGGTCAGCGTGTGGCCGGCGAAGTGCAGCGTCTCGAACGCCGGGACTCCGTTTGCTTTGCCCGCTCCAGCCGTCCCATCCGCCCCAGCCGCTTCGGCACGTTCGGCACGTTCGGCACGCTCGGCCACGGCCACGAAAGCGCGCGCCAGGTCGGGCAGATAGGCCCAGGCGTGCGGCACGTCCAGCGGGCCGGGGTAGACGAGCTTGCCCTTGGCCAGCGACTTCACGATCGCGATGTCGAGCCACGAGCCGCTGCCGCCGCCGTAGAAATCGCCGGCGCGGATGACCACCGCGCGCAGGGCGCCGCGGTCGCTGCGCGTGCGCAGCTCGGCCTCGAGATCGGCGCGCAGCCGGCCCTTCTCGGTGCTGGGGCGCTCGGGCGTGTCTTCGCGCAGGGTGGGGGGCATGTGTTGGCCGTAGGCGTAGACGTTGCCCGGCAACATGAACAGCGCGCCCAGGCGTTCGGCCAGCGCCATGCCGTGGCGCGCCAGCGGCAGCATCTGGCGGGCCCACTCGGTGTATGGCGGGCTGGTGGCGTACACGACGGCGCTCGCGGCGGCGGCGGCGGCCTGCAGGGCCGCGGTGTCCTCGAGAGGGCTGTCGACGTGAACGGCACCCGCCGGCAGCGCCGCGGGCTTGCGGCGCGCCTGCGCCAGCACGCGCCAGCCGGCGGCAGCGAAGGCCTGCACGGCGGCCTGGCCGAAGCGGCCGGTGGCGCCGAGGACGAGAACGGTGCGGGGGCGGGTCATGCGGGGCTCCTGTCATGTGGGTCGATGGCCTCACTGTGAGCGCCGCGCACCCATTCCGCAATTGCCAGGAGCGCAAGCGTGCTATACGTTTCCGTATGGCTGACCCGAGCGATGCCCGCTTCGACTGGGCGCTGGTGCCCTCCTTCCTGGCCGTGCTCGACGCCGGCAGCCTCAGTGGCGCGGCCAAGCAACGGGGGGCGCAGCAGCCGACGCTTTCGCGCCAGGTGGCGGCGCTGGAGGCGCAACTGGGCGCGCCGCTGTTCGAGCGCACCGGGCGCGGTGTGGCGCCCACCGCGCTGGCGCTGGCGATCGCCGATGCGGCGCGCCGGATGGAGGCCGGTGCCGACGACCTGCTGCGGCGCCTGGCGCGCAAGCGCGATGTCGCCACCGGCACCGTGCGCATCACCACGAGCCACGTGGCGGCAAGCTACCTGTTGCCGCCGGTACTGGCCCAGCTGCAGCGCGAGGAGCCGGGCATCCAGGTCGAGCTCGTCGCGTCCAACCAGCTGACCAACCTGCTGCGGCGCGAAGCGGACATCGCCGTGCGCATGGTGCGCCCGGCGCAGGCGTCGCTGGTCGCGCGCAAGCTGGCCGAGTTGCCGATCGTGGCCTGCGCGCACCGCAGCTACCTCGCGCGGGCCGGTACGCCGCGCCGGCCGGCCGACCTCTTGCAGCACCGGCTGATCGGCTACGACCGCGACGAGACGCTGGTGCGCGGCTTCGCGGCGCTCGACTCTGCGGTGCGGCGCGAGAGCTTCGGATTGCGCACCGACGACCAGCTGGCCTACGGGCGGCTGGTGGCCGCCGGCGCGGGCATCGGCTTTGTCGCCGCGTACAACCTGCGCTACTGGCCCGACGTGGTGGCGATCCTGCCCGAGCTCGGCATCCCGCCGCTGCCGTGCTGGCTCGCGGTGCACCGCGAAATCCGCGGCAGCGCGCTCGTGCGCCGGGTGTACGACTTCCTGGCCGAGGCCATCGTGCGAGAGCTGGCTCGGGCCTGACCCGAGCGCAGGTCGCAAGCCGCCGGGCTCAGCCGGCCGCGATCTGCCGCAGCGCCTGGGCGAACGTCTCGGGCGGCTGCGCACCCTGGATCAGATGGCGGCCGTTGACCACCACCGAAGGCACGCTGCTGATGCCGGCGGCCTGCCACTCGCGCTCGGCGGCGCGCACTTCATCGGCGTAGGTGTCGTTGTCGAGGATGCGGGCCGCCTCCAGCCTGTCCAGCCCCACCGCACCGGCGAGATCGACGAGCACCAGATACGAGCCCGGGTTGCGGCCCTCGCCGTGATAAGCGGTGAGCAGCGCATGCTTCAGCTCACGTTGCTTGCCCTGCAACCCGGCCCAGTGCAACAGGCGGTGCGCATCGAAGGTGTTCCACACCCGCGCACGCTCACCGAAGGTGAAGCCGACCGCCGCGCCCATCTCGCGGATGCGCTTCTGGTTGACGCGGATCTGCGCCTCGTCGATGCCGTACTTCTCCGAAAGGTACTGCACCGTGTCGGCGCCTTCGGGCGGCATGGTCGGGTTGAGCTCGAAGGGCTGCATGCGCAACTCGACCTCGATGTCGGGGGCCACCTGCTTGAGTCGCTCCAGCGCGCGCTCGAAGGCGTTCAGGCCCACCGCGCACCACGGGCAGGCCACGTCGGAGACGAAGTCGATCTGCAGAGTCTTGGTCATGGTGGGCGCGGACGGGTTGGGCGGGTCGATAGGCATGTGGCAGGCATGCGGCCGTTCAGCGCTTGCGCGCCAGCTTCGGGTCCAGCAGGTCGCGCAGGCCGTCGCCCACGAGGTTCAGGCCGAGCACGCTGAGCATGATGGCCACGCCGGGGTACACGGCCAGCATCGGCGCGGCGAACATCTGCGTCTGCGCCTCGTTGAGCATGCGGCCCCAACTCGGCTGCGGCGGCTGCGTGCCCAGGCCCAGGTAGCTCAGCGCCGCCTCGGCCAGGATGGCGGTGGCAAACGAGATGCTGGCCTGCACGATCAGCGGGCTGGCGATATTGGGCAGCACATGGTCAAGCGTGATGCGCCACGGCCCCTTGCCGGCGGCGCGCGCCGCGGTGACGAACTCGCGCGCCCACACCACGTTGGCGCTGCCGCGCGCGATGCGGGCGAACACCGGGATGTTGAAGATGCCGATGGCCACGATGCTCATCACCAGCCCGGGCCCGTAGATGGCGGTGAGCATGATCGCCGACAGCAGCGCCGGGAAGGCGAAGGTGAAGTCGCTGGCGCGCATCACCAGCTCTTCCGCCCAGCCCCGCTTGGCCGAGGCCAGGCAGCCCAGCGCGACGCCGACGATGAGCCCCATGCCCACCGCGATGACGCCGACCACGATGCTGTTCTGCGCCCCCACCAGCAGCTGCGAGGTGATGTCGCGGCCCAGGCTGTCGGTGCCCAGCCAATGCGCGGCACTGGGCGGCTGCAGCTTCTTCGGGATGTCGATCTCGGCCGGCGGGTATGGCGACCAGAACAGCGACACGAACGCCGCCAGCGCCAGCGCGGCGCTGAGCGCGCCGCCGACGACGAAGCTCGGGCTGCGCCAGGCGCGCGCCCAGAAGCCCTGGCCGGAGATGCCGCCTCCGCTCACTGGACGACCCTGCGCGCTGCGCGCTTCGGCATGAGCGCTTGGGAGCGGCCCGGCGCGCTCTTTGGATTACCTTCGCGCTTGAAGCGCTTCGGTATGAGCGCTTGGGAGCGGCCCGGCGCACTCATGCCGTGGCCACCCGCAGCCGCGGGTCGATCACCGCGTAGAGCACGTCGACGACGAAGTTCACCACCACCACCACCGCGGCCAGCAGCATCACCACGTCGCGCACGACGATCAGGTCGCGGTTGCTGATGGCCTGGAAGACCAGCCGCCCGATGCCCGGCAGCACGAACACGTTCTCCACCACGATGGTGCCGGTGACGAGGTTGGCGAACTGCAGGCCGGCCACGGTGAGCACCGGGATCATCGCGTTGCGCAACACGTGCCGCCACAGCGCCTGGCGCCTGGAGAGCCCCTTGGCGCGCGCGGTGCGCACGAAGTCTTCACGCATCACCTCGATGACGGCCGAGCGCGTGACGCGCGCCAGGATCGCCGCCTGCACCAGCGCCAGTGCGATGGCCGGCAGGATCAACGCCTGCAGGCCCTCGGCGAGGCTGCCGCCTTCGTCTTCGGTCCAGCCCGGAAAGCCGCCGGCGCTGACCCATTGCAGGTGCACGGCAAACAGCAGGATGAGCAGGATGGCGAACCAGAAGTTGGGGATCGCGATGCCCACCTGGCTGGCGGCCATCACGCCCACGTCGCCCAGCTTGTTGTGGCGCGAAGCCGCGTACAGGCCGAGCCCCAGCGCCAGCACCACCGTGACCGCCATCGCCAGCACCGCCAGCGGCAGCGTCACGCGCATGCGCTCGGCGATCAGCTCGGCGGTGGGGGTGTCGTAGCTGATGCTCTGCGCGGTGCGGCCTTGCAGCCAGCCGCCCACCCACTCGGCATAGCGCGTGGCGGCAGGGCGATCGAGTCCCAGCTTCTGGGTCAGCGTGGCCACCGACTCGGGCGTGGCCGACTCGCCGAGGATCACCTCGGCGGCGTTGCCCGGCAGCAGTTCGAGCACCGCGAACACCACCAGCGACGCCACGGCCAGCGTGGCGACGAAGGTGGCGAAGCGCTTGAGCAGGAACGGTCCCATTCGCAGCCGGTGAAGCAGCCCGTGAAGCAGCCCGTGAAAGGCGGGGTAGCGATCTATGATGCCTCAAGCCCTTGCCCATGCTGCTGCGCACACGCCCCGGTTGACCGCCATGAACACCTCCATGCCTTTCGACACCACGCAAGTCTTCGTCGGCGGGCACTGGCGCCGCGGCGATTCGGGGCAGACACTGCCGCTGGCCAACCCCTCCGACGGCAGCGAGCTCACGCGCATCGCCCGCGGCAGCGCGGCCGACATCGACGCCGCAGTGGCTGCGGCACGCACGGTGCTCGCCGGCGCGTGGGGCGCGCTCACCGCCGCCGAACGCGGCCGTGTGCTCGTGAAGATGAGCGCGCGCGTGCTGGAGCAGGCCGACGAGCTGGCGCGGCTGGAGGCGCTGGACGTCGGCAAGCCGCTCAAGCAGGCGCGCGCCGACGCGGTGGCGCTGGCGCGCTACCTGGAGTTCTACGGCGGTGCGGCCGACAAGGTGATGGGCGAGACCATCCCTTTCGCCAACGGCTATCTGGCGCTGACGCTGCGCGAGCCGCACGGCGTCACCGCGCACATCGTGCCGTGGAACTACCCGATGCAGATCATCGGCCGCAGCGTGGGTGCCGCACTCGCCATGGGCAATGCCTGCGTACTGAAGCCCGCCGAAGAGGCCTGCCTCACGGCGCTGGCCTTTGCACGCATCGCTGGCGAGTGCGGCCTGCCGGCCGGCGCGCTGAACGTCGTGCCGGGGCTGGGCGAAGAAGCCGGCGCGGCGCTGTCATCGCACCCCGGCATCCACCACATCTCGTTCACCGGTTCGGTGGCGGTGGGCTCGCTCATCCAGGCCGCGGCGGCGAAGAACGCCGTGCCGGTGACGCTGGAGCTCGGCGGCAAGAGCCCGCAGGTGGTGTTTGCCGATGCCGACCTCGATGCGGCGCTGCCGTTTCTCGTCAACGCCGGCATCCAGAACGCCGGGCAGACCTGCTCGGCGGCCAGCCGCATTCTGGTGGAGCGGCCGGTATTCGACGAGGTGGTGCGGCGCATGGCCGAGCGCTACCGGGCCCTGAAGATCGGACCGGCGCTCGAAGACCTGGACGTCGGGCCGGTGATTTCGGCGCGGCAGCGCGAGATCGTCATGGGCTATCTGGAGGTGGTGAAGACCGGCGGCCTGGCCGTGGCCGCCGCGGCACCGATGCCGCCCTCGCTGCCGCGCGGCGGCTACTACGTGCCGCCCACGCTGGTGGCCGACGTGAAGCCCGACCATCGCATCGCGCAGGAAGAGATCTTCGGCCCGGTGCAGGCGGTGATTCCGTTCGATGGCGAGGCCGAGGCGCTGGCCATCGCCAACGGCACCCCCTTCGGTCTGGTGGCCGGGGTGTGGACGCGCGACGGCAGCCGCGCGCTGCGCATGGCCAAGCGGCTGCACGCGGGCCAGGTGTTCGTCAACAACTACGGCGCCGGCGGCGGCGTCGAGTTGCCGTTCGGCGGCGTGAAGCACTCGGGCCACGGGCGCGAGAAGGGCTTCGAGGCGCTGTACGGCTTCTCGTCGCTGAAGACGGTGGCGATCAAGCACGACTGAGGCGCGCGTCGGCGGAGCCTGTGCCGCGCGTCGGCCGCGCTTCCGCCGCGGGCCCGCAGGCACAACGCGGCCGCGAAGGGCGCGGACATCAGGATCACGTTAAAGAGGAGACAGGCATGCGTTTGAAGGGCAAGGTGGCCGTGGTCACCGGCGGCGGCTCGGGGTTCGGCGCCGGTATCGTGCGCAAGTTCGTGGCCGAAGGCGCGCAGGTGGTGGTGGCCGACCTCAACCTCGAAGCCGCCACGGCCGTGGCCGCCGCGGCGGGGCCGGCCGCCCACGCGGTGCGCGCCAATGTGGCCGAGGCCGGCGACGTGCGCAGCATGCTCGATGCGGCGCAGCAGCGCTTCGGCCGCCTGGACATCGTCGTCAACAACGCCGGCGTCACGCACCTGCCAGCACCGCTGGAAAGCGTGAGCGAGGCCGACTTCGACCGCATCGTCGCGGTCAACATGAAGGCCATCTACTACGCGATGCGCGAGGCCGTGCCGCGCATGAAGGCCAACGCGCCCGGCGCCGGCGGCATCCGCGGCGTGGTGCTGAACGTGGCCAGCACGGCCGGCGTGAGCCCGCGGCCGCGGCTGGGTTGGTACAACGCCAGCAAGGGCTGGGTGATCACCGCCACGCGCGCCAACGCGGTGGAACTGGCGCCGTTCGGCATCCGCGTGGTGGCGCTCAACCCGGTGGCCGGCGAAACGCCGCTGCTGAAGTCGTTCATGGGCGAAGACACACCCGAGATGCGGGCCAAATTCCTCTCGACGATTCCGATCGGCCGCTTCTCGCAGCCCGAGGACCTGGGCAACGCGGCGTGTTTCCTGTGCAGCGACGAGGCCAGCATGATCACCGGCGTGTGCATGGAGGTGGACGGCGGGCGCTGCATCTGAGTCTCGCCGCCCTTCCGCGCGGCGCCGGGCGCGCCGCAGAGGGCGCCGCACAGCCGATCAACGCGCGCCTCAGCGCGCCCGCTCAGCGGGCCCGCTCAGCGCGCCACCAGCGCCCGCTGGTACTGCAGTGCTTCAGCCAGGTGCGCGGTCTGTACCGCGCTGCTGCCGGCGAGGTCGGCAATGGTGCGCGCCACCTTGAGCACGCGGTGCAGGCGCCGCCCTGACCAGGCGAGGCGCCGCGCAGCGCCTTCGAGGAAAGCCGCGGCCCGGTCGTCGAGCGCGACATGCCGGTCGAGCGCCCCGGCTTCGAGCTGGGCGTTGGCACAACCCTGCCGCGCAATCTGGCGTTGCCGCGCCTGCGCCACGCGCTCGGCCACGGCGGCGCTGCGCTCGGCGGTGCCCGGGGCCAGCATCTCCTCGGGGCCGGCGGCCAGCACCTCCACCTGCAGGTCGATGCGGTCGAGCAGCGGCCCGGACAGACGCCCCTGGTAGCGCGCCACCGCGTCGGGTGAACAACGGCAGGCGCGCGCGGCCCCGGCCGGAGCGCCCAGCCAGCCGCACGGGCAGGGGTTCATCGCCGCCACCAGCTGGAAGCGGGCCGGAAAGCGCGCGCGTCGCAGCGCCCGCGCGATGCTGATGGCGCCGGTTTCCAGCGGCTCGCGCAGCGCTTCCAGCGCCGTGCGCGGGAACTCGGGCATCTCGTCCAGGAACAGCACGCCGCCGTGGGCCAGCGAAATCTCGCCCGGCCGCGGCGGCGAACCGCCGCCCACCAGCGCCACGGCGCTGGCGGTGTGATGGGGCGCACGCAGCGCACGCTGCCCGAACGGCACGCCGCTGTCGCCGGCCAGCCCCAGCAGCGCGGCGCTGTCCAACGCCTCGTCGTCCTGCATCGGCGGCAGCAGGCCGGGCAGGCGCTGCGCGAGCATCGACTTGCCGGTGCCGGGCGGGCCGACCAGCAGCAGGCTGTGCGCGCCGGCGGCGGCCACTTCAAGCGCGCGCTTGGCGCTGGCCTGGCCTTTCACATCGGCCAGGTCGGGCGCCCCGCGGCCGGGGGCCCCGGGGGCGTCCGCCGGGGCCGGCTCAGGCCGGCATGCCGAAAGCTCAACTGCCGCGTCGCCGGGCAGCAGCGCCGCAGCCACCTCGGCCAGCGACTCGGCAGCCAGCACCTGCAGCCCGGGCACGCGCGCCGCGCTGAGAGCGTCGGCCCGCGGCAGCACCAGGCGGCGCCCGCTGCCCGCGCGCCGCGCCCCCAGCGCCAACGCCAGCGCGCCGCGCACGCCGCACAGCGCGCCGGCCAGCGAGAGCTCGCCGGCAAACTCCATGCCTGCGAGTCGCTGCGGGTCCAGCGTGCCCGCGGCCGCGAGGATGCCCAGCGCAATCGGCAGATCGAACCGCCCCGATTCCTTGGGCAGGTCGGCCGGCGCGAGATTCACGATGACGCGTTTGTTGTGCGGAAACGCGAAGCCGCTTTGCAAAAGCGCCGCACGCACACGCTCGCGCGACTCCTTCACCTCGGTCTCCGCCAGCCCGACCAGCGTGAACGACGGCAGGCCGTTGGCCAGCTGCACCTCCACGCGCACCTCTGGCGCTTCCATGCCCAGCAGGGCCCGGCTGTGGACGATGGCCAGCGACATCACGCAACTCCCTTCGAGATGCGCGGATTCTTCGCTGCACCAAGCCGTCCCATCGGCACCAAAGGAGTGCGCCCCGAGGGGCGTGCTCGGGCAGGTGCGCCCCAAAGCGGGCCCCTGCCTTGGCCTCGTCGGGTCTGCGCTATTCCCCGCAAGCCAGGCAGGCACGGCGCGCTGCCCGAGGGAAATTCGTGCGGTCACGTCCGGGCGGCGGCACCGCCTCGCAACGGGGCACTGCGGCCCGCGCACGGGCCTTGGCACAGAAGCTGCTGATTGGCGCACGACCTCTACTTGTTTGATCTGGAGATGCCCCGATGAAGAAGACCCTCTCGCTGACGGCCCTGGCCGCTTCCGCCGCGGCGTTCGTCACCGCCGCTGCCTTGCCCTCCGTGGCCTTGGCCGACCTCGCATTCAATGCCGGTGCGGTCAGCGATTACCGCTACCGCGGCATCTCGCAGTCGCGGCTGAAGCCGGCCGTGCAAGGCGGCGTGGACTGGAGCGCCGGCCCTTACTACGTCGGTGCGTGGGCCTCGACGATCAAGTGGATCGACGACGCCAACCCGGCCAGCAGCAACAAGGTCGAGATCGACCTGTACGGCGGCTACAAGGGCGAGATCGCCAAGGACCTGAGCTACGACGTGGGCATGCTCGCCTACCAGTACCCCGGCCACAAGTTGGCGACGAGCCCCAACACCACCGAGATCTACGGCGCGCTGACCTACGGCCCGGCGACGCTGAAGGTCTCGCACGGCCTGACCAACCTGTTCGGTTTCGCCGACAGCAAGAACAGCAGCTATGTCGATCTGAGCGCGTCGTTCGAGGTCGGGCCGGTGACGCTGGCGCCGCACCTGGGCTACCAGAAAGTGGCCGGCAACGGCGACTTCTCCTACACCGACTACTCGCTGATCGCGAGCAAGGAGGTGCTCAAGGGCCTCACCGTCAGCGGCGGCGTGGTCGGCGCCGACACCAAGTCGATCGCCGGCACCAAGGCCTACGCCTCGCCGGCCAACGGCAAGGACCTCGGCAAGGCCGGCGCCGTGGTCGGCTTGAAGGTCACGTTCTGATCCCCCACCGGCAGCGCCGCATTGCACTCCAGCCCCATGAGGATTGAGCCATGAAGATGGTCACCGCGATCATCAAGCCCTTCAAGCTCGACGAGGTGCGTGAAGCCCTCGGCGGCATTGGCGTACAGGGCATTACCGTCACCGAGGTCAAGGGCTTCGGACGCCAGAAAGGCCACACCGAGCTGTACCGCGGCGCCGAGTACGTGGTCGACTTCCTGCCCAAGGTGAAGATCGAGGCGGCCGTCGAGGACGGCCTCGTCGAGCGTGTCATCGAGGCCATCGAAGCCTCGGCCCGCACCGGCAAGATCGGCGACGGCAAGGTGTTCGTCACCGCGCTGGAGCAGGTGGTGCGCATCCGCACCGGCGAGACGGGCAAGGACGCGCTGTAGCGGCCTGCCCGCTGCTCGACGCCGCACCCTGCCTCCCGGGCCGCACCCCGAAAGCTTCCGCATCAAACCTTCCAACGCAGGCGGCGCGGCCACGCGCGGCCTCAGCCCGAGACGAGAACCATGAAGCGATTCCTCTCCATCCTGGCCTTCGGCCTGGTGCTGCTGGGCACCGGGCCCGAGGTCTTCGCGCAAGCCGCGGCGGCCTCGGCGCCCGAGGCGGCCGCCTCTGCCACGAGCGCCACTGCCGCTGCGCCGGCAGCGGCCACCACCGCGGCATCGGCAGGCGCTGCGGCGCCGGCGGCGGCCGCCGCACCCGTGCCCAACAAGGGCGACGTGAGCTGGATGCTGGTGTCCACGCTGCTGGTCATCATGATGGCCATCCCGGGCCTGGCGCTGTTCTACGGCGGCCTGGTGCGCAGCAAGAACATCCTGTCGGTGCTGATGCAGGTGTTCGTCACCTTCTCGCTGATCACCGTGCTGTGGGTGGTGTACGGCTACAGCCTGGC
>JAEUPC010000096.1 GCA_016789865.1 Rubrivivax sp.
GATCGGCATGTACTTGCGCAGGCCGCCCATGTGGCGGATGTCCTGGTCGTGGTGCATGCCGATGATCACGCTGCCGGCGGCCAGGAACAGCAGCGCCTTGAAGAAGGCGTGCGTCATCAGGTGGAACACCGCCACGCTGTAGGCGCTGGCGCCCAGCGCCACCGTCATGTAGCCCAGCTGGCTCAGCGTGGAGTACGCGACCACCCGCTTGATGTCGTTCTGGATGATGCCCAGGAACCCCATGAACAGCGCCGTGATGGCGCCGATGACGAGCACGAAGTTGAGTGCCGTGTCCGACAGCTCGAACAGCGGGCTCATGCGCGCCACCATGAAGATGCCCGCCGTCACCATCGTGGCGGCGTGGATCAGCGCCGAGATGGGCGTGGGGCCTTCCATCGAATCGGGCAGCCACACGTGCAGCGGGAACTGCGCACTCTTGCCCATGGCGCCGATGAACAGGCAGATGCAGGCCACCGTGAGCAGGCCCCAGTCGGTGCCCGGGAAGTTCATCTTCGCCAGCTCGCCGCCCTTGGCAAACACCTCGCCATAGTTCAGGCTGCCCGCATAGGCCAGCAAGAGGCCGATGCCGAGGATGAAACCGAAGTCGCCCACCCGGTTGACCAGGAACGCCTTGAGGTTGGCGAAGACGGCCGTTGGCCGCGTGTACCAGAAGCCGATCAGCAGGTAGCTCACCAGGCCCACCGCCTCCCAGCCGAAGAACAGCTGCAGGAAGTTGTTGCTCATCACGAGCATCAACATCGAGAAGGTGAACAAGCTGATGTACGCGAAGAAGCGCTGGTAGCCCGGGTCCTCTTCCATGTAGCCGATGGTGTAGATGTGCACCATGAGGCTCACGAAGGTCACCACCACCATCATCATCGCAGTGAGGCCGTCGACGAGGAAGCCGACCTCCATCACCAGCTTGCCGATCACCATCCACTGGTAGACGGTGGCGTTGAAGCGCGCACCGTCCAGCACCTGCATCAGCACCATCGCCGAGGCGATGAACGACACCGCCACCCCGAGGATGGTGGCCCAGTGCGCGCCGCGGCGGCCGACGGCCTTGCCGAAGAAGCCCGCAATCAGCGCGCCGGCCAGCGGCGCCAGCGGCACCGTGAGCAGCAGACCTTGCGAGAGGGTCGAGGATGCAGCCATGTTGCGCTCAGCCCTTCAGCGCATCGAGCTCTTCGACGTTGATCGAGGCACGGTTGCGGAACAGCACCACCAGGATCGCCAGGCCGATGGCCGACTCGGCCGCCGCCACCGTGAGGATGAAGAACACGAACACCTGGCCAGCCATGTCGCCCAGGTAGTGCGAGAAGGCCACGAAGTTCAGGTTCACCGCCAGCAGCATCAGCTCGATCGCCATCAGCAGCACGATCAGGTTGCGGCGGTTCATGAAGATGCCGATCACCGACAGCGCGAACAGGATGCCCCCGAGAGAGAGGTAATGGCCCAGCGTCAGGGAGGCGCTCATTGGACTGCCCTCCACGCTGCGCGCTGCGGGATGACCGGGCTCATGCCTTGGCCCCCTCTCCGCCGGCCGCCGCGGCCGGCGGCGCAGACGGCTGCTCGATGGTCGGCGGCAGCTTGATGATGCGGATGCGGTCGGCCTTTCTCGCGCGCACCTGCACCGAGGGGTCCAGGTGGCGGCTGTCCTTGCGCGCGCGCAGCGTCAGCGCGATCGCCGCGATGATGGCCACCAGCAGCAGCACCGCGGCGATCTGCAACGGGTACAGGTAGTCGGTGTAGATCTCGATGCCGAGCAACTTCGTGTTGCCCATCTCGACTTCCTTGGCACTGGGCACCGGTGCCTTGTCCACCCGGAAGCCACGCATCAGCACCAGCGCCATCTCCAGCGCGATCACCGCGCCCACCAGGCCGGCCATCGGGAGGTGGCGCCAGAAGCCCTCGCGCAGGCCGTCGGTGTTCAGGTCGAGCATCATCACCACGAACAGGAACAGCACCATCACCGCGCCGACGTAGACGAGGACCAGCGTGATGGCCAGGAACTCGGCCTTCAGCAGCATCCACACGCACGAGGCGCTGAAGAACGCCAGCACCAGGAACAGTGCCGCGTGCACCGTGCTCTTCGCGGTGATGACGCGAAACGCGGCAAGCAGCAGCACGGCGCTGAAGACGTAGAACAGGGCGGCGGTGGTGTCCATCGGTGGGGTCGTTCTTCCGCGGGGCGCCTCAGCGGTAGGCCGCGTCGGCGTGGCGCCGCTTCGCGATCTCGGCCTCGTAGCGGTCGCCCACGGCGAGCAGCATGTCCTTGGTGAAGTACAGGTCGCCGCGCTTCTCGCCGTGGTATTCGAAGTGGTGCGTCTCGACGATGCTGTCCACCGGACAGCTCTCTTCGCAGAAGCCGCAGAAGATGCACTTGGTCAGATCGATGTCGTAGCGCTTGGTGCGGCGCGAGCCGTCGGCGCGCACCTCGCTCTCGATGGTGATGGCCAGCGCCGGGCACACCGCCTCGCACAGCTTGCAGGCGATGCAGCGCTCCTCGCCGTTCTCGTAACGGCGCAGCGCGTGCAGGCCGCGAAAGCGTGGCGACAGCGGCGTCTTCTCTTCCGGGAACTGGATGACGATGTTCTTGGCCAGGAAGTGCCGGCCGGTGAGCGCCATGCCCTTCCACAGCTCCAGCAGCATGAAGCTGGACAGCACGTCCTTGAGGGCGGTCATCGTGGCCATGTGGCGTCCTCTCTCCTCTGGCCTGCTCAATTCCAGATGCTCAACGGCGACTTGATCCACAAGCCCACCACGACGAGCCACACCAGCGTCACCGGAATGAAGATCTTCCAGCCCAGGCGCATGATCTGGTCGTAGCGGAAGCGCGGGAACGTGGCGCGCACCCACAGGAACATCGTGACGACGACGAAGGTCTTGACGGCCAGCCAGATCCAGCCCGGGATGAACGACAGGAACTCGAACGGCGGCAGCCAGCCGCCCAGGAACATCAGCACGCACAGCGTGCTGACGAGAATCATGTTGGCGTACTCGGCCAGGAAGAACATCGCGAAGCTCATCCCCGAGTACTCGATCATGTGGCCGGCGACGATCTCGCTTTCGCCTTCCACCACGTCGAACGGGTGGCGATTCGTCTCGGCCAGGCCGGCGATGAAGTAGACCAGAAAGATGGGCAGCAGAGGCAGCCAGTTCCAGGACAGGAACCCCAGCCCCATCGAGGCGAAGATGCCCTTGCCCTGCTGCTGCACGATGTCGGTCATGTTCATGCTCGCCGACACCATCAGCACCACCACGAGCGCGAAGCCCATCGCAATCTCGTAGCTCACCATCTGCGCGCTGGCGCGCAAGGCGCCGAGGAACGCGTACTTCGAGTTGCTGGCCCAGCCGGCGATGATGACGCCGTAGACCTCCAGCGACGTGATGGCCATCAGGAACAGGAGACCGGCGTTGACGTTGGCCAGCACCACGTCGGGGCCGAAGGGGATGACGGCCCACGCCGCCAGCGCCGGCATGATGGTCATCACCGGGCCGAGGAAGAACAGGCCCTTGTGCGCCGCGGTGGGGCGGATGATCTCCTTGAAGACCAGCTTCACCGCATCGGCGATCGGCTGCAGCAGCCCGTAAGGGCCGACCCGGTTGGGGCCCAGGCGGATCTGCGTGAAGCCGATGCCCTTGCGTTCCCACAGCGTGAGGTAGGCCACGCAGATCATCAGCGGCAGCACCACCGCGATGATCTTGACGAGGCTCCAGATGACCAGCCACACGGTGGGGTGCAGGTAGCCGTGCGCGAACTGGTGCAGCGGTTCGAACATGATGATGTTCCTGTGCCCGCGGCCTAGCGCACCGAGCCCGCGGCCTCGAGCCGCACCGGGCCGAACATCGGGCCCATCGCCGCCATGGCGGGGTGGCCGGCGGGGATGCGCACCACGCCGTCGGCCAGCGTGGCGTCTTCGCGGGCATCCATCAGCGCCATCGTCTCGCCAGCCTGCACGAACACCTTGCCCTGCAGCCTGAGCGCGCCCCACAGCGACGAAGGCACGCCGATCACCGGCGTGGCCGCATCGGCCGTGTGCTGCAGCGCCGGGGCCCGGCGCACGATGGCGTCGGTGTCGTAGATCGCCACGTCGGCGATGCGCTCGCAGTCCATCACCGAAGACGCCCCCGCCGGCGCCGCGACGGCGATCGCCGCCACGCTGCGGTTGTCCAGGCGCTCGCCGAGGGCTGCCGGATCGCCCAGCGCCTGGGCGCGCACTTCTTCCACCGTCTCGTGGTTGAAGCCTTCCAGGCCGAGCAGGCTGCCGAGCACGCGCAGCACCTTCCAGGCCGGGCGCGTCTCGCCCAGCGGCTTGACGACGCCGTGGAAGGCCTGCGTGCGGCCTTCGGCGTTGACGAAGCAGCCGCCGGTTTCGGTGAACGGCGAGATGGGCAACATCACGTCGGCGATGTCGGCGTTGCAGTCCCTGAAGGGAGACAGCGACACGATCAGGCCGCCGGCGGCGAGGGCTCTACTCGCCGCGGTGGCATCGGCGCCGTCGAGCCCGGCCTCGACGTTGAGCAGCAGCAGCGCCTTCATCGGCTGGGTGAGCATCTGGGCGGCGTTCAGCCCATTGGGGCCGGGCAGCGCGCGCACGAGTTGCGCACCCACGCTGTTGCCGCCTTCGCCCAGGCAGCCGCAACTGGCGCCGGTGTGTGCGGCGATCCACTGCGCCAGCGCGAGCAGCAGACCCGCCTGCGGGTGCTGCACCGCCGCGTTGCCGAGCAGCACGGCCTTGCGCTCGCCGCCCAGCAGCAGCTGGGCCACGGCCAGCGCTTCAGCGCCAGGCGTGACCGTCAGCGGCGCGGCCACGCCCTGTGCTGCGGCCACGGCCGCGGCGATGCCGGCCAGGTGCAGCGCCCAGGCCGACGGCACGGCACGTATGCGCGTGGCGGTCGTCATCGCCCAGTCGTCGGCGGCAGCATGAAGGCTTGCGATCCGCGCGCCGCGGCGCGCCGCCTGGCGCAGGCGCTGCGCGAACAGCGGATGGTCCTTGCGCAGGAAGCTGCCGATGACCAACGCTCGGTCGAGCGTCGACAGCGAGGCGATCGAGGTGCCGAGCCAGCGCGCGCTGCCCGCAGGTGCGGCATTGCCGAAGTCGGCATGGCGCAGGCGGTGGTCGATGTTCTCGCTGCCAAAGCCGCGCATCACCTTGGCCAGCAGGTGCAGTTCTTCGACCGTGGAGGTCGGGTGCCCCAGCGCGCCGACCGCCGCGGTGCCGAACTCGGCCTTCACGCGCTTCAGGCCATCGGCCACGTAGTCGAGCGCGGTCTTCCAGTCGACGGTCTGCCACTGGCCGCCTTGCTTGATCTGCGGCGCGGTGAGGCGGCGCTCGCCATTCAGCGCCTCGTAGCTGAAGCGGTCGCGGTCGGCGATCCAGCACTCGTTGACCGCTTCGTTCTCCAGCGGCACCACGCGCATCACCTGCTGGCCCTTGACCTGGGCGATGAGGTTGGCGCCGGTGCTGTCGTGCGGGCTCACGGTCTTGCGGCGGCCGAGCTCCCAGGTGCGGGCGCTGTAGCGGAAGGGCTTGCTGGTCAGCGCGCCGACCGGGCAGATGTCGATCATGTTGCCCGAGAGTTCACTGTCGACCGTGCCGCCGGTGACGGTGGTGATCTCGCTGTGCTCGCCGCGGTGGATCATGCCCAGCTCCATCACCCCGGCCACTTCCTGGCCGAAGCGCACGCAGCGCGTGCAGTGGATGCAGCGGCTCATCTCCTCCATGCTGATCAGCGGGCCGACGTCCTTGTGGAAGACGACGCGCTTCTCCTCGGCGTAGCGCGAGGCGCCGCCGCCGTAGCCCACGGCCAGGTCTTGCAGCTGGCACTCGCCGCCCTGGTCGCAGATGGGGCAGTCCAGCGGGTGGTTGATGAGCAGGAACTCCATCACCGAGGCCTGCGCCTTCTTGGCCTTGTCGCTGGCGGTGCGCACCACCATGCCCTGCGTGACCGGCGTGGCGCAGGCCGGCATCGGCTTGGGCGCCTTCTCGACCTCGACCAGGCACATGCGGCAGTTGGCCGCGATCGAGAGCTTCTTGTGGTAGCAGAAGTGCGGGACGTAGACGCCGGCCGCGTCGGCCGCATGCATCACCATGCTGCCGGGCGGGACGCTGACCTTCTGGCCGTCGAGTTC
>JAEUPC010000101.1 GCA_016789865.1 Rubrivivax sp.
GTTCAGCATGATCGACTCGTAGCCGAGCTTGGCCGCCTCCTGCGCGGCGTTCACGGCGCACCAGTCGAACTCGACGCTGGAGCCGATGCGGTAGGTGCCCGAGCCGAGGATCAGCACCTTGCGCTGCGACGACGCCGGCACATCGCAGCTGGCGGCGTGATAGGTGCCATAGAGGTAGTTGGTGTCGGCCGGGAACTCGGCGGCCATCGTGTCGATGCGCGCGAACTGCGGCCGCAGGCCGGCGGCCTGCCGTGCCGCGCGCGTGGTGCCGGCCGGCACGCCCGTCAGGCGGTCCAGCGCGCGGTCGGAGTAACCGTGGCGTTTGGCCTCGCGCAACAGCGGCTGAGCCAGCGGCAGCGGTGCCGCGGCCACCTGAGAGCCCAGGCCGACGATGCGCTCCAGGGCGTGCAGGAACCAGCGGTCGATCCTCGTCAGCGCGTGGATCTCGTCCACCGCCATGCCGTCGGCCAGTGCCTTGGCCAGCGCAAAGAGGCGCAGCGGCGTCGGGTTCTTCAGCACGTCGCGCACGTCGTCGAACCCGAAGGCGTCGGGGTCCAGGCCGTCCACGCCGATGTCCAGCATGCGCACGGCCTTCTGGATGACCTCGGCGAAGTTGCGGCCGATGGCCATCACCTCGCCCACGCTCTTCATCTCGCTGCCGATGCGAGTGGAGGCGCCGAAGAACTTGCCCAGGTCCCAGCGCGGGAACTTGCACACCAGGTAGTCGAGCGCGGGCTCGAAGAAGGCGGTGGTGCGCCGCGTGATGCCGTTGGGGATGTCGGGCAGTGCGTAGCCCAGGCCGATCTTGGCGGCGACGTAGGCCAGCGGGTACCCCGTGGCCTTGCTGGCCAGCGCACTGGAGCGCGACAGCCGCGCGTTCACCTCGATGACGCGATAGTCCACACCGTTCGGGTCGAGCGCGTACTGGATGTTGCACTCGCCGACGATGCCCAGGTGCCGGATGGTGCGGATGGCCACCGTGCGCAGCAGCTGAACCTCTTCGTCGTTGAGCGTCTGCGTCGGCGCGACGACGATCGACTCGCCCGTATGGATGCCCATCGGGTCGAGGTTCTCCATGTTGCACACGGTGATGCAGTTGTCGCGCGCGTCGCGCACGACCTCGTACTCCACTTCCTTCCAGCCCTCGAGGCACTCTTCCACCAGCACCTGCGGCACGCCGCCGGCAAAGCCGCGCTTGAGCGCCGCGTCGATGTCGGCTTCGGTGCGCACGATGCCGCTGCCCTTGCCGCCCAGCGCGTAGCCGCCGCGCATCATCACCGGCAGGCCGAGCTCGGCGATGGCGGCGCGGGCGGCCACCGGCGAGTCGCAGGCGATGCTGCGCGCCGTCTTGACGCCGATCTCGGCCAGGCGGTCGCAGAACAGCTTGCGGTCTTCAGTGTCGCGGATGGCCTTGATCGGCGTGCCCAGCACTTGCACGCCGTGGCGCTGCAGGACGCCCCGGTCGTGCAGCGCGAGCCCGCAGTTCAGCGCCGTCTGCCCACCGAAGCCCAGCAGGATGGCGTCGACCTTCTCCTTGACGATGATCTGCTCGACGAACTCGGGCGTCACCGCCACCAGGTAGACGCGGCTGGCGAGTTCGCGGCTGGTCTGGATGGTGGCGATGTTCGGATTCACGAGCACCGTGTAGATGCCCTCCTCCTTCAATGCCTTGATGGCCTGCGAGCCGGAGTAGTCGAACTCGCCGGCCTGGCCAATCTGCAGCGCGCCGGAACCGAGCACGAGCACGCGGCGCGGTTTGCGGGGGAGGTGCACGCCGTACATCTCAGCCCGCCTTGCGCGAGGCTGTGCTCGCCACCACGCGCAGGAAGTCGTCGAAGAGGTGGGCCGTGTCCTGCGGACCAGGGCTCGCCTCGGGGTGGAACTGCACGCTGAAGTGCGGGCCGTGCAGCGAGCGGATGCCTTCGTTGGTGCCGTCGTTGACGTTGACGAACCAGGGCTCCCAGCCCTTGGGCAGGGTGGCGTCGGCCACCGCGTAGCCGTGGTTCTGGCTGGTGATGTGGCAGCGGCGCGTGATGAGGTCCTGCACGGGCTGGTTCACGCCGCGGTGGCCGTAGGGGAGCTTGTAGGTGTCGGCGCCTGCGGCCAGCGCGAGCAGCTGGTTGCCCAGGCACACGCCGAAGATCGGCAGCGAAGGGCGGGCGAGCAGCTGGCGGACCTGCGCCACCGTGGGCAGCAGGTCCTTCGGGTCGCCCGGGCCGTTGCCGATGAGCACCGCGTCGCAGCTCTCGGCCAGCCGCGGCAGGTCGGCATGAAACGGCGCGCGCAGCACGCTGGCGCCGCGCTGGAGCAGCGAACGCACGATGTGGTCCTTGGCGCCGATGTCGACGAGCAGGATGCGCTGGCCGCCGCTGCCCGCTTCGTGCAGCACGGGCTCGGCGGGCGCGACCAGACGGAAGAGCTCCTCGTGCATCTCCACGGCGGCGGCGTTGCGCTGTGCCTCGGCCAGGCCGATCGACGCGGGGTACAGCCAGCCGCGCATCGTGCCGCGCTCGCGCAGCTGGCGCGTCAGCGTGCGCGTGTCGATGCCGGTGAGGCCGGGCACGCCTTCGGCGGCGAGCCACTGGCCGAGCGAGCGTGCCGCGGCATGGTGGCTGTAGGCGTGCACGGCGTTCTGCACGACCAGGCCCTGCACCTGGATGCGGTCGGCCTCGTAAGGGGGTGCCAGGCTGCCGGCGGGGCGCGGCGCGGGCACCCCGTAGTTGCCCACCAGCGGATAGGTCAGCACCAGAATCTGGCCACGGTACGACGGGTCGGTGAGCGACTCGACGTACCCGCTCATGCCGGTGTTGAACACCACCTCGCCGGCCACCGGCCGGCAGGCCCCGAGGCTGCTGCCGCGCGCTTCGGTGCCATCTTCGAGCCGAAGCACCACCTCCGGCGCCGTGCCGCCGGACCCCGCCGACGGCGAGCGGGCCAGGCCGGCGGGCTGCTCGGGCGTCGTCGTCAACAAGGCAGGCCTTCCGACCGGGTGACCGATGGGCTCAGTCGAGCTCGAAGGCCGTTTCGTAGTTCTGCTTGAGCGCCGGGTTCTGCACCTCCTTGCGCAGGTAGCAGTTGCCGACCGCCAGCACGTCGAGCTCGGTGCCCATGAAGCAGCGGAAGGCGTCCTCGGGCGAGCCGACGATCGGCTCGCCGCGCACGTTGAAGCTGGTGTTGACCAGCACCGGGCAGCCGGTGAGGCGTTCGAACGCCGACAGCAATGCGAAGTAGCGCGGGTTGGTGTCCTCGTGCACGGTCTGGATGCGCGCCGAGTAGTCCAGGTGCGTGACCGCGGGGATGTCGCTGCGCAGCACGTTGAGCTTGTCGATGCCGAAGAGCTTGTCCTCATCGGCCGTCATGCGGCGCCGACGCGATTCGATGACATCGGCCACCAGCAGCATGTACGGGCTGTCGCCGTCGAGCTCGAACCAGTCGGCGACACGGTGCCGCAGCACCGAGGGGGCGAACGGGCGGAACGACTCGCGGTACTTGACCTTCAGGTTGAGCGTCTTCTGCATCGACGGCGAGCGCGGGTCGCCGAGGATCGAGCGGTTGCCCAGCGCCCGTGGACCGAACTCCATGCGGCCCTGGAACCAGCCCATCGCCTTGCCGTCGGCGAGGTCGCGCGCGGCGGCGGCCACGAGCGCGGCGTCGTCCAGGGTCTCGAACTTCGCGCCGGCGGCGGTGAGCCGCGCCTCGATGTCGGCCTGGGCGAAGGCCGGGCCGAGGTAGGCGCCGCGCATCGCGTCGCCGTTCACGTGGCGCTCCTGGCCGAGCTGCAGGTGGTAGCCGGCCAGCGCCGCGCCCAGCGCCCCGCCGGCGTCGCCGGCCGCCGGCTGCGCGTAGACGTGGTCGAACTTCGCGTCGCGCAGCACCTTGCCGTTGGCCACGCAGTTCAGCGCCACGCCGCCGGCCAGGCACAGGTTCCTCATGCCGGTCTCGGTGCGCAGCGCGCGGGTCAGGCGCAGCACGACCTCCTCGGTGACGGCCTGGATCGAGGCCGCGAGGTCCATGTGCCTCTGCGTCAGCCGGTCCTCGGCCTTGCGCACCGGGCCTTCGAACAGCGCGTCGAAGCGCGCGTTGGTCATCGTCAGGCCGGTGCAGTAGTCGAAGTAGTCCAGGTCGAGGCGGAACGAGCCGTCGGGCTTGACGTCGATGAGGTGGTCGAAGATGCGTTGCGCGTACTTCGGCTCGCCGTAGGGGGCCAGCCCCATCACCTTGTATTCGCCGGAGTTGACCTTGAAGCCGGTGTAGTAGGTGAAGGCCGAGTACAGCAGGCCCAGCGAGTGCGGGAAGTGGATCTCCTTGTGCACCTCGAGGCTCTTGCCGCGGCCGATGGCCACCGAGCTGGTGGCCCACTCGCCCACGCCATCCATCGTGAGCACCAGCGCCTCTTCGTAGGGCGACGGGAAGAAGGCGCTGGCGGCATGGCTGAGGTGGTGCTCGCTGAACAGCAGCTCGCCGTTCCAGCGGCTGGTCTTCTTGGTGGCGCCCTCCAGCCGCACGAGCTCGGTCTTCAGCAGGTCCTTGAGGAACAGCTTCTCGCGCAGCCACAGCGGGATCGACATGCGGAACGACTTCATCCCGCGCGGCGCGAACGCGAGATAGGTCTCCAGCAGCCGCTCGAACTTCAGGAACGGCTTGTCGTAGAAGACGACGCGGTCGATCTGCGGCAGCGTGGCGCCCGCCTCGGCCAGGCAATAGCGGATGGCGTTGACCGGAAAGCGCGAGTCGTGCTTCTTGCGGGTGAAGCGCTCTTCCTGCGCCGCAGCGACGATGCGGCCGTCGTGCACCAGCGCGGCGGCGCTGTCGTGGTAGTAGGCCGAGAGTCCGAGGATGCGCACGGGCCGCACCTCGCTCAGAACAGCGTGTAGATGAACGGCGCGATCGCCGAGCCCTTGGCCAGCACGATGAGGCCGCCCAGCACGATCATCATGAGGAAGATCGGCCACAGCCAGAACTTCTTGCGCGCGCGCAGGAAGGCCCACAGTTCCTTGATCATTTCCATCTTCGTTCTCCCAACGTCTTCAGCTCTGGCGGCTAGAACTGCTGTTTCATCGAATCGGGGCGCGGGCCGGGCGGCGCGCGCGGCACCCAGTAGCTGGTGGCGTCCTGGTCGCGCGCCAGCTTCAGAGGGTCCTTGCCGAACAGGCGCATCAGCAGGCCGATCGGCGTGAACACCACGTAGAAGAGGATGCCCAGTGCGATGGGGCTGATGACCGCCGCCAGCAGCAGGCCGAACTTCATCCAGACCCGGTTCAACGGCGCGAGCAGGCGGGGCAGCGCCACGGCGACCACGGCGAACCCCAGCGCGATGGCCAGCGACCACCAGCGCGGCCCGCGCGACGAGAGCAGCGGCCACAGGCCGATGATGACGAAGACGACGGCGAAGACGAAGCCGAACGAGCGGTCGGACGACCCCTCGATGTGTTCTTCGCGGTTCAGGTTCTCATGTGCCATGACAAGCGGTCATGTTAGGAGGGGGCGGACGCCGGCCGCCCCCGGGTTCGGTGGGTGGGGCCGGGCATGCGTCACGCGGGCTCCGTCTGCAGCGAATCGGACTGCCGGTGTGTCGGCCCTCGGGGCGCGCCGTCGCGCGGCGGGGCGCCCTGGAACAACGCCTGCGACCACAGGTAGGGCAGCACGCTCCACCAGGCGCTCTCGCCGGTCTTGAAGGTGGCCTGCGGGTCTTCGATGACCTGCGCCACCAGCCTGTGCGCCTTCGGTGCGTCGACCAGGGCACACTCGCGGAAGCCGCGCGAAGACACGGTGTCCTGGAAGTAGCCGCGCAGCGGGCCGCGCATCCAGTCGACGATCGGCGAGTTGAAGCCGATCTTCGTGCGCCGCCAGGTGATCTCTTCGGGCATGAACGGCGCCGCGGCGTCACGCACGATGGCCTTGGAGTAGCCGTTGCGGATCTTGGCGTGCCAGGGCAGCGCGAAGGCGTAGGTGGCCACGCGCCAGTCGAGGAACGGCATGCGGATCTCGACCGAGGCGGCCATGCCGTAGCGGTCGTAGCTGCGCAAGATGGTGGGCAGCACGAACGAGTGGGTCTGCCAGAAGAGGGCGCGGCTCAAGTGGTCGAGCTCGCGCCAGCGCGCGTGCCGCGTGTACTCGGGCCCGAGGTTGGTGTGCAGGCCGAAGGCGTGCTTGGCGACGGTGGCGCCCAGGCGCTTGGCGTACGAGGTCCAGCGGCTGGCCGGGCGCTTGAACTGCGCGCTGCCCTGCGGAATGCCGCCGTCGTAGACGTCGAGCACCTGGCTGATCTGCGTGGAGTCCAGCCCCGCGTCGAGCAGCGCGTAGGCCCAGTCGGTGGGGTAGCCGCCGAAGAGCTCGTCGGCGGCGTGGCCGTCGAGCGTGACGGTGACGCCGGCCTGCTTGATGCGCGAGTACAGCGCCATGAACGGCAGCGGGCTCGTCACCGTCATGTCCTCGTACAGGTACAGCATGCGCGGCAGCTCGCCCACCAGCTTCAGCGGGTCGACCTCCAGCACCTGCGCCTGGGCGCCGGCATGCTCGGCCACCTGCCTGGCGAACCCGGCCTCGTCCAGCGGCGTGCCGGGGAACGAGGCGACGATGGCGTGCTGCCAGTCGGTGGACAACCGCGCCTCGCCGGGGTGCGTGCGGTTGATGTGCGCCAGCATCGAGAAGATGGTGCTGGAGTCCAGGCCGCCGGACAGCGCCGTGCCGATGGTCACGTCGCTGCGCATGCGCAGCCGGCAGGCGTCCAGCAGCAGCGCGCGCAGCTGCTCCACCTGTTCCTCGTAGCGCCGAGGAATGATCGGCAGGTGGTCCAGCGTGTTCCACCACAGGCGGCTGTGCAAACGGCCGCGCTTCACCACGCCGTGGTGGCCGGCCTTCAGGCGCCGGATGCCCTGCACCAGGCAGCGCTCGGTGGCCTCGTAGCCGAAACTGGAGCGCAGCGTCATGCCCTTGATCAGCGCCTCGTCGGGCCGGGCCTGGGGCATCAGCGGCAGCAGCGCCTTCATCTCCGAGGCGAAGGCAAAGCGGCCGTCGGGCAGCTCGGCGTAGAACAGGGGCTTCTTGCCGAAGCGGTCGCGGGCCAGGAACAGCGTGCGCTCCTGGGTGTCCCAGATGGCAAGCGCCCACATGCCGTTGAAGCGCATCAGGCATTGCTCACCCCACTGCGCGTAGGCGGCGAGGATGACCTCGGTGTCCGACTCGCTGCGGAAGTGGTGGCCCAGGGCCTCGAGATCGGCGCGCACCTCGAGGAAGTTGTAGATCTCGCCGTTGAAGGTGATCCACCAGCGGCCGTTGCCCCAGGCCATCGGCTGCTTGCCGTTCTCCGACAGGTCGAGGATGGCCAGCCGCCGCTGCCCGAGCGTGATGCCCTCGTCCTGCCACAGGCCCCAGCCGTCGGGGCCGCGGTGGGTGAGCGTGTGCAGGCAGCGCTCGGCCAGAGGGCGCTCGATGTGTCCGACGACGCCGAAGATGCCGCACATGCCGAAGGGTGTCCTTGCCTTGTTCAGTGAGGCCGCACGGTCGCCGCAGCTGCCGGGCGGCGCCCGGGCAGCGCGGCCTTGATCGAGGTGAGCAACACCTTTGCGTAGGGCCACGCAAAGTGCAGCGGCCAGGCCGCCCCGCCATGCCGGCGGCAGAAGTGCAGCCACGAGCGCACCGGCAGCCCCTTGCGGCTGCGGATCAGCTTCCAGCGCCGGGCCAGCGGCAGCGAGGTGTCGAAGTACGAACCGCCCAGCGGGTTGGGCGAGCAATGGCCGACGATGCCGGCGGCCACGAAGGCCGGCACGCCGAGCCGGCGTGCGCGCAGGCCGTAGTCGGTGTCGCCCATGGCGTGCTCGAACACCGGGTCGAGGTTGCCTACGCGCATCGCCGCGTCGTGCGGGATGAGCACGCAGTTGCCTTCGATGGCCTCGCAGGGCACGGGCTCGGAGGCACTGTGCACGAGGCGGTAGTTGAACGGGCGCCAGCGGCTGTCGGCAACCCGCCCGCCATAGGAGACGCGGCCGCTGTCGCGCTCGGCGCTGGCGCCGACCACGATGACCGCGCCGCGATGACGCTGCCGCAGAGTCGCCGCCTGCGCCAGCAGGGCGGGAAGCGCGTCGGGCACCAGATGCGTGTCGTCGTTGAGCCAGAGGTAGAAGTCGGCCGGCCGCTCCAATGCCAAGGCGAAGCCCTTGTGCATGCCGCGGTTCCAGAACAGCGAGCCCGAGCCGGCGATCAGCACCACCCACGGGAAGCGCTCGCGCACGGCGGCGGCGGTGCCGTCGGGGCTGGCGTCATCGACGAGGATGGCCTCGAGGTCGACCCCGGCGCGGCCGGCGGTGAAGGCGAGGGCCTCCAGGCAGGCCAGCGTCAGCGCCTTGCGGTTGAAGCAGGTCAGCACCGCCACGATGCGCGTGCGGCGAGCGGCGGGTGGATGCTCGCGCGGAACGGTCATGAGAACCGGCTGGCAGCGGCAGGGTGCGGCGTGACGCGGCGGCGATCAGCGCCGGGCGTGCCACCCGATCACCTGCCCGGTGATCGGCGAGCGCACCGGATCGAGCGGCCGCTGTTGCGTGCGCTGCCGGTGGCGCTGGGCAATCAGGTGCGCCAGCGCCACGCCGGTGGCGCCGCCGATGAGGTAGTAGGACGGGTAGGCGACGAAGTACACCAGCGAAGCGACCAGCGCCACGCCGAGGCCACGCGCGAGCAGGTAGTCGAACTCCGAAGTGGCTTTGGCAAACAGGCCGTGCCCGACGGCCAGCAGCGTGGCCAGCAGGAACAGGATCGTGCCGACGATGCCTACGCGCAGCAGCAGGTCGATGAAGAAGTTGTGCGGCGCGAACTCGATGATGACGCCGTTGTACAGGCGCGTATAGCCCTGGCCGAACGGGAAGCCGAACAGCAGCGTCCCCGGCGAGGCAGCCAGCCATTGCTCGAGCAGGCGGATCCAGCCGTCGACGCGGCCGGCGAACGTGCCCTCGCTCTCGAACATCGTGATCGTCGAGCGCGTGAGGTCGCGCGTGAGGCTGTCGAGCATGCCGAAGGCGGCGGCGATGGCCGTGGCCAGCGTCACTGCCATCGTGAAGCCCAGCAACAGCGCAAAGCGGCGCGGCAGGTGGCGTCGTTCGAGCACGAACACGGCCAGCAGGCCGGCGCCGACGGCGATCCACACCGAGCGGTGCTGCATCAGCACCACGAAGGTCATGAAAACGGCGGCGTGCAGGCCGGCGTGGCGGGTACCGGTGCGCCGCAGCCAGGCCAGCGCCTGCACCAACCCGACCGCGCCGACGAAGAAGGTGCCGTGCGAGCCGACGGGGCGGAACACGCCGTCCAGCGGCCCGTCGAAGGTCTCGGCCCGGCTGACCAGGCCGACCGCCACCGCGATGTAGTAGTACGCCGCGATGCCGATCAGCGCATACGCGGTCCAGACGCACCAGCGCGCGATGCGGCGCAGGTCTTCCTCGTCGAAGCCGGCCACGCAGCAGTACAGGCCCGCCACCCACATGTAGAAGAACGGGCGCACTTCGGTGCCCGCATAGCGGCCGTGCTCGTTGAGGCCGACCACCAGCGAGGCGATCATCGTCACGCCGAACGCCAGCCACAGCAGGAAGGGCCCGTCGTTGAGCGGCAGCGGCCGGTAGGCGAAGCCCACCAGCGCCGCCAGCAGCACCATCACCGAGATGAGGTCGTTGGGGTAGATCTGCAGGCCGAGGTTGAAGAACGGCTGCTTGAAGAAGTAGACCTCGAGGCAGAAGCCGGCCAGCAGCAGCGCCACCGGCGCCACCTTCTTGGCCGTGGCGTTGATGAACACCAGCACCAGCGCGGCCACCCCCAGCATGGCGGTCAGTGCGCCGGCCAGCACCCAGGGGCTCAGGAGGTCTTGTGTTGTCGCGTCCATGTCGGCGTGACTCCGTCGGGTAGAGCGTCGAGTTGCTTGGCGGCGCGGGCCGCCGCGGCGGCCACGCGCGCGAGCCCGGGGCGGGTTGCCAGCGCGGGCCGGTGTTCGAATGCGCGCTGCATCAGCGCGAGCAGGTGCATGCCGAGCACGGCCTGCGGGAACAGCAGCGTGGCCGCCAGGATGACGGCCGCAGTGACCGCGGCCATCACCCCCAGCGTCGCCGCGGCGGGCCAGTGCAGCCCAGCTGCATCGAGTGCCGCAGCCAAGGCGGCCGGCACTGCCCAGGCCAGCGCGCCGAGCAGGGTGGAGCCGGCCATTGCCTGCAGGAACTGCGGTGCCGAGATGGCCAGGCGGCTGCACACCGCCGCGTTCATCCAGATCCAGCGCGCCAGGAACACGAAGGCCACGCCCCAGCCCACCGCCACCAACGACCAGCGCGCGGTGACGGCCAGCGTGGCCAGCGTCAGCAGCAGCATCATGAACTTGATGCGCAGCTCGGCGCGCGGCTCGCCGCGCCCGCCGAGGATGGGGCCGCACATCGCCTCCACCGCGTGCAGCACCATCGCCAGCGACAACGGCACCAGCACACCGGCTGCGGCATGCCACTTCGGACCGAGCAGCAGCGCCACCACGGCCTCGGACTGCATGGCCACGAAGACGAAGGTCGGAAACGAGGCGATGCCCACGCCGCCCAGCACGGTGAGGTAGGCGCGGCGGATGCCGACGTCGTTGCCCTGCGCGCGCGCGGCCAGCGGGAACAGCACCGACTGCAGGTTGCGCACCAGGTGGTCGGCCGGCACCTTCACGAGGTTGCTGGCGACGGTGTACAGACCCAGCGACGAGGCGCCCAGGAAGCGGCCGATGGCGGTGTGCGGGCCGTTGTCGATGACCCAGTTGACCATGTTGGTGACCATCACCACGCCGCCGAACCCGGCGATGGGCAGCGGCCGGAACGGATTGGCCGGGCGCAGCGAGCGTGGCGACCTGGCGACCATGAACAGGCATGCCAGCACCGTTTGCACATGCCATGCCAGCACCAGGCTCCACACGCCCAGACCCATCATGGCCGCGCCGATGCCGACCACCAGATAGCCCAACACGTAGGAGCCGAGCGCCGCCAGCTGAATGACCTTGAACTCGAGGTCGCGCGCGAGCATGGCGGTGGCCGCTGCCGCCAGCGTGCCCACGAGGAGTGTGGGGGCGATCGCCCGCAGCACCGGTGCCGCCTGCGGCTGCGCAAAGACGTAGGTGGCGATGACGTCGGCCAGCACGAACACGGCCAGTCCCGCCACCGCCCCGGACAGGATCAGCCGCCCGACGGCCACGCCGACGATCGAGGCGCCCAGTTCCTTGACCTGCACCAGCGCGTGCTGCAGGCCCATCTCGACCACCAGTGCCAGCAGTGTCACCGTGAGGAAGGCGTAGCCGAAGAGGCCGAACTGTTCGGGCCCGAGCAGCCGCGCCAGCACGATCTGGCTGATGAAGGTGGCGGCGATGCGGCCGACGGCGCCCAGGTAGTTCCAGCGCACGCCCCGGATGGCGCGACTGGTGAGGCCGGTCGTGCTCACGGGCCCCCGCTCAGACACGCGCGCCCGGAAGCGTCGCGGCGGAGGGGCGGTCGGGGCTGCCGGCGTGCCCGGCCGGCGACGACGGCAGATGGGCGCAAACCGTACGCACCGCAACGGCCCGTTGCCGGGCGTGCTCGATCAACCGACCGAGCATGGCGTTGTGCGCCTGCGTGTGGCCGTCGGCTGCCGGGTGCAGCATCAGCGCCGGCCAGCAGCAGCCCCCCGCGGCACGGTCGATGAGGCCGCGATACCAGGCTTCGGTGCCGGCCAGCTTTCCGACGTAGGCGCCGAACGGGACGCGCCGGATGGCGAAGCGGTTGGCGTGCCGCTCGTTCAACCCGAACCAGGTGGTGAACGCGCACCCGAACCTGCCGGCCGCCGCGGCGCGCACCCAGCGGTTGTGTCGCCCGAAGGGGTAGATCAGCGTCGACGGCGTGCCCAGGTCCTCGGCGACCATGCGCGCGACGCCTTCGTCGATGGCGCGCTGCAGAGCCGCGGGACCGGCGAAGCCGGTGAACGGGTCGTGCGTGGTGCCGTGGAAGGCGATCTCGTGACCGGCGGCACGCAGGCCGCGCAACTGCTCGTAGCTGAGAAACCCGGGCCGGCCGATGAGGTCGGGTGAAACCGCGAAGACCCCTTTGACGCCTTGCTGCTCGAGGACATCGACGATGTCCAGATCCCGGGTCTCGCCGTCGTCGCAGATGATCGTCAGGGCCGACGAGGCCGGAACTTCCAGCCGCTCGAACGCCCGCCGGGGCAGCAGCCACTCCTCGGCGCGGTCCCTGCCGTGTGCAGGCAGTCGCTTGGCGACGGCACCGACGATCTTGCTGGCCAGGCCCATGCGTGTGCGCCCCGCGCTGCTCACTCGTGGTAGTCGAAGGCCTTGAAGCCGGCCAGCTTCACCAGGCTGTCGCGGCGCGCCGACTCGTAGTCGGCCTGCACCATCTCGGCCACCAGTTCGGGCAGCGTCACCTTGGGCACCCAGCCGAGCTTGGCCTTGGCCTTGCTGGCATCGCCCAGCAGCGTCTCCACCTCGGTGGGGCGGAAGTAGCGCGGGTCGACGCGCACCACCACGTCGCCGGGCTTGACCTTGGCGCGCTGGCCGGTGGTGAGCGGGCTCTCGCCGACCTTCTCGACGCGGCCGACCTCGTTGGCGCCTTCGCCTTCGAACACCAACTGGATGCCGAGTTCGCGTGCCGAGAATTCGACGAACTGGCGCACGCTGTACTGCACGCCGGTGGCGATGACGAAGTCTTCGGCCTGCTGCTGCTGCAGCATCAGCCACTGCATCTGAACGTAGTCGCGGGCGTGGCCCCAGTCGCGCAGCGCCGAGAGGTTGCCCAGGTACAGGCAGTCCTGCAGCCCGAGCGCCATGCGCGCCATCGCGCGCGTGATCTTGCGCGTGACGAAGGTCTCGCCGCGCAGCGGGCTCTCGTGGTTGAACAGGACGCCGTTGCAGGCGTACATGCCGTACGCCTCGCGGTAGTTGACGGTGATCCAGTAGCTGTACAGCTTGGCCACCGCGTACGGGCTGCGCGGGTAGAAGGGCGTGGTCTCCTTCTGCGGGATCTCCTGCACCAAGCCGTACAGCTCGGAGGTGCTGGCCTGGTAGAAGCGGGTCTTCTCGGTCAGCCCGAGCATGCGGATGGCTTCCAGCAGGCGCAGCGTGCCGATGCCGTCGACGTTGGCCGTGTACTCCGGCTCCTCGAAGCTGACCTGCACGTGGCTCATCGCGCCGAGGTTGTAGATCTCGTCGGGCTGCACCTGTTGCACGATGCGGATGAGGTTGGTGCTGTCCGACAGGTCGCCGTAGTGCAGCACCAGACGCGGGTTGCGCTCGTGCGGGTCCTGGTACAGGTGGTCGATGCGGTCGGTGTTGAACAGCGACGCGCGGCGCTTGATGCCATGCACCTCGTAGCCCTTGGCCAGCAGCAGCTCGGCCAGGTAGGCACCATCCTGGCCGGTGATGCCGGTGATCAGCGCGGTCTTGTTTCCCACGACTGCCTGCTTTCGTTGACTGTGAAGGGGTGGCCCGCGGCACTGGGCGGGCGCGCAGCCGGCCGCCGGGGCCCGACGGGCCAGCGCTGCCCGTGCCCCGCCGCCATCGCCGGCCTGCTCAATACTCGTTCAGGATCACGCCGGCGATGCGCGCGGGGCTTTGCGACAGCGCCGCCACCAGCTGCTGCAGCGCGGCCACGCGCGACTGGTCCTTGCGCGCCACCACGAGCGCGGCGCCGCTGCGCGCGGCGACCACCTGCGCGTCCACGCCGTACATCATGGCCGGCGTGTCCACCACCACGTGGTCGAACTTGCTGGACAGCTCGCGCATCAGCACGCCGAAGGCGGGCCTCTCGATCAGCTCCAGCGGGTTGGGCGGCGTGATGCCCACCGGCATCACGAACAGGTTGGACACGTCGGGCACGGGCTGGATGACGTCGGCGGCCACATGGCCGGCCAGCACGCTGGACAGGCCCGTCTTGTTGTCGAGCTTGAACAGTTCGTGCTGGCGCGGTCCGCGCAGGTCGGCATCGACCAGCAGCGTGCGCCCGCCCACCTGGGCCAGCGAGACGGCGATGTTGGCGCTGAAGAAGGTCTTGCCGTCGCCGGAAGAGGGGCTGACCACCGCCAGCGCCGGCCGCGGCTGGCCCGCGGGGCCGGAGAACAGCCGCGCCATCAGCTGGCTGCGGATCTCGCGGAAGGCCTCGGCCTGCATCGAGAACGGCTGGTTGAGCCCCACCAGTTCGGGCATCAGCTGGCGGCGCTCTTCGCTGGCGTAGGAGTAGCCGAACTGCGCCGACAGCGCGTGCAGCACCTGGTCTTGCGACACCAGGCCCAGCGCCACGGCGGCCTCGCCGAAGCGCAGGCCCTTGGTGCGCGCGAAGTCGAGGATCTGCTGCACCTTGTCGGCGCCCAGCGCCGCCTTGGCGTCGAGCAGCGCACCGATCAGGCGCTCGTTGACGATGCTGTCGTCGCTGCGCCCGAGCAGGCTGGTTGCGCCCTGGCCCGACGCCGCATCGAGCGTCTTCAGATCAGCTGGCATGTTCATCACGTTCACTCCCGGGGAGCAGGCAAGCTACGAAATGCGGTGGCGGCGGCCAGTTGCGGCGGGCGCAGGCCGGCGATGCGCGCCGTGCC
>JAEUPC010000117.1 GCA_016789865.1 Rubrivivax sp.
CGAGCGTCTTCAGATCAGCTGGCATGTTCATCACGTTCACTCCCGGGGAGCAGGCAAGCTACGAAATGCGGTGGCGGCGGCCAGTTGCGGCGGGCGCAGGCCGGCGATGCGCGCCGTGCCGCTGCCCGGGCGCGGCATCACACCCAGCAACGGCAGGCCCAGCGACATCGGCAACTCCTCGACGGTGCGCACGCGGCGGTCGACGTACTCACGGATGATGGCCATGGCCACCGCCAGCACCGTGCCGATGACCAGCGACAACAGGGCATTTCGCACGAGGTTGGGCGAGCTGGGCAGCGACGGCTCGGAGGCTTCGGAGAGCACGTAGGCGCCGCCTTGCGTGGCGCGCGTCTCCAGGCTCGTCTGCTGCAGGCGGGCGAGCGTCGCGTCGTAGGCGCGCTGCGCGGCCTCGACTTCGCGCACCAGCACCATGCCCTCTTCGCGGGCGCCGCGCAGCTTGGCCACGCGGGCGCGCTGGGCCTCCAGCTGGGCGCGCACCTCGGCCTCGCGCAGCCGATTGATGTTGTTGCTGGTGCCCACGGTGCCCGAGACGCGGCGCGTCTCGGAATCGATGCGGCCGCGCAGCGAGTCGATCGCCGCCTTGGCTTCCAGCACTTGCGGGTGGGCGCTGCCCAGGCGCGAGTCGAGTTCCTGCAGCTTGGCCTCGGCGGTAGTGAGCTGGGCGCGAAGCGCCACGATGAGCGGGTTGTTCACCACCTCGGCCAGGGCGTCGCCGCCGGGGCGCAGCTGCGCCGTGCGGCCGGCCGACTCGGCCGACAGGGACTGCAGCACCACGAGCTGCGAAGACAGCTCGTTCAGGCGTGCCGTCTCGACGTCCAGGGCCCCTTCGGTGACGACGGTGACGCCCTTGTCGCGCTGGTAGGTGGTGAGCTTGGCCTGGGCGGCCTCCAGCTGGCTGCGCAGCTCCTTGGCGCGTGCGTCGACCACTGCGGTCTGCTGGCGCGCCGGGTCGGTGCGGAACAGCAGCGACGTGTCCAGGTACGACCGGGCGAACAGGTTGGCGGTCTTGGCCGCGGTGGCCGAGTCGCCGGTCTTGTAGCTGACGCTGATGATGGTGGAGTCGCGCGAGGGCTTCACGTCCAGGCCGCGCTGCAGCCAGTCGATCAGCCAGGCCTCGAAGCTGCCGGTGCCGCGGGTCTCGCGGTTCCATTCGTCGCGCAGGTCGGCGTTGTTGGCCAGGCTGAGCGCCTTCACCACCTGGGCGGCGACGCGCTCGCTCTTGATCACATCGACCTGCGTGGCCAGGAACACCGGCGAGGGGCTGCCGGCGTAGACGGCAGCGCCGCCGACGTCGGGCCGGTACTGGTCGACCAGCAGCGTGGTCGTGGCGGTGTATTGCCGCGGCAAGGCGAGGCTGATAGCCATCGCACCGCCGACCGTCAGCAGCAGCACCACGAGCGCCGCCTTCCAGCGCGCCCGCATGATGACGAGGAATTGACCGAGGGTCATGACGTAGCTCCCAATCAGCTCTAGCTCAGAACAGGCTCTCGCGCACGAAGACCACGTCGTCGGCCTGCAGCGTTTCCTGCAGCCCCGGGGTGGTCTCCTGCACCGCGCCGTCGGCGCCGCGACGGTGCAGCTTGATGCCGCGCTGCGTGCCGCGCAGCGTCAGGCCGCCGCTGGCGGCCAGCGCCTGCAGCACCGTCATGCCACGCTCCAGGCGCAGCACACCGGGGCGCTGCACCTCGCCGTAGACGTAGATCTGCGGCATGCGCTCGATGTAGACGACATCGTTGTGCTGGATGACGAAGTCATCGGCCGGGTTGCCCCCCTTGAACAGCGACTTCAGGTCGACCTGGCGGCGGAAGGCCTTGCCCTCGCGCGTGCCGGTGACGGTGACGATGTCGCTGCCTTCGGGCGCCACACCGCCGGCCAGCGCCAGCAGGTCCGAAAGCTTCGTGTTGCTCAGCTCCAGCGGGTAGCGGCCCTGGCGCACGGCGTGGCCGAGCACCGTGGCCTGGCTGCCCTTTTGCATCACCACCAGGATCGACACCTGCGGCTGCTTGACGAAGCGGCCCTTCTGCAGGCCGTCGGCGATGCGCTCCTCGGCGGCGCGCACCGTGAGGCCGCCCAATGTGACCGGCCCCAGCAGCGGATAGGTCACCACGCCGGTTTCCGGGATGCGCGTATCCAACGTGAGCTCGGGGCTCTGGAAGACGGTCACCTTGATGACGTCGCCGGCGCCGAGCACGTAGTCGGTGGCGCGCTGGTTGCTCTGTGCCTGTGCCGGTGCTGCAGCGCCCAGCACGGCCATGACTGCGATGAGGCGAAGGAACAGACGTCGCATCGTTGCAGACTCCCAACTTGTTGATGAACTTGAATGCGGCGGAGTCTAATGGTCAGGGGGGGCACGTGGGCCTGACTGCGCCCCCCCCGGGATTGGAGGGGTTCATGGCGATGCGGGCGCCGAAATGCGGACTCCGACTCGGATTCCGGCCTCCCGGCGGGCCGTGCCGGGTTCACTCCCCCTCAGGCGAGTGCCACGCGCCACGCACCGCGCCCGGGTTGCGCTGGTCGCGCTCGCGGGCCCAGGTCTCTTCCAGCTGCTCGCGCCCTTGCCGCGCGATGGCCACGAGCCGGCTCTCGTCGGCGATGTGCGGCACCATCTGCTCCAGCAAGTCGATGCTGTGGCGGCGAAAGCGCAGCGCCTGGCGCCGCGCCTCGTGCGGCCGCAGGCCGACGAGCTCGAGCACGGTGCGCCCGCTCAACAGCGAGCTTTCCAGCGTCTCGCGCTCGACGTGCACGAGGCCCAGCTGGCGCAGCCGCGCATAGTGCGTGGCGTTGCGGGCCCGCGCGACGATCGTGCAACGCGGAAAGTGCGCATGCACGAGCGTGGCGCATTGCACGCTTTGCTCCACGTCGTCGATGGCCAGCACGAAGACTCGGGCCTCGTCGGCGCCGGCCATGCGCAGCAGGTCCAGCCGCGTGGCGTCGCCGTAGAACGCCTTCCAGCCGAACTTGCGCAGGCTCTCGATGTGGTCGGCGTTGTGCTCCAGCACGGTGGCTGACAGGCCATTGGCGGCCAGCAGCCGACCCACGATCTGCCCGTAGCGGCCGAAGCCGGCGATGATGATCGGCGAAGCCTGCGGCTCGCTCAGCTCGGCCGGGCGCGCGCCGCGCGGGTGGCGCGCCAGGTGCGTCGGCCACCAGCGGTCGGCGGCCACCAGCACCAGCGGCGTCAGCAGCATCGAGACGGCGATGGCCGCCACCAGCAACGACGCCGGCGCAGCGCCGATGGCGCCGGCGCCTTGCGCCGTCTGCAGCACCACGAAGCCGAACTCGCCGCCCTGCGCCAGCAGGATCACGAACACCGGCCGCTCGGCCAGCGGCACCGCCATGGTGCGCGCCATCAGCGCCAGCAGCAGCGCCTTGACGACCAGGAAGCCCAGCACCACCGCCGCCACCAGCCCCGGGTGCTGGCGCACGACGTCGAAGTCGATGCCCATGCCCACGGCGATGAAGAACAACCCCAGCAGCAGGCCCTTGAAGGGCTCGAGGTCGGTCTCCAGCTCGTGCCGGTACTCGCTCTCGGCCAGCAGCACGCCGGCGAGGAAGGCGCCCAGCGCCATCGACAGCCCCACGCTTTGCATCAGCGCCGCGGTGGCCACCACCAGCAGCAGCGACGCGGCAGTGAAGATCTCGGGCGTCTTGCTGCGCGCGATCCAGCGCAGCGCCGGCCGCAGCGCCAGGCGCCCGCCGAAGATGATGGCCGCGACCACCGCCACCGCCTTGGCCGCCTCGGCCCAGCCGCCGCCACCGGTGCCGACCGCGCCCGTGGCCAGCAGCGGCAGCAGGGCGAGGATGGGAATGGCCGCGATGTCCTGGAACAAGGCGATGCTCAGCACGCTCTGGCCGGCCGGCGTGGGCATCAGATTGCGTTCGTTCAGCACCGCCAGGCCGATGGCGGTGGAAGACAGCGCCAGCGCCAGCGCGGCCACCAGCGCCAGGCGCCATTCGGCGCCGAAGGCCACGCCGGCCCCGGCCAGCAACAGCACCGAGCCGATCAGTTGCACGCTGCCCCAGCCGAAGATGGGCCGGCGCAGGCTCCACAGCCGGCGCGGCTCGAGTTCGAGGCCGACCAGGAACAGCATCAGCACGACGCCGAACTCGGCCACGTGCAGCATCGTCTGCGCGTCGGTAACGAGCCCCAGGCCGAACGGCCCGATGGCGATGCCCGCGGCCAGGTAGCCGATGATCGCGCCCAGGCCGGCCAGCCGTGCCAGCGGCACGGCCAGCACCGCCGCCCCCAGGTAGACGAGGGCGGTGTTCAGCCAGCCGGAACCATGTGCTTCCATCGCGGGGGCCTGTCAGTCGGGGGCGGGTCGGGCGTCGGCGGGCACGTCGAAGCGGCCGTCGGCCCGGACCATCGCCAGCCCGGGCCAGCGCGGCCAGTCGTGCAGCCGTTGCCTGAACGTCTGGGCATGGACGTCCAGCGCCGCTTCGCTGACGCGATGGGCGCCGTGCAGCACCAGCGGCGGCAGCCAGCGCATGCCGGTCAGCCGCGCGGTCTGCTCGTAGGGCGGCAGGAAGGCGCTGAAGGAATGACGGTTGTGGCCGCCGGGGTGGTAGGAAGCCTCGTCGCCGCCGGTGGAGGCGACCAGCCACAGGTCCTTGCCGCGCAGCGCCGTGCCGCCCGGGCCATAGGCCCAGCCGAACGCCAGCACCTCGTCCAGCCACAGCTTCAGCAGCGGTGGCATCGAGTACCAGTGGACCGGGTGCAACCACACCACCAAGCGCGCAGCGGCCAGTGCGCGCTGCTCGGCGGCGATGTCGATGAAGTAGTCGGGGTACAGCGCATACAGGTCGCGCACCTCGGTGCGCGGGTCGGCCGTGGACGGCGCCGAGGGCTGCAGCGCGGCCAGCAGCGCGCGGCAGACGCGCGAATGCTCCAGCGTCGGGTGGGCAGCGATGACGAGGATCTCGGCCATGGGCGGGGCCCGCCGCGCGCGGCAGGGTTGCCCGCATCGGGTGCCGTGGAACGGGCCGCTACCATACCCGACACCGCTGTTCAGCCCCCCCACGAGGTGCGCCAACGAGGCACGAGCGAGCGACCATGCCGGTGATCGTGATCGCCAACCCCAAGGGCGGTGTCGGCAAGAGCACGCTGGCCACCAACGTGGCCGGCTGCCTGGCCGCCGCAGGGCACGCGGTGATGCTGGGCGACGTCGATCGCCAGCAAAGCGCGCGCCAGTGGCTTGCGCTCAGGCCGCCGCAGGCCGCACCGATCCGTGGCTGGGACGTGGCGGCCGACGACATCGTGCGCCCGCCCAAGGGCACCACGCATGTCGTGCTGGACACGCCGGCCGGCCTGCACGGCAAACGGCTGGACGCGGTGCTGCGCATCGCCGACCGCCTGCTCGTGCCGCTGCAGGCCAGCCTGTTCGACATCCAGGCCACGCACGCCTTCGTGCAGCAGCTGCGCGCGCACAAGCGTTTCCAGAGCCTCGACGTGGCGCTGGTCGGCAACCGCGTGCGTGAGCACACGCGGGCCAACGAGCAGTTGCACCACTACGTGCAGACGCTGCCGGTGCCGGTGCTGGCATGGCTGCGCGAGACGCAGAACTACGTGCAGCTGGCGGCCCACGGCTTGACGCTGTTCGATGTGGCGCCAAGCCGCGTCGAGCGCGATCTCGAGCAGTGGGCGCCGCTGGCGGCGTGGCTGCGACGGCCTTGACGGCCCCGCCCTGACCACCCGGCCTGCCCTGCCGCGCGCCCTCGACCCTTGCGCCTCCAGCGCAGACCTCATCACCGTACGATCCATGACCCACGCCCCCCGCCACTTCGCCCATCTGTCGGACCTCCGCACGCTCGTTGGCCAGGAGATCGGCCTGAGCGACTGGCTCACCGTCGACCAGCAGCGCATCGATCGTTTTGCCGAGGCCACCGAGGATCACCAGTGGATCCACGTCGACCCGGTCCGCGCCGCGGCCGGCCCGTTCGGCGCCACGGTGGCGCATGGCTTTCTTACGCTGAGCCTGCTGCCGCCGCTGTTCGCCAGCGGGTTCCGGATCGACGACATCCGCATGGGTATCAACTACGGGTTGAACCGCGTGCGCTTTCCGGCGCCGGTGCGGGTGGGCAGCCGGCTGCGCGGGCGATTCAGGCTCAAGGCCTACGAGCCGCTGGACGGCGGCGCGCAACTGACGGTGGAAGTGACGATCGAGATCGAAGGCTCCGACAAGCCGGCCTGCGTGGCCGAGTCGGTGTCGCGGCGGTTCGTCTGATACGGCTTCGCGATAGATCGAACAGGCCAGGGCCACAGACCGTGGCGGGATCGGGCCGACGGGGTGCCCTGCTCCGCGAATGTCCTCTTGCGGCGACCCAGCTTCGCTGGTCCCTCGCATGCCCCCTTGATTTCGCTGCGCAGGGCACCCCATCGTCCCGATCCGGCACCCGCGTCGGGACTTGGCCCACGAAGACCAACCCAGGTGCCACCGAGGACGGCGAGTGGTCGGCGCAGCGAAATGGAGGATGCATTCAGCTCAGGGGTCCAGCGAAGAGGGCCGCTGAACAAGGACATTCGCGGAGCCGACCACGCGGCGTCCTAGGTGCCACCGCCTCGTCGAAGGCCTTTCCGTGTCTTCGAACGCAAATGCGTACGAGGTGGCTGGAGGGCGAACCATCCGGTCCCGCTGGGGAACCGGTGGCAGGCGCCTTGGGCGGCGTGCCGTGACTGCGCCGCGCCGATGGGTGCGACCGACTAAGGGCGTGCAGTGCTGGCGGCGGGCGCCGGCGGCTTGGCCAGCAGGCGTGCGGCGGCCTCCAGCGCTGCATCGGCCTTGGCGTCTGCGCCGGCCGTTGCGCCAGTGCTGCCGCGGGCACCGGCAGCTCCACCGGCACCGGCGGGTCGGGCACCGTTTGCCTGGGCGGCCGCATTGTTGGCGGGCGGGGCGGCGGGGGCGACCGAGGGCAGGGTCGGCGCGGGGCGCATGGCCTGGCCAGGCGGCGTGGGCGAGACAGCGGGCCGCCCCGGTTCGCCGGTCGGCACAGGGCGTGCAGAGGTGGCGCGGCGCGATTCGTCGACGCCCAGGCGATCGGTGGGTGGCAGCCCCCCGGCCGGCGCCGGCCGCGGCGGTGCAGACCGTGGCCAGAATGCCGAGCCGCCGGCGATGAGGATGCCGGCCAGCAGTGCCGCAGCGCCCAGCGCGTAGGGCGCGAGTCTGGCCAGCCGCTGCGCCCGCGACGCGCCCGGTGCGTTGAGGTGCGGGAACGGCCCAGGCCCGGGCGGCGGGCCGAACGGGCCCGATGCGGCCGCGGCCTCGGGAGATGGCATGCCATGCGCCGGGCCGCCCCAGGGGGCGGGCGGCACCTGCGGCGGCCAACCGCCCGGCCCGAGGGCAGGCGCCGCCATCGCCGATGCGGCTGCTACCGTGCCCACCGCTTGCCCGGGCGCGGCCGCCTGCGCTCGGGCGGGGGGAACGTCGAGGTACAGGTCAACCTCGGCTTCATCGGGCGGCGCGGGAAGTGACCCGACCATGGGGGCTGCGGCCCCGGGCGCCCAGGAGGATGCCGGGGCTGCGGTGTTGATCGCGGCCGCTGCGCCGGCATGCCCTGCCAGCCGCGGGCCGGGGGGAATCGCGGCGAACGGGCTGGGCGCCGAACCCGCCGGCGCAGCCGCCGGCTCGGGATGGGGCGGTGGTGCGTGCCAGGTGGGCGCGGCCACCGGCGGTGGCGGCGGCACCGGTGGCGCCGCCGGCCAGCCGCCATGGGTTGGCGGGTAGGGCGCTGCGGCTGGCGCGACAGGCGGCATCGCAGGCGGCATCGCAGGCGGCATCGCAGGCGGCGGTGCATAGCCACCCCCCCGAGCGGACAACCCTCCGAGCTCGGCCAGCCGGGCCATCGGGCCCAGGCCGCCGCTGCTGGCTGCGGGGCCCGAGCCCGGGTCGTCGCTTGCGCCGGCCCGCACGGGCGCCCGCAGCGGCTCGCCGCACTCCTGGCAGCGCAGCGCCTCCACGTCGTTGCCCGTGCCGCAAACCTGGCAGGTGCGCCGAGGCAGCGGTGCGCCGCATTGGCCGCAGTAGCGCGCCGCGCCGTCGGTCTCGTGACTGCACCTGGGGCAGCAAACCACCTGGGGAACCTCGCCTGCCTGTCGACCTGGGGTGCGCGCGGGGGGGGCCGGGGTCGGCCGTGGCGCAAGCGCGACTTTACGGGCACTGCCCGGCCGGCGTGCGTGACGTGCGGCCGGCGGTGCGGCGGTCGCCCGCTGCGGCATCGTCCCCCCGCTCGAGCCCCCAAACGAGGGAACCGCCGGGCCGTCGGGCTCGACATCACAATCGCCCGCGGCGCGCCGGCAGGCCGCCCTTGCCGCTGCGGGAGCCCCCATGAAAGTACTGCTGATCGACGACCACCCGCTGGTGCTGACCGCCTTGCAGGCCGTGATCGGCAACATCGGCGCCCACATCCAGGTGGCCGGCGTGGGCAGTGCCGCCGCCGCGCGCCGGGCGATGCAGGAAGACCCCGAGCGCGATCTCGTGCTGCTCGACCTGGCCCTGGGCGACGCCGACGGGTTCGAGCTGCTGGCCGAGTTGCGCAACACCTACCCGGCGGTGCCGGTAGTGGTGGTGTCGGCCTCGGAGCGCGCCAGCGACGTCATCCGCGCCATCGACCTCGGGGCGATGGGCTTCGTGCCCAAGAGCACCTCGCATGCCGAGCTGCACGAGGCGCTGCGCATGGTGATGAGCGGCTCGATGTACGTGCCGCCGTCGATGCTGGGCCTGGACTTCGCGCGCCTGCGCCGCGACATGCAGCTGGAGGCCGAGGCCGCGGCGCTGGCGGCCGCCGGCGGCGCGCCGCTGGGCGCCGCGGCGCGCGCCGAGCCGCACCAGAAGGTGCCCTCCATGCAGGACCTCGGCCTCACGCCGCGCCAGGCCGAGGTGCTGGGGCTGTTGCTGCAAGGCCTGCCCAACAAGCTCATCGCACGCCAGCTCAATCTCTCGGTGGAAACGGTGAAGGACCATGTCGCCGCCGTGCTGCGCGCCTTGAACGTCAGCTCGCGCACGCAGGCCGTGCTGGCGGTGAGCCAGATGACGCAGGGGCAGGGCGGGTTCTTCCCGCGTCGCCCGGCGCCCGGCGGCGCCTGAGGCCGCCGCGTGGTGCAGGCGATGGCGCGCGAGGTGGTGCTGCCCGGCGGTGCAATGGGCGGGCCCGGGTCCGCGGCGGGCCACCCGCCGGCCGACGGATCGGCGGCGGCGGTGTCGACGGCGGCAGCATCCGGCCGGCCGCGCGGCGACGTGGACCACCTGCGCGCGCTGTTCGTCCAGACCCCGGCCACGCTCATCGGCTACCTGCTCGGCGCCTCGGTCATCGTCTGGCTCTTCTGGGCGCTGGCGCCGGTGCCGCAGATGCTCGGCTGGCTGGGCGCGATGGCGATGCTGTGGTTCCTGCGGCTGGCGCACTACCTGCGCTTCAGGCGCCACCCGCGCGCCGACGACGCCACGCTGCTGCGGTGGCGCCGCAGCTGGCGCGTGCTGGTGCTGCTCAACGGCAGCCTGTGGGGGCTGGCCGGCTGGATGTTCTGGGGGCTGGGCACGCCGTACCAGCGGCTGGCGCTGATCCTCGTCGTCTACAGCTACTGCGTCAGCTCGGTGCAGCTGCTGGCCACGCAGCCCAAGGTGTTCCTCGGCTTCATCACGCTGGTCTTCGCGCCGGCCATCGTGCGCATC
>JAEUPC010000179.1 GCA_016789865.1 Rubrivivax sp.
AAGGCAGCGGGGATGCCGAGCCCGGCGGCCAGCGGCCCCATCGGTGCAAACGCGAGCAGGCCCAGCGTGAGCACGACGGCCAGCGTGGCCAGCGCGCCCGCAACGCCGGCTGCGGCAGAACGAAGCCGCACCGGCAGCCGCGGCTGCGGGCCGGCTCCCAGGGATGCGGCTTCGTTCATCGGGCGCGCAGTGTAGGGGCGGGGTCCGCGCCGTTCCCCCGGGGCTTGTCCTCTGTCAAACCGTGAAGCATCGGGATCCATCGCTTGCCTTGAAATCGCCGCGGCGCGCCCAATGTGCAGCGCAACGGGAGATTTCTTCATGCGACAGGACAAGCTGACGACCGCATTCATGCAGGCCCTGGGTGACGCCCAGAGCATGGCCGTGGCCCGCGACAACCCCTACATCGAGCCGGCGCACGTGCTGGCCGCCATGCTGCAGCAGCCCGACGGCCCGAAGGCGCTGCTTGACCGCGCTGGCGCCAACACGGCAGCGCTGGCCACGGCAATGGAAACCGCCATTCGCAACCTGCCCCAGGTGCAGGGCGGCGGCCAGACGGTGCAGCCCGGGCGCGACCTGATGCAGTTGCTGCAGGCCGCCGACAAGGAGGCCACCAAGCGTGGCGACCAGTTCGTCGCCAGCGAGATGTTCCTGCTCGCCGCGGCCGACGCGAAGAGCGACTTCGGCGGCATCGTGCGCGGCCACGGCCTGACGCGCAAGTCGCTGGAAGCGGCCATCGACGCTGTACGCGGCGGCCAGAAGGTCGACTCGGCCGAGGCCGAAGGCCAGCGCGAGGCGCTGAAGAAGTACACGCTCGACCTCACCGAGCGTGCGCGCCAGGGCAAGCTCGACCCCGTGATCGGCCGCGACGACGAGATCCGCCGCGCCATCCAGGTGCTGCAACGGCGCAGCAAGAACAACCCGGTGCTGATCGGCGAGCCGGGCGTCGGCAAGACGGCCATCGTCGAGGGCCTCGCGCAGCGCATCGTCAACGGCGAGGTGCCCGAGACGCTGAAGGACAAGCGCGTGCTCGTGCTCGACATGGCCGGGCTGCTCGCCGGGGCCAAGTACCGCGGCGAGTTCGAGGAGCGGCTGAAGGCGGTGCTCAAGGAAGTGGCGGCCGACGAGGGCCGCATCATCCTGTTCATCGACGAGTTGCACACGATGGTCGGCGCCGGCAAGGCCGAGGGCGCCATCGATGCCGGAAACATGCTCAAGCCCGCGCTCGCGCGTGGCGAACTGCACTGCATCGGCGCCACCACGCTCAACGAGTACCGCAAGTACGTCGAGAAGGACGCCGCGCTCGAGCGCCGCTTCCAGAAGGTGCTGGTCGATGAGCCAAGCGTGGAAGCCACCGTGGCCATCCTGCGCGGGCTGCAGGAGAAGTACGAGGTGCACCACGGGGTGGAGATCACCGACCCGGCCATCGTCGCCGCGGCCGAGCTCTCGCACCGCTACATCACCGACCGCTTCCTGCCCGACAAGGCCATCGACCTCATCGACGAGGCGGCGGCCAAGATCAAGATCGAGATCGACTCCAAGCCCGAGGCGATGGACAAGCTCGACCGCCGGCTCATCCAGCTGAAGATCGAGCGCGAGGCGGTGAGGAAGGAGAAGGACGAGGCCTCGATCAAGCGCATGGGCCTGATCGAGGAAGAGATCGGCAAGCTCGAGCGCGAATACGCCGACCTGGAAGAGATCTGGAAGAGCGAGAAGGCCACCGCGCAAGGCAGCGCGCAGGTCAAGGTGGAGATCGACCAGCTGCGCGAGCAGATCGAGCAGCTCAAGCGCAAGGGCGACTTCAACAAGGTGGCCGAGTTGCAATACGGCAAGCTGCCCGAGCTGGAAAAGCGCCTGAAGGAAGCGCAGAGCAAGGAAACGGGCAAGAAGGGCTCGGGCAAGCCGCAGCTCTTGCGCACCATGGTCGGCGCCGAGGAGATTGCCGAGGTGGTGAGCCGCGCCACCGGCATCCCGGTGAGCAAGCTGATGCAAGGCGAGCGCGACAAGCTCTTGCAGATGGAAGCCAAGCTGCACGAGCGTGTGGTGGGGCAGGACGAAGCCATCGTCGCGGTGGCCGACGCCATCCGCCGCTCACGCGCGGGCTTGAGCGACCCGAACCGGCCGCTGGGCAGCTTTCTTTTCCTCGGCCCCACGGGCGTGGGCAAGACCGAGCTGTGCAAGGCGCTGGCCGGGTTCCTGTTCGACAGCGACGACCACATGATCCGCATCGACATGAGCGAGTTCATGGAGAAGCACTCGGTGAGCCGGCTGATCGGCGCGCCGCCGGGTTACGTCGGCTACGACGAGGGCGGCCACCTCACCGAGGCGGTGCGCCGCAAGCCCTACAGCGTGCTGCTGCTCGACGAGATCGAGAAGGCGCACCCTGACGTCTTCAACGTGCTGCTGCAGGTGCTGGACGATGGCCGCCTCACCGACGGCCAGGGCCGCACCGTGGACTTCAAGAACACGGTGATCGTGATGACCAGCAACCTCGGCTCGCCGCTGATCATGCAGTTGGCCGGGCAGAGCAGCGAGCGCATCCGCGACGCCGTGCTGGGCGAGGTGAAGCAGCACTTCCGCCCCGAGTTCCTGAACCGCATCGACGAGATGGTGGTCTTCCACGCGCTCGACCAGAAGCACATCGAGAACATCGCCAAGATCCAGCTCGAGCAGCTGCAACGGCGCCTGGAGAAGCTGGAGATGAGGCTCGATGCCTCACCCGCGGCGCTGGCCGAGCTGGCCAAGGTCGGCTTCGACCCGGTGTTCGGCGCGCGGCCGCTGAAGCGGGCGATTCAGCAGCGCATCGAGAACCCGGTGAGCAAGCTCATCCTGCAGGGCCGCTTCGGGCCGAAGGACGTGATTCCGGTGGATGTAGAGAAGGGCGAGTTCGTCTTCTCGCGCGTTGTGCACTGATGCGCCGGTCCGGCCGCGAGGCCGGGCAAGACTGAAGCCGCCTTCAGTCGCACCGACCGGCCCAAGGAAACAACACGCCCCAAGCTGCGCCGCCGAGCTGCAGCCGGGGCGACGCTGCGCGCCGTATTCGCGCAGTGCCTTCGAATTCAGGGTCAACCCTGGGGTCGTGGCCCAGAGCACCCCTGTGCAGGGGCAGCGACCTGCCGAATCAGCACCACGCGACGGCGCGGCCACCCGCATTCAGCCCGCCGCGGACGCCTTCCGGGTCAGTAGCGGGCTTGCCGGGCGTGCGGCCGGGAGGCGTTTGAAACGCCTATGCCCAGCACCTGCGGAGGCAGGCGCGGGCGGCGGGGTGAGGCGGGGCGCCGCGGTTGACCGCGGCCAGCGTGAGCTTTTCGTCCAACGCCCGCTCTCGCAACTCGCGCCCCGAGCGCCGAGGCGGGGGGGGCAGCGGGTGCGGGCATGCCGGCTCCGGGGTCGTCGCGGTCGACCTCGGGGGCGACGCCACCGTGCCCCTCCCAACATGTTCTTCTCGGCCCCACCGCCAAACGACCGCGAATAGCCCCCTGCGCCGGCATGCCCGCACCCACTGCCCCCAGCAACCGCTCGCTGTGTTCAGGGGGGCGGGGAAGCCACGAGCGTGGATGCAGTGCGGTGGCGGTGCCCGGCGGCGCAGGGGGCTATTCGCGGTTGTCTGGAGGCGGCATGCAGATCTCGACGCGGCCGATCCGCAATGCATCGGATCATGACAGCGCGCCCCCCGCGCCACGCTTACCCTTGCGTGCTTTGTCAAGGGAGAACCCATGTTCGATCAACGAAAGAAGGAGCCGCCGCATCTGGCCCTGGTGCTGGGCAGCGGCGGCGTGCGCAGCATCGCCTCAGTGGGCATCGTGGATGTGCTCGCGGCCGAGGGCATCCGACCCGACCTGATCGTCGGTTGCAGCTCCGGGGCGCTGTTCGGGGCGACGCTCGCGCTGGGCCTTTCCAGCCGCGAGGCGCTGCACATGGCCACGTCGCTGTGGTCGGCCGAGCTGACGCAGCAGCACCGCTGGCGCGCCTATGCGCAGCTGCTGGCGCCGCGCTGGTTCGGCTTCGATGCCGGCTTCGCGTTGCGCGACGACCGGGGCATCGAGCAGCGCATCCGGCGCGCCTTCGGCGAGCAGCGGCTCGAGGACCTGCCGACGCCGCTGCGCGTGGTGGCCACCGAGGCGCGCAGCGGCGAGCGCGTGGTGCTGCGTCATGGTGCGCTGGTGCAGGCGCTGCGCGCCAGCATCGCCGTGCCGTTGATCTTCCCGAGCGTGGAGGTCGAAGGGCGCCGGCTGGTCGACGGCGTGGTGTCCGACCCGCTGCCGGTGGCCGTGGCGGGTGATGCGGCGGTGGTGCTCACGCTCGGCTTCAAGGGCGCGATGCCGCGGCGCATCGACCGTGCCTCGCGCCTGGTGGCGCAGGCCAGCACGGCGCTCATCAACAACCTGCAGCAGGCGCGTATTGACGCTGCGCGCAACGCCGGGCAGCGCGTCTTCGCCATCGAGCTGGGCCTGGATCGGCACGTTGGCCTGTGGGAGACTCGTGCCATGCCGCACCTGTTCGAAGCTGGCCGGCAGGCCGCGCGGGCGCAGCTGGCGCAGATCAAGGCGCTGCTGCGGGAGGTGGCTGCGCACCAGCAGCATCGGCAGCCACCGCAGGCGTTCGACTTCGGGCCCATCGCCGCATGAGCGAAGTGCCGCAGGGCATGACCACGATCACACGGCGCACGTTGTTCGAGAACGCGTGGCTGCAGGTCGGCCACGTCAGCGTGCGCCCCGCCAGCAGCGAGTGCGGCGAGGTGGAGGTTTCGCCGCTCAACGTGTTGGCGCTGCCGCTGGCTGGCATGTTCGCCAAGCACGACGGGCCGCGCCGCCACGGCATCGCCACGCCGCAGCACGCGCTGCTGATCTCGGCCGGCCGGCCCTACCGGCTCAGCTTTCCGGGCTGCATCGGCGACCGCTGCCTCGTGCTGCGCTTCAGCAGCGAGGCGTTGGCGCAGGTGATGCCCGAGGCTGTAGCGGGCTCGGGCTCGGGCGACGGCTTCGACGAGGCGGTCTTCGACACCCAGACTTTGCTGCCGCCGGCCGTGATGCTGGCACGCAGCCAGCTTTGGCAGCGGCTGGACACCGGCGGCGGCGAGGTCGATGCGCTCGAGGCCGAGCAGCGCGCCGTCGACCTGCTCGAAGCCGCGCTGGGCGCGGCGCGCCGGCAACCTGCGGCCGCTGGGCGCAACGGAAGCGGGGCGCACGTAGGGGCGCACGGAGGGGCGCACGGGGGTGCGCGCCGGGGGGTGCGCGCCGGCGGTGCCACGGGGCGGCGCATGCGCCCGGTGGCGCGCATCGTCGAGGCCATCGACAGCGAGCCCGAGCGCCCTTGGACCCTGCAAGAGCTGGCCGCACTGGCGTGTCTCTCGCCCGGCCATCTGGCGCATGTGTTTCGCACCGAGACGGGGCTCTCGGTCTGGGGCTACGTGCTGCGCTCGCGGCTGGCGCACGGGCTCGAAGCGGTGCTCGACTCCGACGCCGCGCTCACCGAAGTGGCCCTCGATGCGGGCTTTGCCAGCCACAGCCACTTCACGGCGAAGTTCCGCGCGCTGTTCGGCTGCACGCCGCAGCAGCTGCGCCGCGGTGCGAGCCGCCGCACCCCGCACGAAGTGCGCAGGATCGCGACAGCGCACGAGCCGCTCGCGGCCTAGTCTCGTTTCCTCCATCCTGGAGGAGACCGAGGAAATGACCCAGACGGCCCACAAGCCTCACATCGTCACGCCGAGACTGCCCGCCCTGTTCGTGATTTCGGGGCTCGTGAGCGGCGTCGTTCAGGCGGCACCGGTGCCAGCGCCCGAGATTGCCGAGGCGCAGCTGCGCGCCATCAACCACCGCTTCGTCAGCGCCACCGTCGACGTGAGCGGCGACCTGATGGAGATGCTGACCCACGAAGACTTCGTGCTCACCGAGAGCGACGGCTCGTGGCGCGACCGCGCCGAGTTCGTCGCGCGCATGCGGCGGCAGGCGCCGCTGCCCGACGCGGCCAGCGCAGGCATGCAGGTGCGCTTGTTCGGCACCGTGGCGCTGGTGCATGGCGTGTTCCTCCCGGCCAGCCCCGCCGGCGAGGCCGGCCTCGCGGCGCGCGTGCGCTATACCGACGTGTACGTCTGGAACGCCAGCGCCTGGCAGTTGGTGAGCGTGCAGAACACGGCGTTTGCCGACGACAGCGCGGCGGCGGCGTTGCGCCAGGGCAGTGCGCCGCCGCACGCGACAAACACGCCGAACGCCCCCAACGCATCTCACGCGCCGTGGGCAGGGCGCGATCCTGCCGGCGACGACAGCCAAGTGCTGCGGGCCCTCAACGAGAGCTACGTGGCGGCGTTCCGCCAGGCCGACGTCGCCTGGTACGACGCCCACCTCGCACCTGACTACGTGATGGTGGCTGGCGACGGCTCGCTGCTGGACCGCCCGGCGACGTTGACCCGGTTCGCCCGGCCGACCTTCGCCACCGCGATGCGCTCGTTTCCGGTGGGGAGGGTGTCGGTGCGCCGCTTTGATGAAGTGGCACTGATCCACGCCGAGAACGACTACGTCCTGAAGGACGGCCGCCGAGGTGTCAGCCGCTACACCGACATCTGGCACCGGCGCGAGGGCCGCTGGCTGTGCATCGCGGCGCACATTACCGAGCACAGGGCCCCTTCGATGTGAGCCGGGGCGGCCCGGGCCGCGGCGAAGCGATGAGCAGGCGCCTGTGCCGATGTGCGAGCTCGACGCCCCGCCCGCCGACTCGTCCGGTCTTCGCAACGACCCTCCGATGCCGCCTCCCGCCCTGCCCACGAACTCGCTGGCCGCCGAGATCGACCGCGCGATCACCGAGCTGACGCCCAAGTTCATCGCCTGGCGGCGCGACTTGCACGCGCACCCCGAGCTCGGCAACCGCGAGTCGCGTACCGCGGGCATCGTGGCCGAGCACCTGCGCTCGCTCGGCCTCGATGAAGCAAAAGACGGGGGTGGCGCACACCGGCGTCGTCGGCTTGTTGAAGGGCGCCCGGCCCGGCCCGGTGGTGGCCCTGCGCGCCGACATGGACGCGCTGCCGGTGGCCGAGCAAGTCGACCTGCCTTTCGCGAGCAAGATGCGCACCGAGTACAACGGCGAGCAGGTCGGCGTGATGCACGCCTGCGGCCAACGACACCCACACCGCGATCTTGATGACGGTGGCGAGCGTGCTGGCCGGGCAACGCAGCCGGCTCGCGGGCAGCGTGAAGTTCATCTTCCAGCCCGCCGAAGAAGGCCTGCCCGAGGCCGAGCGCGGCGGCGCCGAGTTGATGATCGCCGAGTGCGAGGTGTGCATCAGCCGCGGCTACGACGTGACCATCAACGACACCGCACTCACCGAGCTCATGCTGCCGAGCCTGAAGCGCGTGGCCGGCGAGGCGCAGGTGATCACGATTCCCAAGGTCACCGGCAGCGAAGACTTCTCGTGTTTTCAGCAGGTGGTGCCGGGGCTCTTCTTCTTCGTCGGCGTCACACCGGCGGACAAGAGCGCCGACACCGCCGAGCCCAACCACTCGCCGCGCTTCTATCTCGATGAAGCGGCGCTGCCGCTGGGCGTGCGGGCGCTGGCGCAGATGACATGCGACTACCTCGAGGTGCCGGAGCGTGGTCACGCGTCACCTGCCGGACCATGCCGGACTCGACGCCGACGAAGGCCACGGCGGCGCGGTCACGCTGATCCAGCGCTTTGGGCCCGCCGCCAACCTCAACATCCACCTTCACTGCCTGGTGCTGGACGGCAATTGCCGCTGCGGCGCCGACGGCGCGCCGACCTTCGTGGAGGTGGATGCACCCACCGGCGACGAGCTGCGCGCGCTGCAGCAGACGGTCACCAGTCGAGCCGGTAGAGCCCGACAGCCACTGCCACCCCTGCCAGCGCTCGGGCCGGTGCTCGGAGTGGCGCGGGTCGGCGCTCGGCACCAGCAGCGCAGCGATGCCTTCGGGCACGAGCATTTCGCGCAGTTGCGCGATGCGGGCGCGGAAGGGGGAGGTGCGGGCGACCATCGGGGCCCATAGAAGCGGGGCCGGGAGAGCAGCGTCGGGCCTGAGAGGGTCGATGCCCTCGCCGCAGGCGCCTAAATTCCATAGGATGACGCGGACCGCCGCCTGCCCGATGCCGCTGCGATGAACGACCGGACATCCACCGAGGGAGCGGCAGCCAGCCGGCTGCCGCTGGGCCATTGCATGCTCGATCTGGCGGCAGGTGAGTTGTTTACCGCCGAGGGCGAGCTGGCTGGCCTGCGCAAGCAGGCGCTGGACCTGCTGCTCGTGCTTGGCCGCCGCGCCGGCCAGGTGGTGAGCAAGGACCACCTGATGAGCGAGGTCTGGCCCAAGGTCGTGGTCGGCGAAGGGTCGTTGACGCAGGCCATCGCCGACGTGCGGCGCGTGCTCGGCGACGACGAACACCGGCTCGTGCGCACGGTGGCGCGGCGGGGTTACATGCTGGTGCCCGAAGGGCTGGCGCCGGCGGCCGACGCTGGCGCACTCACGTCGGCAGGCCCCATCGCGGCCGAGGCCGTGCACGCCACGGCCCCCAGGGCGGTCGACGCCACGGCGGCCCCATCGGCCTGCACCACCACCACGTCCACCACCACCCCACGGGCCGAGTCCGCGGCGGCGCCTGCAGTCGCTGCAGGCTTGCAAGCCTTGCAGCCGTCAGCACCTCCGCCGCTTCGGCGCGCCGCGCTGCTCGGTGCGTTCGCGTTGCTCGTGCTGCTGTCATTCGCGGCCTGGCTGGCGTTGCGCGGCGGCGCGATCCCGTGGCTGTCGCCCGCCGATCTGGCCCGCGCACCGCTGCCGCGGGAAGTCCCGCCGCTGTCGATCATCGTGCTGCCGCTCACGCAGGAGGGCGAGGCGAAGGAAGCCGAATGGCTGGCTGACGCGCTGCACGGCGACCTCATCGTCGCCGTCGCGAAGCTGGGCAAGAGCCTGGTGATCGCGCGCGATACCGCCGCCACCTACAAGGGCAAGGCGGTCGACCCTCGCAACGTGGCGCGCGAGATGGGCGTGCGCCATGTCGTGCGCGGCAGCCTGCGGCGCGAGGGCACAAAGGTGCAGTTGAACGTGGCGCTGATCGACGGCGAGAGCGGCGTGCAGCGCTGGGCCGAGACGTTCGCGGCCGAACGGGCCCAGCTGGCGCAAACAGTGGGCGACTTCGCGGTGGCGATCGAGCGCACGCTGGTCGGCGAGCTGTACCGCACGACCGTCGAGCGCCGCGCGGCGCTCTCGCCCGCCGAGGTGACCGCCGACGACCTGGCGATGCAGGGCTATGCGCTGTGGTACCGCGGCGTCTCGCGCGAGAACGTGCTGGCGGCGCGCGATCTCTTCGAGCGTGCGCTGGTGCTGGACCCGGACTCGCCGCGGGGCTGGGCGGGCATCCAGTTCACCACGGCCAACCAGCTTCTCAACGGCTGGACCGATGACCGGGCCGCGACGTTGCGCCGCGCCGAGGAGGCCGTGTCGAACCTGGAGCGGGTGGACCGCGACGGCAGCCCGACCTACAGCGCCAAGACCTTCAAGCTCTATCAGCAGCGGCAGTTCCAGGCGGTGCTGCAGGTGACCACCGAGTGGGTCGAGCGCTATCGGTTGCCGCTGGCCTTCGGCGCACACGGTGCCGCGCTGATGGTCAACGGCCGCTTCGACGAGGCCGTGCCGGTCATCGAACGGGCGCTGCGCCTCGGCCCGCGCGACCCGTTCCGCGCCGAGTGGCAGTACCGGCTGGCGCTGGCCCACTTCGGCGGCGCACGCTACGAGCTGGCGCGCGACTGGAGCCAGAGCGCCGCCCATACCAATGCCAGGCTGGTGTGGCCGCCGATCCACGCCGCGGCCCTGGTGCAGCTCGGCCGGCGCGAGGCGGCGCAGCAGGCCTTCGACGAGCACATGCGGCGCCATCCGAAGTTCACGACAGCGCAAGCCCTCTCGCGCGTGCCCGGCCTGGAGCCGGGCTATGCCGAGATGAGGACCCGGCTGATCGCGAGCCTGCGCGAGTTGGGGCTGCGCGACTGACGACGGCTGCGGCCGACCCGGGCGTGCCGGGTCGAGGCCCTGCAGTGCCCTGGGGGGGCCGTTGCCGGGCCCGCACCCCGAGGCGCCCGTTGAGGCCGATTTGAGCGCTCTTTGAGAGTGATTTGAGGACTCCGCCGACGCCGACGCGGACAGTGACTGCACCGCCGGTAGCCACCGGCGGACTCGTTCCAACCCCTCAGGAGCCTCTCATGACCCGTTCGCTCTACTTCCTTTGTGGCCTCTTCGCGATGGCGCTCATCCTCTTCGCGCAGTTGCTGCAGCCGGCCCCGACGCAGCGCGCCGGCGCAGCGGTGGCGGACCGCCCGTCCGCCACAACCCCGGCGCACGACCCGGCCACCGCGATCGACGACCTGGCCGCCTGGCCCGCGGCGGCGAGCCGGTAGGCTGCCTCTCGCCCCCAGGCCGCTGCCGGTGGGAGCCACGCGCCGGACGGCCGTGGCTGAGCCCCCGGGCTCGACAAAGAAAACGGCCCCGGGTTGCGAGCCCCGGGGTCGAAGTCGCAGTGGCGGCGCCGCATGCCCGGCGCAGCGCCGGGTCGGCTGAGGGGCTCAGCCGCGCGTCGACTCGGCCGCGAAGCGCGCCATCTGCGCCGGGCTGGCCAGCCAGCCAAGCGCCATGCGCGGATCCGGCTGTGCCGGTCCGCGGCATGAGCCCCCTTGGGGGGTGGCGCAGGCGAAGCCGCAGCCTGGGGGCCAACCGTCAGGCTGGCGCCTCGATGCGTTCCAGCTGCATGCGGGCCAGCGTGAGGTTGCCGGCGCTGGCCAGCAGCACGATATGCACCGCCACGCCAGGGTGGCCGGGCACGGGGCGCAGGATCAGATGGTGGCCGCTGGTGCTCAGCGCCAGCTCGGGCTGGCTGGAGCCCAGGCCCAGCGCCCTCGAGCCGTCCAGCGCCGAGACCAGCAGATTGGCGCCCTGATAGGCCAGACGCTCGGCCGGCGGTACATGGCCGGCATGCGCCAGCGGCTTGGCGCCGTGGATGTCGAACACGCAGCAGCTGACCGTGCCCTTGATCGCCATGCAGCGGTCGACGTACTCCTGCCAGCTCGTGTTGCCGGGGCTCGGCATCGCGCGCGGGGCCTGCGAGGCCGAAAGCAGCGGCGGTGCACTTTCGGCGGCGCTCGGCGCCAGCGCGGCCTGCACGGTGGGCGCGAAACTGCCCTGCAGCGTGCCGGGTTGCGTGGCTGCCTCGGAAGCGGGCGGCGCGGCCTTGGGCACCGCGCGATCCATGTCGGCCTCCAGCGCGCGGGCACCGCCCATCGCGCCGTTCAGTCGGTTCCAGGCGCCGGCGACGAAGTTCCAGATGTGCTTGGGCTTGGTGGCCTGCGGGGTGATCTGCACGGCCACCGGCGTTCCCACCGAGAGCGCGGTGGCCTGCGACGCCAGCGCGGCGCTGGAGCCCAATGGCACCAGCAGGAGTTCGCGGTTGGTCCACGGGCCGCGGCCCATGGCTTCGCGCAGAGGGTGCAGCGCGGTGGCCAGGGCCTGCGCCGGCACCTCGCCGGCGATCAGCACACCCAGGCGGCTGTGCGCGAGCAGCGTGCGTGCCAGCGCCTGACGGGTGGGCCCGTCGGTGCTGGCGTCGGTGGAGTACACGCGCACCGCACCGCCAGCCGACAGCGGCACCTCGACGAACTGCAGCACCGCCAGCGCCAGCCCGTAACCCTGGCGGCGGATGGTGAGCTTTTGCACCGTGGAGTGCGCCGCGCCGGCCAGCCCGGCCAGCAGGCGAAGCGAGGCGTTGGCGCCGAGGTCGTGCACGGCGATGAACTCGGGCGTGTGCTGCTCGATCTCGCGCAGCAGTGACGGAGCGGCTTCGCCGTTGACGAACAGCTCGACCTGGTCGTCGGAGATGCGCCGGCCGACGTCGTGGCGCCCTTGGCCGAGGTAGGTGTCGCGGTCGGCGACGATCTGGGTTGACGGCGCGAGCAGCTCCTCGCGGTCGCGTGCCTCTTCGCGGCGGCTGCTCGATGTGCGAACCGTCTCCGGCCAGGGCTCGTCTTCGCGCGTGGGGTTCATTCCTGGGGTCTCCTGGCCCCCGTCTTGCGCGGGGCCCTCAGGGGTTCGGTCGGCAACCTGCTTCGACCGGTCTGAAGGCCATCATAGGCGGACTGCCGGCCCGCGGCGAAGGCCGCCAGGGCGGGGGTTCATAGAATCGGCAGCTTGTCGCCCTTCCCCGTGGCGGCGCAGTGCCCCCCCATGAACGCTGGACCCCCTTCGGGCCGCCCGCCGGCGGTCATCATCGGCGCCGGCCTGGCGGGCCTGGCCGTGGCGCTGCATCTGGCCGACCGCCTGCCGGTGGTGGTGCTGGCCAAGCGCCAGCTCGGCGAAGGTGCCACCGCGTGGGCGCAGGGCGGCATCGTCGGTGTGCTCGGCCGCGACGACAGCATCGAGTCGCACGTGCACGACACGCTCGATGCCGGCGCCGGCCTGGTCGATGAACACACCGCCCGCTTCATCGCCGAGCGCAGCGCCGATGCCGTGCGCTGGCTGGTCGATTCGGGCGTGCCGTTCTCGCCCGACCCCGAAGGCCCGCTCGGGCTTCACCTCACGCGCGAAGGCGGGCACGCCGTGCGGCGAATCGCCCATGCCGCCGATGCCACGGGCCGGGCCATCCACGAAGCCTTGCTGGCGCGGGCGCGCGCACATCCGGGCATCACCCTGCGCGAGCGGTGGATGGCCGTGGACCTGATCACCAACCGCCATGTGCGCCACGCCGCCGGGCCGGCCCAGGCGGACGAGCGCACCGCGCCGCGCTGCTGGGGTGTGTACGCGCTGGACATCGACAACCGGCGCGTCGAGACACTGCCGGCGTCGGCCGTGGTGCTGGCCACCGGCGGTGTGGGCAAGGTCTACCGGTACACGAGCAACCCCGACACCGCCACCGGCGACGGCATCGCGATGGCCTGGCGCGCCGGCTGCCGCGTGGGCAACATGGAGTTCATCCAGTTCCACCCGACCTGCCTGTATCACCCGCAGGAGCGCAGCTTTCTCATCACCGAGGCGCTGCGCGGCGAAGGCGCCCAGCTGCTGTTGCCCGGCGGCGGGCCCGGCGGCGATGGCAGCGCCCCACTCGGGCCGCGCTTCATGCCCGGGCACGACGAGCGCGCCGAGCTCGCGCCGCGCGACATCGTCGCCCGGGCCATCGACTTCGAGATGAAGAAGCATGGCCTGGACCACGTGTGGCTGGACGCCGCGCCGATCGTCGAGGAAAAGGGCGAGGCGTTCCTGAAGGACCATTTCCCGACGATCCATGCGCGATGCCTGGCGCTGGGCATCGACATCGCCAGGCAGCCGATCCCCGTGGTGCCCGCGGCCCACTACACCTGCGGCGGCGTGGTCACCGACCTCGAAGGCCGCACCGATCTGCCCGGCCTGTTCGCGGTGGGCGAGACCAGCTACACCGGCCTTCATGGCGCCAACCGGCTGGCCAGCAACTCGCTGCTGGAATGCGTGGTGCTCGGCCGCAGCTGCGCCGAGTCGATCCTGGCGACAGCGCCGCCTCCGCCGCCGGCGCTGCCGCCCTGGGACGAGAGCCAGGTGGAAGACGCCGACGAGCAGGTCGTCATTGCCCACAACTGGGACGAGCTGCGCCTGTTGATGTGGAACTACGTCGGCATCGTGCGCACGACCAAGCGGCTCGAGCGCGCGCTGCATCGCATCAAGCTCTTGCGCGACGAGATCGACGACTACTACGCCAACTTCCGCGTCACGCGCGACCTGCTCGAGCTGCGCAACCTGGTCGAATGCGCCGAGCTGATCGTGCAAAGCGCGCTGCACCGGCACGAGAGCCGCGGCCTGCACTTCAGCCGCGACTTCCCGCATTCGCTGCCGGTGAGCTTTCCGACGGTGCTGACGCGGCCGGCGCGCAGCCGGGAGACCTGAGCCCGCTGCGCGCTGCGCATCGGCCAGGCGGCTCCTAGGCCACCCAGTCCAGATGCAGGCGGCGAGCGTCGCCGCAGAGCCACAACCAGCGGCGGCGCGGCGTGAGCGCAGTCACCGCATCAGGCCATGCCACGAGTCGGTCGCGCAGGCGCAGGCGGCCCGCGAGGTCGAGTGAGCGCACGCGGTGGCGTACCTCGAAGCCGGCCGCGACATGGGCCTTGATCGAAGTGGCATTGCTCCAGTCGACGTCTGACCAGGCGGAGTGAAAGTGCTCCAGCCACTGCGCGGCCACCAGCCGCAGCAGCGACTGGAACAGACGCTGCCCCCGCCAGGCCGGCGCGACGAAGACATCGCGCACCCAGAACTGGTCGTGGCGCATCGGCAAGCGCCAGTTCAGCTCGTCGATGTAGCGGTGAACACCCTGCGCCACCCAGATGCTGGCCACGATCTGCTCGCCCATCCACAGCCGGCCGAACCGCAGCCGATTGGCGAAGCGCCGTTGCGGCCGGCCTTCCGGGTGGCGGTGACCGAGATCGCGGTAGGTCTGCAGCACCTGGTGGAGCTGGTCCGGTTGCAGCTCCTCGAGGCGCAGGGCGTCGGCAAGCGGGGTGCCGTCGTCGAGCTGTCGGGCCTCGAGCAGGGCGAGATCGTGGCGGGCGAGGTACATGCGGTGGCGGCGTGGATGCTCCCGGCAGTATCCGGGCGCCTGGCCGGCGGCGCCCGCCACCGTGGCTGCCGGCGTGCGGTTTGACCGTGCCGGTTCAGGCACGCGCCCGCATGGCGGTGCGGGCCTGCACGAAGCCGAAGGCGTAGTCGACCGCGTCATGCAGGTGCCGCTCGGCGTCGGCACGCTCGCGTTCGCTCAGGTAGAAGACGTAGTCGACTTCGTGGCGGATGTAGCGCGGGGGCAACCGGTTCAGCGCCACGCAGGCGACATCGGCCAGCAGCTCGGCGCTGCCCGCCAGGCCGGGGTAGCGCGGCGCATTGGTGATCACGGCATCGAAGACGGCGCGCTCGGTGTGGTTGCGCACGGAGGTGAACTCGGCGGTCATGGCGGGTGGGCGGCTGAAGGATGTGCAGCCTCCTTTATCCGCCGCGCCGCGCCAGGGCAAAGGGCCGAAGTGGGCCCGAAAAGCACCGCGACTACCGGTGCACCGGGCCGGCCAGGCGTTCAGGCCGGGCCCAGCACGCGCAGCGAGAAGTCCACTGCCTTCACGTCCTTGGTGAGCCGGCCGATGGAGATGCGGTCGACGCCGGTGGCGGCGATGTCGCGCAGTTGGGCCAGTTCCACGCTGCCGGAGACCTCCAGCAAGGCGCGGCCGCGGTTTGCAGTGACCGCCGCGCGCATGCTCTCCAGCGTGAAGTTGTCCAGCAGCACGCTCCTGGCGCCGGCGGCCAGCGCCTCTTCCAGCTGTGCCAGCGTCTCCACCTCGATCTGGATCTCCACGCCGGCGTCGAGGTCGCGCGCGGCGGCCAGCACCGGGCCGATGCCGCCGGCCGCGGCGATGTGGTTCTCCTTGATCAGGATGCCGTGCCACAGCGCCAGCCGCTGGTTCTGCCCGCCGCCCACGCGCACGGCGTACTTCTGCGCCTGGCGCAGGCCGGGAATCGTCTTGCGCGTGTCGAGGATCGCGCAGCCGCGACCATCGTTGTGCAGCGGCGAGGCGCCGGCCACCGCATCCACGTGCTGGCGGGTGGCGGTGGCCGTGGCGCTGAGCGTCTGCAGGAAGTTCAGCGCCGGCCGTTCGGCGGCCAGCAGCGCGCGGGCGTAGGCCTCGATGAACACCACCGGGGAGTCGGGCTGCGTCCACGCGCCCTCGCCGACGCGCCAGTCCAGCGTGGCGGTCGCGTCCAGCGCCAGCATGACGCCGCCGAACCACTCGCGCCCGCACAGCACCGCGGCTTCGCGCGCGATCACCCGGGCGCGCACGCGACGGCCGGGCGGCACCAGCAGGCCGGTCCAGTCGCAGGTGCCGATGTCTTCGGCCAGCGCGTCGCGGATGTTGCGCGCGCGGGCCTCTTCCAGGGTCTCGTTGCGGCTGGCGAACCCGATGCGTTCGCCCTGCGGCGGCTTCTTCGCCATGGCGGGCTCAGGCCGCGCCGATGTGGCGCACGAAGCCGGCGTTGCCGGGCCGCGGCTGGGCGAGGGCCCCCGGGTGGCGTTTGACGAAGTCCAGCATGCGCTCGATGCAGCCCAGGGCCTGCGTGCGCGTGGGCTCGGGCACGCGGATCTCGCCCGAGCCCGCCTCCAGGCACGCCACCACGCCTTGCAGCGCGTTCATCGCCATCCACGGGCAATGCGCGCAGCTCTTGCAGGTGGCGCTCTGGCCGGCGGTGGGGGCTTCGAACAGCGTCTTGCCGGGGGCCAGCTGGCGCATGCGGTGCATGAGGCCGTTGTCGGTGGCCACGATGTACTCCTTTGCACTTCCTTCGACCACCGCCTTCAGCAGCTGCGAGGTGCTGCCCACCACGTCGGCCTGCGCCACCACGCTTTGCGGCGACTCGGGGTGCACCAGGATCATCGCCTGGGGGTGCTCCTTGCGCAGCAACTCCAGTTCGAGCCCCTTGAACTCGTCGTGCACGATGCAGGCGCCTTGCCACATCAGCATGTCGGCGCCGGTCTGCTCCTGGATGTAGCGGCCGAGGTGCTTGTCCGGGGCCCAGAGGATCTTCTCGCCCTGTTCCTTCAGATGCTGCACGATGGCCAGCGCGCAGGAGCTGGTCACCATCCAGTCGGCGCGCGCCTTCACCGCGGCGCTGGTGTTGGCGTAGACGACCACCTTCCGGTCGCGGTGGGCATCGCAGAACCGGGCGAAGTCGTCGGGCGCACAGCCCAGGTCGAGCGAGCAGGTCGCCTCCAGGTCGGGCATCAGCACCCGCTTGCCGGGCGAGAGGATCTTGGCCGTCTCGCCCATGAAGCGCACACCGGCCACGACCAGCGTACGGGCGGGGTGGTCGCGGCCGAAGCGCGCCATCTCCAGCGAGTCGGCCACGCAGCCGCCGGTCTCCAGCGCCAGATCTTGCAGGTCGCCATCGACGTAGTAGTGCGCCACCAGCACGGCGTTGTGCGCCTTCAGCAGTTCGGCGGCGCGCCGGCGGGTCTCGGCCTTCTCGACCGGCTCCAGCGGCGGCGGCACGCGGGCCCAGGCGTGGTGCGTGCTGCACACACCTTGAGCGTTCTGGACGGTGTAGTCGTAGGCGACGGTGCTCATTTCGGTGCCTTCGGGCGGCGGAATGGAAGGCGGCAGGCCCGGCATGGTATCGCTGAGCCGCGACCGGCCTTCGGGCCTACGGAGAGGCCCCGTTGACAGCGCGATGCGGGCTCCGTAGAACTTCAGGTTCGGGTGAGTAGAAGCGGTCAGCCGCGGTGGGTGCGCAACGCACCCGCACCGTCGGTCGGAGATTGCTCACGTGGGGTCGCCGGCCTCGTTCTGCAAGCGCGCTTTGCACAGTCGCGCTGCGAGCACGGAAGGGGCGTGGCGGCCGGCGTGGCGCAACCGGCTCGACGCGAGGCTTTCCGACCATGATCATCGACATCAGCTGCTACCCGACCCAGGTGGTCGACCTCGCTTGGCACCACGGCGGCGCGCCGTTCACCGGCGAGCACCTGCTGCGCATGATGGACGGGCCCTGGTTCGTCAACGGCAAGCCGCGGCGCATCGACCGCGCCTTCATACAGCCGCCGCAGGGCAACACCATCTACACCTGGACCGACCCGGTGATGGACGGCCGCCAGTCGATCGACCACTACATGGCCTACACGCTGGAGTTGACCCAGAAGCACTCCGACCGCTTCATCGGCTGCTTCGTCTACAACCCGCGCTGCGGCGTGAAGAACGGCGTCGAGGCCATCGAGCGCTACGTCAAGGACCACGGCTTCAAGATGGTCCAGTTCCAGGCCAACATGCACGCCTACCGGCCCGACCGCGCGAAAGACTGGGTGCGCCCGGCGCTGGACAAGTGCGCCGAACTCGGCGTGCTGGTGAAGGTG
>JAEUPC010000234.1 GCA_016789865.1 Rubrivivax sp.
CGGTGTGCCGGGCCTTCCTGGAGCAGATTCCGAAGAACTGCGACGTCGCCTACATCTTCAACCCCAAGCTCACGGTGCCCGAACTGCTGCAGACCGTGTGCGAGGAGTTCCACGTCAAGCTGCCGCCGCAGCCGGCCGGCGGTGCGCCGCTGACGGTGAAGGACCATGTCGACGCCATCAACCGCTTCCTGCTGGCCTCGCACGCCAAGGGCCGCAGCGCGGTGCTCATCATCGACGAGGCGCAAAGCCTGGCGCCCGACGTGCTGGAGCAGCTGCGGCTGCTGACCAACCTCGAGACGCACGAGCGCAAGCTGCTGCAGATCATCCTCATCGGCCAGCCCGAACTGCGCGACATGCTCGCCAGCCCCGGCCTGGAGCAGCTGGCGCAGCGCGTCATCGCGCGCTGCCACCTCAGTTCGCTCACCGCGGGCGAGACGGTGCGCTATGTGCAGCACCGCCTGGCGGTGGCCGGGGGCAAGGGTGGCGCGAGCGTGCCTTTCGACCCGGAGGCGATGGCGCGGCTGTTCCAGTTGACCGGCGGCGTGCCGCGGCGCATCAACCTGCTGGCCGGGCGCGCGATGCTCGGCGCCTACGCGCATGGCCGCAGCGTAGTCGACAGGACCACCGTGGAGAAGGCCGCCGGCGAGGTGTTCGACGTGCGCCGCGGCGGGGGCGCGCGTGCCGCGGCGCGCGCTTCGGGCATGCGGCCGAGGTCTTCGTCATCCGGGCGCGAGAGCCGGCCGGCGGGGTTCTCGGCCAGCGCCCCGCTGGCGGGCGACGGCGAGGGCGCCCACCGGCGCGGCTGGGCAGCCTGGGCGCTGGTGCTTGGCGCCGGGCTCGTGCTGGGCCTGGGCACCAGCACGTGGGTGTGGCGCGATGCGATCTTCGGCGCCGGCGCCGGCGCACGCGGCGCGGCCGGCACTGCGGGGCCGGCCTCCGCGGCGAGGGCGGCGGACGCGGCCAGCGGTGCGGGCACGACGGTCCATGCGGCCGGGCCCCGGGCGGGCGCCAGCGCGGCAGGCGGCGTGGCCGAGCCGCCGGCGGCCGAGCGCTTCGACGAACCGGCGGCGCTGCTGGCCGCGGCGTGGGTGGACGAGGCCGCGGCCTGGCGCGCGCTGGCGATGGCCTGGCAGTCGCCGCTCGGTGCGGGTGACGTGTGCGCGCGCGCGGCGCCCGCCGCGGGGCTGGCGTGCTTTCGCACGCGCGGCGGGCTGGCTGCGGTGCGGCAGCTGGACCGCCCCGGCCTCGTGTGGCTGCGCACGCGCGATGACGCGCCCCCGGTGGTGGCACTGCTGGTTGCGCTGGACGAGCGCGGCATCACGCTGCAGACGCAGGGCCGCCATTTCCGACTCAGCGCCCCGGCGCTGGCCGGTGTCTGGCGCGGCGAGTTCGCCACCCTTTGGCGAACGCCGCCCGGCTGGCGCGAGCCGCTGGCCGCGGCCTCGGCCCCGGCGCTGCCCGCCAGCACCCGTGCCTGGGTGCAAGAGCGGCTGGCCGAGGCCGGCGTGGGCGACGCAGGCCGGCCGATGCGCGAGCGGCTGTGGAGCTACCAGGTCGCGCGGGGGCTGCCGCCGGACGGGCGGCCGACGCCGACCACGCTGATGCAGCTGGCGCGCGGTGCCCAAGGTGCGAGCGCCAGCCAGGCCACGCCCGCAGCCGGCGTCTCCGGTGAGCCCGTGCTGCCGGCGCACCGGGAGGGGCCGGCGGCCGCGCTTCCCGTGGCACCGTTGCAGCCGCCACCGGGCCCGCCGGCCGCGCCGCCACCGCCGACCGCCGCCGCGCCGCAACCCACCGCCGCCACGACGCCACCGCCCACCGCCGCCGCGGCAGCGGCCACGCGCGCGCAGCCCGCCGCGGCGGCCTCCGTGCCGGCCGCACCGGGGCGCTGACGCCATGTCGTACATCCTCGATGCGCTGCGGCGCGCCGAAAGTGAACGCGATCGCGGGCAGGTGCCCGGGCTGAACGCGCAGGCCGAGCCGCCCAGCCTGGGCGAGAGCCCGCGGCCACGGGCCGCAGGGTTAGGTTGGATGGCGCTGGGCGGCGTGGCGTTCGCCACCGCGCTGGTGGGCTTCGGGTGGTGGATCGCGCGGCCGCCTCAGGCGCCTTCGGAGGCAGTAGTGGCTGGCCCGAGCCCTGCCTTGCCGGGGGCGGCGCCGCAGCAGGCCGCTGGGGCTGTGGCCAACGGGGTCAACGCGGCTGCCGGCGGCGGCTCGGCAGCATCCGCTGGCGATGCCGTCGGGGGGTCGGTGGCCTCAGGGAAGGCGGGGTCGGCAGGGCCGGCGCTGCTGGTAGCGCCTCCGGTACCGCCGCAGCCGCGCGCCCGCGCGCCCGTTCCCCAGGCCGCGACGCGGGCCATGGCGACGCCCGCGGAAGCGCGAGCGGGCACCGAGCCGGCTGCACCAACCCCGCCGCCCGTGCCTCGCGGAGCAAATGCAGCGCCGCCGCCGGTGCCGGCGGCCCCACAGCCTGTGGTGCCCGGGGCGCAAAGGCCTTCCGAGGGCGCCGCGGCCGCTGCCGCCGGGGCACCGCGGCCTGCTGCCGCCGTATCCGCCGCGCCGCCGGCGCGCGCCGGCTCGCCCACGCCGCTGGCCGACCTCGCACCCGCGCTGCGCGCCGAGTTGCCGCAGCTGCTCATCGGCGGCGCCATCTACTCCGACCAGCCGACCAGCCGCTTCGTCGTCATCAATGGCCTGGTCGTGCGCGAGGGAGAGACCGCCGCACCCGGTGTCACGCTCGAACGCGTGGCACCGAAGTCGGCCGTGATCCGCTGGCGCGAGATGAGGATCGAGCTGCCGCTCTGAGCGGCGCGGCGTCCGCGACAGTCGGGCGTGCCGGTTCATGTGCGGCTCGCACCGCGCCGGCGCACCGGCACCGGCCGCCGCTCCAACTCACCGGCGGCACGCGCCGCGGGGGACTCATCCACCGCCCGCGGCACATGCCGCGGGTGACTCATCCAGCGCCCGCGGCGGCCACCACCGACACGCTGCGTCCGCCCAGCGCGAGGCCCAGCGCATCGCCGGGCGACCAGCGCCGCTGCACCTCGGGCGAGACGACGAAGATTTCGCCCAGCTCGGTGGCCAGCGTGAGTTCGATGTAGCTGCCGAGGTAGGCCTGCTTCACCAGACGCGCCGCCAGCGTGCCGGGTGCCGGGGGGCCGACCTGCCACGCCTCGGGGCGCACCGCAACCTTCACCGGCCCGGGCGCCACGTCGCGGTTCGAAGCGAGGTGCAGCGGCCCGACGCGCACGCGGCCGTCGGCCAGCGCCTCGCCGGTGAACAGCATCGCCTCGCCCATGAAGCCGGCAACGAATTCGCTCGCCGGCTGTTCGTACAGCGCCTGGGGCGAGCCGGCCTGCGCGATCAGGCCGGCGTCCATCACGATGATCTGGTCGCTGACTGCCAGCGCCTCGCTCTGGTCGTGCGTGACATAGGCCACCGTGAGGTTCAGGCGCTGCTGCAGCGCGCGGATTTCCTCGCGCATGCTGCGGCGCAGCCGCGCGTCCAGATTCGACAGCGGCTCGTCGAACAGCATCACGCTGGGCTGCAGCACCAGGCTGCGCGCCACCGCCACGCGCTGCTGCTGGCCGCCGGAAAGTTCGCTCGGGCTGCGCTGGTCGTAGCCGGTGAGGCCCACGCTTTCCATGGTGTTGCGGGCGCGGCGAGCGGCTTCTTCCTTGCTCACGCCGCTGACCACGAGGCCGTAGCTCACGTTCTCGATCACGCTCATGTGCGGAAAGAGCGCGTAGCTCTGGAACACCATGCTGACATTGCGCTCGGCGGGCCCCAGCGTGGTGACGTCGGTGCCGTCGATGAGGATGCGGCCGCCGGTGGGCGCGTCGAGCCCGGCGATCATGCGCAGCGTGGTCGTCTTGCCGCAACCGCTGGGGCCGAGGATGGTGGTCAGCGTGCCCTTGGGCACGACGAGGTCGATGCCCTTCACCACCAGCGGCGAATCGGCGCTGCCGTAGCGCTTGGTGACGTTGCGGAACTCGATGCCGGCGGGCTTCACTTCCGAGGTCATGCCGCTGCCTTTCTGCGCCCGAGCTTGCGCTCGCCGACGAGGAACTGGATGAGCATCGTGGCCAGCGACATCAGCACGATCAGCACCGTGCAGTAGGCCAGCGCCACGCCGTAGTCGCCGTTGCCGACGCGGCCGATGATGTAAGTGGTGGCCAGCTCGTTCTCGGCGGTGACGAGGAAGATCACCGCCGACACGGTGGTCATGCTGCGCACGAAGCTGTAGACGAGCGCGGCCACCAGCGCCGGCTTGAGCAGCGGCAGCACCACGCGCTTCAGCGTGGTGGCGGTGCCGGCACGCAGCATCGTGCTGGCTTCATCGAGGCTCTTGTCCAGCTGCTTGAAGCTGGCGGTGCCGGCGCGCACGCCCACCGGCAGATTGCGGAACACGAAGCACAGCACGATGATGAGCCCGGTGCCGGTGAGTTCGAACGGCGGCACGTTGAAGGCCAGGATGTAGCTGACGCCCAGCACCGTGCCCGGAATGGCGAAGGCCAGCAGCGCACCGAACTCGAAGACCCGCTGCCCGACGAACTGCGTGCGCGCCAGCAGCCAGCTGATGAGCAGGCCGATGCTGGCGCAGATTGGCGCGGCAATGGCGGCCAGCCTGATGGTCGTGAACAGCGAGTTCCACGCCGTGCCCGCCCACACCAGGCCGTGCTGGCCCCACTGCAGGTCGAACGCGGTGATGAAGTGCTTGAGGGTCGGCGTGTAGTCGCGCCCCCAGGTCTGCACGAAGCCGCCGATGAAGGCGAAGACGTAGACCACCAGCGTGAAGGTCAGCCACGGCCCGGCCACGCCGACGCACAACCGGCGCACGCGCTCGGGCAGCGGCATCGCCACGCCCGCATCGCCCTTGCCCGAGACCGTGGTGTAGCTCGTCTTGCCCAGCACGCGCTGCTGGATGAAGAAGACGATGAGCGCAAAGGCCGTGAGGATGAGCGCGAGGCTGGCCGCGCGCCCCTGGTCGTACTGCGCGCCGACGATGGCGAAGAAGATGTCGGTGCTGAGCACCGCGTACTGGCCGCCGACGACGATGGGGTTGCCGAAGTCGGCGATGCTCTCGATGAAGCCGACGAGGAATGCGTTGGCCAACCCCGGCTTCAACAGCGGCAGCGTCACCGTGGTGAAGGTCTTCAGCCGGTTGGCGCGCAGCGTCTGCGCGGCCTCTTCCATGCTCGGCGCGATGCCCTGCACGACGCCGCGCATGATCATGAAGGCGATCGGCGTGAAGGCGAACATCTGCGCCAGCCACACGCCGAAGAGGCCGTAGAACCAGCGCGTGGGCGTGATGCAGAAGGCCCATTCGAGGAACTGGTTGACCAGGCCCGCGCGGCCGAACAGCAGGATCAACCCGAGGCCGACCACGAACGGCGGCGTGATGATCGGCAGCAGCGCCAGCACGTTCAGCGGTTTGGTCAACCGCCGGTTGCCGCGCTCCGAGTACAGCGCAATCAGCGTGCCCATCACCGTGGTGCCCGCGGCCGTGATCAGCGCGAGGAACAGCGTGTTCCACGCCACGCCGCAGCGCACGCCGCCGGCCAGGCACGACAAGCCCCACACGCGTTCGTTGCCCAGCCGCTGGCCGAGCGCGGCGAGCGAGAACTGGCCTTCTTCGGTGAGGAAGGCGCCGACGAGGCTCTTGCCCACCGGCAGCGCCACGAACAGCAGCAGCAGCGCCGAGCAGAACACCACCGCGCCGGCGACGAAGAAGTCGCCGCGGAAGTAGCCCAGCCGCGCGATGCCCGCGCCCAGCAGCATCAGCAACGCCAGCAGCATCAGTGCAGCGCCCAGGCCCATGCCGAACTGGCCCTGGGCGAGCGCGCCGAACCAGCCCTGAAGGAACTCGAACGACCAGCCCGTGGCGCCGATGGCGAAGCCGCTGCCCACCAGCCCCGCGAGCCCGAGCCCGGCGCCGGCCACCAGCGCCGCGCCCTGCGCTCGCCCGGCCGGCATGCGCCACGCCAGCGCGCACAGCGCCAGCGCGGCCAGCGCCACCCACAGCCACGGACGGCCATGCACGAGCGCATGCACCAGGCCGCTGGCCGTTTCGGCGCCGCCGAAGATGCCCGGCAGCGCGCGCCACAGCGACACGTTCTGCGGAAAGTACCAGGGCAGCAGCGAAAAGGATGCCGCGCCGAGCAGCACCCAGCCCAGCAGCGCGCGCCGGGCGCGCAGCGCGCCCCGGTGAGTGAGCGCGGCGCCCACGTCAGCCCGAGCGTGGCGCCCGTGCTAGCGGGGAAGGGAGTTGACGTCCTTCTCCCACTTGCCGATCAGCCGCCGACGTTCGGCGCTGGCGCCGTACTTGGCGTAGTCGTACTTGATGAACTTGATCTTCTTGAAGTCGGGCACGTTGGCGTCGACCTTGGCGCCCTTGTTGCTGGGCACCTGGAACTGCTTGGCCGCCGCCCCGAGTTCCTGCGCGGCCGAGGTGAGCGCCCATTCGTAGAACTTCTTGGCCGCGTCGAGATTGCGCGCGCCTTTGATGAGGCTCATGCTGCCGATCTCGGCACCGGTGCCTTCGGTGGGTGTCACGGTCTCCACCGGGAAGCCCTGCATCTTCTCGCCCGGACCGTCGTGCACGAAGCTGATCGACACGCTGGTCTCGCCGCGCGCCACCGCCTTGATGGGCGCCGTGCCGCTGCGCGTGTAGGTCTGGATGTTCTTGTGCAGGCCCTTCATGTACTCGAAGGCCTTGTCTTCGCCCATCAGCTGCACCAGCGTGGCGATCATCGTGTAGGCGGTGCCGCTGCTGGCCGGGTTGGCCACCTGGACCTCGCCCTTGTAGCGCGGGTCGAGCAGGTCGGCCCAGGTCTTGGGCACCGGCAGCTTCTTCTTGGCCAGCAGCTCCGGGTTGTAGCCAAAGCCCAGCGGCCCGCTGTAGATGCCCACGGTCTTGAAGCCGCTTTGCGCCGCCTGCGCCTGCGCCCATTCGTGCAGCTGCGGCAGCGTGGCGCTCTTGTATTCCAGCGACAGGCCCTGCTCGGCGGCCTGCAGGTGCGGGTCGCCGGTGCCGCCGAACCAGATGTCGGTCTTCGGATTGGCGCGCTCGGCGATGAGCTGGGCCAGCGCCTCGCCGCTGCCTTTCAGCGACATGTTGACCTTCACGCCGGTGGTCTTGCCGTAGACCGTCTGGATGAGGTTGCACCACTCGGCCTGCACCGAGCAGATGATGTTGACCTGCTGCTCCTGGGCGCGGGCCGGGGTGGCCAGCACGAGCGTGGCGGCCACGGCCAAGACCGCGGGGACGATGCCGGCGAGACGGGCCGGCGGGTTGGAAGGTGGGGTGTGCATCGGGTGACCTCTTGATGGTGGCGGGCGGTGCGCGCCGCGCGAATCTGGCGCTTCGCGGCGCGCCGGTTGACATGGGCCGCAGGGCGCGAAGCTCGCGGGCATCGTAGCGAGGGAAAAGCCGGCAAACCCCGGGGCGAAAGCGGGAGAAACCCCAACCGCCTCGCGGCGGCCGGGCCCCCGGGCCGTCGGACCGCCAGGTGGCCAGGGCCGCAAGCGGCCTGCAGCGCGAACCCTGCACGGCCCTGCCCGACCTGGGGCTGAGATACTCGCCCGGGTGATGATGCGTGTCTTCCTGGCCGCGAGGGCCTGCGCACTGGCCGGCCTGTGGGTCGTGGCGGCAGCGCCGGCGCTGGCGGCCACGCATGTCATCGGCCCCGATTCCCCGCCGGCGGCCTTTGCACTGGCGGTCGACGGTGCCAAGGACGGCGACGAGATCGTCGTGCTGCCCGGCACCTACAAGGGTGCCATCGGCGTCGTCGAGCAAAAACGCCTGACCATCCGCGGCCAGGGCAAGCGCCCGGTGTTCCTGTACGACGGCAAGGTGGCCGAAGGCAAGGCGCTGCTGGTGGTGAAGAGCGGCCACGTCACCGTCGAGAACATCGAGTTCCGCGGCGCCCGCGCGCCCGACGGCAACGGCGCCGGCATCCGCTTCGAGAAGGGCCGGCTCGAGGTCAGGCGCTGCGCGTTCTTCGACAACGAGAACGGGCTGCTCACCGCCAACTTCCGCGACGCCGAGCTGATGGTGCTGGAAAGCGAGTTCGCCCATGCGCCGCGCGAGGTGGGCGGGCTCAACCACCTGCTGTACGTGGGCACGATCAAGTCCTTCACGCTCAGCGGCAGCCGGCTGCACAACGGCTTCGAGGGCCACCTGGTGAAGAGCCGGGCGCGCGAGAACCACCTGCTCTACAACATGATCCGCGACGGCGCCAGCGGCGAGGCGTCGTACGAGGTCGACCTGCCCAACGGCGGCCGCGCCACGCTGATCGGCAACGTCATCGCGCAGAGCCCGCGTTCGCAGAACCCGGTGCTCGTCTCCTACGGCGCCGAGGGCAGGCTGTGGGACGACAACACGCTCGTGCTGTCGCACAACACGCTCATCAGCGAGGGCTGGCGGCCGGCGTGGTTCCTGCGCGTGCACCGCGACCGTGTGGAAGGCATCGGCGAGGTGCTGGCGCTGAACAACCTGGTGGTGGGCAGCGGTGTGTTCGAGCTCGGTGCGCGCGGCACGTTCACCGGCAACCGGCCGGCCACGCTGGGCATGCTGGCCGATGTGGTGACCGGGGCCTTCGAGCTGCCGCCCGACTCGTTCTGGCGCGGCCGGGTGCCCGACCCGCGCACCGCGCTCGGGCGCGACCTGGCGCCCAAGGCCGAGTTCGAGTGGCCGGCCACGCTGCGGCCGATTCCCGCCGACCGCGTGCGCTGGGTGCCCGGCGCCTACCAGCGCTGACCCGCGCCGATCCGCGCCGCTGCGGAACAATCAGCGCCAACCGCCGGCGCCGCCGGCTTGCGCCGACCACCGGCGCCAACCACCGGCGCCAAACTCCTTCGCCAGCCACCGGCGCCAACTTGCGGCATCCGCCTGCGGTGCCGCCCAGGACCATGAACCCCAAGCAAGTTCACCCCGACAGCATCGCCGCCCAGGCGCTGGGCTGGGTCGACGACGCCACCCGCGCCGTGACCATGCCGATCCACGTCTCGACCACCTACCTGCGCGACCCGGACAACCAGTACCGCTCGGGCCGTGGCTACATCCGCGCCGACAACCCGGCGTTCGACCAGGCCGAGGCGGTGATCACCGCGCTGGAACACGGGCACCAGGCGATGCTGTTCGCCAGCGGCATGGCCGCGGCCACCGCCTGCTTCCAGGCGCTGGCGCCGGGCGACCACGTGATCGCGCCCAAGGTGATGTACTGGTCGCTGCGCAACTGGCTGCTCGGCTTCGCCACGCAGTGGGGCCTGCAGGTCGAACTGGTCGACATGACCGAGCCGGGCGCCATCCGCCGCGCGCTGAAACCCGGCAAGACCAAGCTCGTGTGGGTGGAGACGCCGGCCAACCCGATGTGGACGGTGACCGACATCGCCGAGGCCGCCCAGGCCGCGCACGCCGCCGGCGCGAGGCTGGCGGTGGATTCGACCGTTGCCACGCCGATGCTCACGCAGCCGCTGTCGCTGGGCGCCGATATCGTGATGCACGCCGCCACCAAGTACCTCAACGGCCACAGCGACCTCGCCGCCGGCGTGCTGGTGTGCCGCGAGGACAGCCCGTACTGGCAAACGCTGCGCAAGGTGCGCGCCTACGTCGGCGGCACGCTCGGCTCGTTCGAGAGCTGGCTTCTCGTGCGCGGCCTGCGCACGCTGCACCTGCGGGTGCGCGCCGCGTGCGCCTCGGCCGAGCGCATCGCGGCGCACTTCGACGCGGCCCACCCCCACGTGGCCGCCGTGATGTACCCGGGCCTGCCCGGTGCGCAAGGGCACGAGATTGCCAAGCGCCAGATGAAGGGCGGCTTCGGCGGCATGCTCAGCATCCGCGTGAAGGGCGGCGAGGCCGCGGCCATAACCACCGCGGCGAACGTCCAGATGTGGAAGCGCGCCACCTCGCTGGGCGGCACCGAGAGCCTGATCGAACACCGCGCCAGCGTCGAAGGCGCCGGCACACCGGTGCCGGCCGACCTGCTGCGGCTGTCGGTGGGCCTGGAGCATGTCGACGACCTGATCGCCGACCTCACGCAGGCGCTGGCCGCGGCGCACCGCTGAAGGCCGACTGCCGCAGGCCGCCCGCTCGGTGGCCTTCTTCGCTCTCGTGTCACGAGATGCAAGGCACGGCTTGCGGGCCAACGACTCGGGCGAGTGCCGCCACCGCCACGGGGGAGAGGCCATGGATTGCCGCCAGGGCGCCGCGCATGCGAGGCCCGGCGCAACGACTGGGGCGTGCACCGGGCGGCTCGGCGGGCTCGGGTGGCGCTCGCGCCGGACACAGGTCCTCACCAAAGACAGGTGCCGGGGAGCCGCAACTTAAGCCCGAGCTAATGGTTCGGTGCGGCAATGGCGCCCTCACGAGGAGCCCCCGATGCCACAGTCCCGCAACCCCGAGTCGGTCTTCGGTCCCTACACCCGCCGCGCCGCGGGGGCGGCGCGCATGGCCTGGGCCGCCAGTGCGGCGTACGCGCTCTTCGCCGTGGTCGCGATCGTGCTGCTGCTGAGCTGAAGCGCGGAAGTCCGCTCTGGCGGCCCAGTGTGCCGCGCCGCCGGCGACGCGGCGGCCGCGCGCAGCGCCAAACCTTGGCCGCAGACCCGGCGCGGCCTTGCCGGGTGCGAGGCCGACCGTGACGCGGCCGCCGAGCCGCCCCGCGCCTCTGCCGGCCGTGGGGCAGCGCGCGCACCTGAAGCCGGCGCTGGGCTCGCCCCGCGTCACTGTCGGCCGAGGCCACCGGCCCGGCGCGCCATCGCGCTGCAGCGCGGCGTGGCCCTTTGTTCCACGCCGAGTGACGTTTCGCCGCAGGCCCTTTTCCGGATCATCTTGTGCGCTGTTTGCAGCGCATTTGCGAATCGGGTTATCGGCCCGATTTGCAGTCATTTCCGCAGCGGCCCGCCACCGGTGGGACAGGGCCGTCCGTCGAACCAAATATTAGTAAGGTCTGAGGAAGTGGATGTAGCCGGATGCGGAACGGGAGTTACCAAGGTAAGACCCACGGGCTGGTGGGCTCTCGAGACCTGTTTGGCCGGTATCTTTCGCCTGCCTTCGAAACCCGCATGTCATTGGGATTGGTTTCGTTGGCGCATGCCGAATGGAAGCGCGCGGTGAAATGATGTCACGTGGCGCTTGCGGCGAATCGTCCAATAAAGGAACCAGCATGAATGCAATGAATTCGAGAGCGCGCAGGCTGACGGCGCTGAGCTTGGCCGCGGTGGCCTTGCACGGATGCGGGGGTGGCGACGGGCCGTCGCCGACGCCCGACGCCGCGGCCCGGGGCGCCGGCGTGGAGGTGGTCGAGACGGCGTCGGCGCTGCGTGTCAGCGTGAAGTCCGACGACGAGGCCTCGGGCGGCGAGCGTGCCATGGGCCAGACGCTGTACACCTTCGCCGCCAGCTTCTCGGCCGGGCCCGACGCGGGCCGCAGCCTCGCCGGCGCCCTCATGCTGAAGAGCGAACGGCAAGGCGGTGTTACCGAGGTGGAAGGGACACTGGTGCCGACGGCGCCTGACACGGCGGGCCGCCTCGACACCGACGCCCGCCTGCAGGCGCTCAAGGACGCGCGCCGTGCCAAGAGGGCCGAGCTGCGCACGGCCTACAAGGCCGACCTGGAGGCGCTGACGCAGACGCTGAAGGCGGCACTGGCCGCCGGGGCGCCGACCGACGGCAGCACGAAGCGCACGGCCGCACAGAACGAGGCGCTGCAGATCTACCGCACCGCCTTTTCGGAGCGCGCCGATCGCTACCACGCCGACCTGGCCGCGCTGGAGCTGGACTACGAAGCAAGGTTCGCTGCGCTGGGCGCGGCGGGATCGGGTGGCCGCATGAGCCGCTACAAGGTCGAGGGGACGATCGACAACGGCGTCGTCACGCTGTTGCTGAAGGGCAGGGAGCAGATGGTCATCCGCGCCACCGGCCAGGTCCGTGCCGACGGCAGTTTCAACGGGACCTTCACCGGGCCCGCCGACGGCGACTTGGGCAGCTGGTCAGCGGCGACGGGGATGGTGACACCGCCGCGGCCCCCCCCCCCCCCCCCCCCCCCCCCCCCCCCCCCCCCCCCCCCCCCCCCCCCCCCCCCCCCCC
>JAEUPC010000010.1 GCA_016789865.1 Rubrivivax sp.
TCTCGCGCGGCATGCGCCCGCCGGTGTTGGCAAAGTAGCGCAGGTGGTCGTTGACCGGCGCCGGCCAGTCCAGCTGCGACAGCTGGATGTACAGCGGCGGCACCGCCGTCAGGCCGCTGACCCGCTCGCGCTCGAGCGCCCTGAGCACGTCGCGCGGCAGCAGGTAGTTCAGCAGCACCACGCGCGCGCCGCTGTGGAAGGCCGTGGTGAGTTGGCTGAAGCCGGCATCGAAGCTCAGCGGCAGCGCCGCCAGCAGCGTGTCGCCAGGGTGGTTGGCGAGGTAGCTGGCCACGCTCTTGGCGCCGGCCACCATGTTGCGATGGGACAGCACCACGCCCTTGGGCCGGCCGGTGCTGCCGCTGGTGTAGAGGATCGACAGCATGTCGGTGTCGATGACGCGGTGCGCGGCACGCGCCGCAGCGGCGAGGAAGGCGCTCCAGCGCGTCAGCGTGGCCCCGGGCGGCGCGGCGGCCGGGCCATCGCCGGTGACGATCACGTGGCGCAGTTCGGGGCACTGCGCCAGCGTGGCCTGCAGCAGCGCCAGCCGGTCGGCCGATGTGACGAGCAGCCGCACCCCGCAGTCGCGCAGGATGTAGCCCACCTGGTCTGGCTTGAGCAGCGGGTTCAGCGGTACGAACACCGTGCCGGCGGCCGCGCTGCCGAAGCACGTGGCCACCATCTCGACCCGCTTGTCCAGGTAGACCGCAACACGCTCGCTGCGCTGCAGGCCGGCCGCCAGCAGACCGTGGCACACGCGTTCGACCAGACGCTGCAACTCGCCATAGCTCCAGTGCTGATCGCCATGGGTGAGTGCAGTCGAGTCGGCGGCGCGCTCGGCGGCCACCCGGACGAGGTCGGACAACAGGGAGGATTCGTTCACGGCAAGGCGGGCTGTGATGCGGCAGCCGGGGGGGTCAGCACAAACCCGAAGTGTCCGGTATGGCCTGCCGGGGCAGGGCAGCCCGCAGCAGCCGCGGCCGTACAAACCGACGTGCGGTGTGAGGTAGTGCGGCAGGCTGCGCCAGCACCGACGGCGGCAATGCCGCAGGCGTGCCGGAAGCGCGGAAACCTGCCGCCTGCCGGGCAAGACCCCCCGCGTAGACTCGGTCGGCTCGGTCCCGTTGCGGCCAGTCGGTGCCCCCGGTGGGGCGACGACCCGGCTGCGGACCCGAATCCAACCCGTCTCCATGCCCGCCACGCGCCACCGACCTTTTCGCCTCGCTGCAGGGTGCGGGCTGACGCTGGCTTCGCTGCTGACGGCAGCCCAGCCGGCGAACATGACGCCGGGCGAGGTGTCACTCACCCACCCGGTGTGTGAAGACGCGCAGGGCATGCCGGCGGGCTGGGTGCAGCATTTCCGCCACTCGCCGCGTGCCCCCTACTGGGAAGGCCTGCTCGGCAAGACCTTCTGGGACGTGCACCACTACTGCTGGGCGCTCATCCACATGCAGCGCGCGCAGCGGCCCGGGGTCCCGAAGCAGGAGCGCGACCACACGATGCGCGTGGCGATCCGCGACTACTACTACGTCATCCACGCCGCCCGCCGCAACGGCGACGACAAGATGCCGCTGCTGCCCGAGCTGTTCTATCGGTCTGGCGAGGCCTATGTGCTGCTGGGCGAGTACCCGCAGGCCATCGCCGAGTTCGAGCGTTCGCGCGAGGCCAAGGCCGACTACTGGCCGCCCTACGTGGCGCAGGCCAGTCTGCACCACAAGCTGGGCATGGTGGCGCAAGCCCGCGAGCTGCTGGAAAGCGGGCTGAAGCTGATGCCCGACGACCCGAACCTGCAAGAGGCCCTGCGCAAGATCGGCCGCGGCGGTGCCGCGGCGTCCGACACCCGCCGGCCTGCCGCCGGGGGTCCGCGGCGGTCGCCAGCGGCCGCCGTGGCCGGGGCCGCCTCGACCGCCGCGCGCTGAGCCGCCGACGGAGGCACAGCGCTTGAACTCCGTCCGGCGGTCGGTGTGGCTGACCTTCGCCGACAGCTACTTCGGTCTCGTGCTGCAGGTGGCCAGCACGATGATCATCGCGCGCATCCTCACGCCCGAGGAGATCGGCGTGTTCGCCATCGCGGCGGTGTTCTCCACGCTGGCCAGCATGTTTCGCGACTTCGGCGTGGCCGAGTACCTGATCCAGGAACGCGAACTGACGCGCGACAAGATCGCCGCTGCGCTGGCGCTGAACATCGCCGTGTCGTGGGCGATGGCCGCGGCGATGTTCTTCGGCGCGCCGCTGGCGGCCCACTTCTACGGCTACCCCGGCGTGCGCGAGGTGATGCACGTGCAGGCCATCGGCTTCCTGCTGGTGCCGTTCGGCGCGGTGACGATGGCCTGGTTCCGGCGCGAGCTGGACATGCGGCCGGTGATGATCTGCAACGTCGCCGGCAACATCACCGCCTTCGTCACTTCGGTGGCGATGGCGCTGACCGGCTGGGGCACGATGGCGCTGGCCTGGTCCACCGTGCTGGCGATCGCCGTGACGGTGGTGCTCTCGGTGTGGTTCCGCCCCGAGAGCTTCCCGCGCTGGCCGAGCCTCAAGGGCATGGCCGACGTGTTCCATTTCAGCAAGTTCGTGAGCCTGATGTACATCGTCAGCCAGGTCGCCAAGGGGCTGCCGGAGATGATCATCGGCCGCGCCATCGACGCGGTGGCCGTGGCGATGTTCAGCCGC
>JAEUPC010000051.1 GCA_016789865.1 Rubrivivax sp.
GCACATCCCGCGGCCGCCCACACCCTGTGTCGCGGCCGCGGAGTGCCTGGGCACACCCGAAGTGGTGCGAACGGCGAGAGTCGAACTCGCGCCCCGGCCATGGCGTGGCCGTGCTCTGCCTGCTGAGCTACATCCGCATGAGGTGCAAGGCATGCGCGCGGCCAGTACCGCGGCTTGCCTTGCGGCAGCTTGTTAAAGAGCGTCCGCCGGCGCGTGAGCGCCTGCGGTGCGACCCGCAGATCGCTGGATCTGCCCCGGCGCGCGATTGCGCAACGGAACGGAGCCAAGAAAGCAAAGAGGCCCGGATCTCGGCGATCCGGGCCTCTCTGGGTGAGAAGCGTGGAGGGCGTTGCAAACCTAGTCGGTTGCAGCTCCCTCTTCCGGAGGCCGTGAACCCTGCTCTCGATCGAGCCCGCAAAGGCCCATCGACAGCGCTGCCTGCATGGCGGCATGCACCTTCACCTGCGTGGGCAGCGACCGGGCACGCGTCAGCATCTGTGCGAGCGCCTGCCGACCCGGGCGGGGCCGTGCGGCGCAGGCGGCGATGCGTGGCGTGTTCACGTGAGCGGCTTTCGAAGGTTGAGTGGATGCAAGCCCGCAGGCGGGCAAACAACGGGGCGCACTGTAAAGAGTCTTTACCCCCGCCGTCAACCCCCTGCGACAATGGCGGCTGCACGCGTTGCGTCTTTCCCGCCACACCCCGTGTCCAACCTTACGATGACGCGCCGCCAGAACGCGCTGGCGCTGTACCAGGAGCATGCCGAGCGTGCACTCGCCGCTGGCGCCAGCGCCAAGGGGCTGGAGCAGGCGTTCGCCGCGGCGCTGCAGGTCTCGCCAAGCATGTGGAGCCAGATCAAGTCGTCGCGCCCCATCGGCGACAAGCTGGCGCGGCAGATCGAGCAGCTCAGTCGCAAGCCTGCGGGGTGGCTGGACGAGGTGCGCGCACCGAGCACGCTGAGCGCGGCTGAACAACGGTTTCTCGACCTCGCGCTGCAGGCCTGGCGCGCCACCAACGCCGAGGGGCGGCGTGCGTTGCGCGCGCAGCTGGCGGCGCTGGCGGGCGGCCCCGCCGCATCGGCCTGAGCGAGCGGCAAGGCACGGCCGGGCCTGGCCCGGGGGTCACGCGGGCTCGGTGCCCAGCTCGGCCTGCAGGGGCGCCAGCAAGCGAGTCCAGTCGACGGTGGGCGCCGGACCCGCGGCCTCCCCGGCGCCTGCGGCATCCTGGGCGTCTGGGGCATCCGCGGCCGGCACTTCGACGGTGTGCACCCGTTCGTCGGGCTGCAGCGGCTCGAGCGCCTGCATCTGCGCTTCCAGCACGGCCTCGTCGGCCTCGGAGGCGTCGCGGCCTTCGGCCAGGCGCTGGCGAATGCGCGTGCGCAGTGCCTGCGGCTCGGCGGTGAAGCGCAGGATGACGAACGGCACGCCGTGCTGCGCCGCGCACGCCAGCGCCTGGTCGCGCGCCTGGCGACGGATGAAGGTGGCATCCAGCACCACCGGCCAGCCGCCTTGCAGCGCGACGTTGGCGCACTCCAGCAGCCGCGCCTGCGTGGCCTCGTTCATCGCCGCCGTGTACAGGCCTTCACCGGGCAGCGAGCGGCTGCCTTGTTGTGGCTGCAGGCCGGCCAGGCGCTTGCGTTCGACATCAGCGCGCACGCGCACGGCACCGCTCGCCTCGACGAAGCCTTGCGTGAGGGTCGTCTTGCCGCTGCCCGACAGGCCGTGCGTGATGAACAGCGCCGGCCGCCGCGCCCGGGCCAGGGCGGCCGCGGTGCGCAGGTAGCGTGCAGCCGTGGCGAGCGCTTCGTCAAGCGCGGCGTTGCCGGCGCCGGTGCCGGTGCCTGCCGCCTGGGCCGCCCGCAGTTGCGCCACCTTCGCACGCACGAGCGCGCGGTGCACGAGGTAGTAGCCGAGCACGCGCAGCCCGTCGTAGTCGCCGCCATGCTCCAGGTAGGCATTCAGGAAGCGATGCCCGAGCGCCGGCAGCCCGTGCGCGTGCAGGTCCATCGTCATGAACGCGGCTTCGTCCATCACGTCGAGCCAGCGGAAGGCGTCGTTGAACTCGATGCCGTCGAACACCAGCGCATGCGCGCCTTCGCGTGCCACGTTGCCCAGGTGCAGGTCGCCGTGGCATTCGCGCACGCGGCCGGCGGCCAGGCGCACTGCCATCGCCGGCGCTGCCCGTTCGAACGCGGCCGGCTCCCATGCGGCCAGTTGTTCCAGCTCGAGCTGCTCGCGGCTGCCGGCGGCGGGCCAGCCGCTGCGCGCGGCCAGCGCCTGCAGGTCGCGCAGGCTGTCGAGCAAGGCCGTGCGCGCGGCTGCGGGGGTGCCGAAGCGGCCATCGGCCGGCGCCGCGGCGCCGCCGGCATGCAAGCGCGCGACGCGGCCGGCGAGGTCGTCGATGTCTACGGCGCGCAGCTCGCCGCGCGCGGCCAGGCGGTCCCACAGGTTCGATTCGTCGAACGCGCGCATCTTCACCGCCACGTCCAGCACGGGGCCGAGGCCGCCGAGCGCGGGCTGGTCGAGCGAGCCGGTGATCTGGACGACGTCGAGGTACAGGTCAGGCGCCAGGCGCCGGTTCAGCCGCAACTCCTCCAGACAGGCGCGCCGCCGCAGCGCCAGCGTCGACTGGTCGAGGAACGAGGTGGCCAGCACCTTCTTGAACTTGTAGGCGTGGCCGCCGAGCAGCAGCACATGCGAGATGTGGGTCTCGACGTGGCGCGGCGGCGCATCACCCGGGGCGCGCCACTGCGCCAGGCACGCCCGCACGAGCTGCAACTGCTCGGCAGCCGTCAGTTCGACGGCCGGCTCCGTCTCATGCAGATTGCTTCGCTGGGCCGCAGGGTGGTGCATCTCGGTGGCAGTCTGAGAGGCAAGCGGTGGCGGCCACTTGAGTTGGCGCAACCCGCGCCTGCGGCGCGCGGGCCGCAGGCGCCGCCCACCAAGTCGGTCACTCCACAGTGACCGACTTGGCCAGGTTCCTTGGCTTGTCCACATCGGTGCCGCGCGCGCAGGCGGTGTGATAAGCCAGCAGCTGCAGCGGCACGACGTGCAGGATGGGGCTGAGCGCGCCGTAGTGCTCGGGCATGCGGATGACGTGCACGCCGCTCTCGTTCTCGATCTGCGTGTCGCTGTCGGCGAACACGTAGAGCTGGCCACCGCGGGCGCGCACTTCCTGCATGTTGCTCTTGAGCTTTTCCAGCAGCGCGTCGTTGGGCGCCACGGTGACCACCGGCATCTCTTCGGTGACGAGGGCCAGCGGACCGTGTTTCAGCTCGCCGGCCGGGTAGGCCTCGGCGTGGATGTAGCTGATCTCCTTGAGCTTCAACGCGCCTTCGAGTGCGATCGGGTAGTGCAGCCCGCGGCCGAGGAACAGGGCGTTGTGCTTGCGCGCGAAGTCTTCGCTCCAGCTGATGACCTGCGGCTCCAGCGCCAGCACGGCCTGCAGTGCCACCGGCAGGTGGCGCAGCGCCTTGAGCTGCCGGGCCTCGCCTTCGGCGGTGAGGCGCCCGCGCACCTGCGCCAGGGCCAGCGTCAGCAGGTACAGACCGGCCAGCTGCGTGGTGAAGGCCTTCGTGCTGGCCACGCCGATCTCGACGCCGGCGCGCGTGATGTAGGCCAGCTTGCATTCGCGCACCATGGCGCTGGTGGCCACGTTGCAGATCGTCAGCGTGTGCTCCATGCCTTGGGCGCGCGCATGCTTCAGCGCGGCGATGGTGTCGGCCGTCTCGCCGCTCTGGCTGATGGTGACGACCAGCGTCTTCGGGTCGGGCACGCTGTCGCGGTAGCGGTACTCGCTGGCGATCTCCACGGTGGTGGGGATGCCGGCG
>JAEUPC010000103.1 GCA_016789865.1 Rubrivivax sp.
CGGGCTCGACCCGCACTCGCAGTACTTCGACAAGAAGAGCTTCCGCGAATTCCGCGAAAGCACCGGCGGCAAGTTCGTCGGCATCGGCATCGAGATGGGCATGGAAGACGGCGTGGTGAAGGTCATCTCGCCCATCGAAGGCTCGCCCGCCTTCCGCGTCGGCCTGAAGAGCGGCGACCTCATCACCCGCATCGACGACACGCCGGTCAAGGGCATGACGGTCGACCAGGCCGTCAAGCGCATGCGCGGCGAGCCCAACACCAAGGTCACGCTGACCGTCTTCCGCAAGAACGAGAACCGCACCTTTCCGGTGACCATCACGCGCGAGGAGATCCGCGTGCAGAGCGTGCGCGCCAAGATGGTCGAGCCCGGCTACGGCTGGGTGCGCGTCACCCAGTTCCAGGACCGCACCGTCGACGACTTCGTCGCCAAGGTCGAGCAGCTGTACAAGCAAGACCCCAGCCTCAAGGGCCTGGTGCTCGACCTGCGCAACGACCCCGGCGGCCTGCTCGACGGCGCCATCGCCATCTCTGCGGCGTTCCTGCCCAGCGATGTGGTGGTGGTGTCCACCAACGGTCAGCTGGCCGATTCGCGCGCCACCTACCGCGCCTCGCCGGAGCACTATGCGCGCCGCGGTGGCGGCTCGGATGTGCTGCGGCGCTTGCCGGCGGCCATCAAGAAGGTGCCGCTGGTGGTGCTGGTCAACGAGGGTTCGGCCTCGGCCAGCGAGATCGTCGCCGGCGCGTTGCAAGACCACAAGCGCGCCACCATCATGGGCGCGCAGACCTTCGGCAAGGGCTCGGTGCAGACGGTGCGGCCGCTGTCGGCCGAGACGGCGCTGAAGATCACCACCGCCCGCTACTACACGCCCAGCGGCCGCGGCATCCAGGCGCGCGGCATCGTGCCCGACATCTTCCTTGACGAGACCGCCGAGGGCAACGTGTTCGCCGCGCTGCGCGTGCGCGAAGCCGACCTCGAGCGGCACCTGCCCACCGCCACCGGCGCCACCGAAGGCGAAAAGGACTCCGCCCGCCAGCGCGAGCGCGAGGCCGCGCGGGCGCGCCTCGAAGCCGAACAGGCGCGCACCAACCAGCCGCCCAAGCCGCTGCCCGAGTTCGGCAGCGGGGAGGACTGGCCGCTCGTGCAGGCGCTGAACCAACTGCGCGGCCTGCCGGTGGTGGCCAGCAAGACGGCCGCCGAACGCAAGGCCGAAGCCACGCCGGCGAAGTAGCCGCGCCGCCGCCGCCGCCAGCCCGCAACCGGGGCAAGGCGCTGCCTCATTCATCACGGCCCGCTTCGGCGGGCCGTTCGCATTCCAGGCGGCACCGAGGCGCGGCGCGACTATGCTTCGCGCCCCGGTCGTCCCCCGCCCACTTCCCGCTTCGATGGACACCAAGAACCCGCTGCTGTCGAGCCGCAACTTCCCCAGTGCCGAGGAGGAGGCGGCGGTCGCCATCGAGCCTTCGCGCTACGCCGGGCCCGAGAGCGCCTACCGGCTCGCCTTCACCGACAACGCTTTCCTGCTGCGCGAGGAGCTGCGGCCCGTGCGCATGCAGCTGGAGCTGCTCAAGCCCGAGCTGATCCAGCAGGAGCAAGGCGTCGAGAACACCATCGTCATCTTCGGCAGTGCGCGCATCCTGCCGCCCGACGACGCGCAGATCGCGCTGGAGCAGGCGCGCGCCGCCGGCGACACCGCGCGCCTGCGCCGCGCCGAGACGGCGCTGGCGATGAGCCGCTACTACGACGAGGCGCGTCGCTTCGCCGCCATCGTCACCGAGCGCTCGCGCGAGCACGACACGCCCATCTACGTCGTCACCGGCGGCGGCCCCGGCATCATGGAGGCGGGCAACCGCGGCGCGCACGACGTGCGCGGCAAGAGCATCGGCCTGAACATCGTGCTGCCGCACGAGCAGGCCCCCAACCCCTACATCACGCCGGAGCTGTGCTTCCAGTTCCACTACTTCGCGCTGCGCAAGATGCACTTCGTGATGCGCAGCATCGCGCTGGTGTGCTTCCCGGGCGGCTTCGGCACGCTGGATGAACTCTTCGAGACCTTGACGCTGGTGCAGAACGGCAAGAGCCGCAAGCGCCCCATCCTGCTGTTCGGCCGCGAGTTCTGGCAACGGCTGATCGACTTCGACCACCTCGTCGACACCGGCATGATCAGCGCCGGCGACCTGCATCTGTTCCAGTTCGTCGAGACCGCCGAGGAGGCCTGGCAGGCGCTGGCGTCGCACTACGGCTTCGACCTGCCGCCCACGCAGACCGGCGCCTTCGCCGACGATGTCTGAGGCGGGCCGCGGCGGACCCGAGGCAATGAACACCCTGGTCTCCTTGATCGGCGCGCCCACCGACATCGGCGCCGGCACCCGCGGCGCGAGCATGGGCCCCGAGGCGCTGCGTGTGGCGCAGCTCGGCCCCACGCTGCAAAGCCACGGCGTGCAGGTGCTCGACCGCGGCAACCTGGCCGGCCCCGCCAACCCCTGGCTGCCCCCGGCCGGCGGCTACCGGCATCTGGCCGAGGTGGCGGCGTGGAACCGTGCCGTGCACGAGGCCGTGCACGCCGAGCTGCTGCGCGGCCGCCTGCCGATCCTGCTGGGCGGCGACCATTGCCTGGCGATCGGATCGATCAGCGCCGTGGCGCGCCACTGCCGCGAGGCCGGCAAGCGCCTGCGGGTGCTGTGGCTCGATGCCCATGCCGACTTCAATACCAGCGCGCTCACGCCCAGCGGCAACCTGCACGGCATGCCCGTGGCGTGCCTGGCCGGCCACGGCCCGCGCGAGCTTGTCGAGCTGGGCGGCCAGGTGCCGGCGCTGGCCGCGAAGAGCATCCGCCAGATCGGCATCCGCAGCGTCGACGCGGGCGAAAAACGCTTCGTGCACGAGCAGGGCCTCGAGGTGTTCGACATGCGCTTCATCGACGAGATGGGCATGCGCCACACGATGGAGCTGGCGCTGGCCACGCTGGACGAGCACACCCACCTGCACGTCAGCTTCGACGTCGACTTCCTCGACCCCGAGATCGCGCCGGGCGTGGGCACCACGGTGCCTGGCGGCCCCACCTACCGCGAGGCGCAGCTGTGCATGGAGATGATCGCCGATACCGGCCGGCTCGCCTCGCTGGACGTGATGGAACTCAACCCGGCGCTGGATGTGCGCAACAAGACCGCGGCGCTGGCCGTGGACCTGATCGAAAGCCTGTTCGGCAAGAGCACCTTGATGCGCGAGCGGCCGTAGCCGCGGCGATGCGCCGGCCCCCGACGGCACCTCCGCACCTGGAGTGCTCACCCTAGAGAAAAGCGCACCCACACCAGGCGCGCGGTGGTGGCCGACCGCCACAATGCAGCCATGGAGTTCGACTACGTCATCGTGGGTGGCGGCAGCGCCGGTTGCGTGCTCGCCGGTCGGTTGAGCGAAGACCCCGGGGTCAGCGTCGCGCTGCTCGAGGCGGGCGGCCCCGACAAGAGCGTGCTCATCCACTGCCCGGCCGGGCTGGCCGTGATGGCCAAGCAGAAGGCCATCAACTGGGCGTTCCAGACCGTCCCGCAGCCCGGGCTGAACGGCCGCCGCGGCTACCAGCCGCGCGGCCACGTGCTCGGCGGCTCGAGCTCGATCAACGCCATGATCTACATGCGCGGCCAGCCCGAGGACTACGACGCCTGGGCCGCCGAAGGCAATCCCGGCTGGGGGTGGGCCGACGTGTTGCCATGGTTCAAGCGCGCCGAGCACAACGAGCGTGGCGCCGACCCGTACCACGGCAGCGGCGGGCCGCTGAACGTGATGGACCTGGTGAGCCCCAACGCCATCCTGCCCGACTTCGTCGAGGCCGGCCGCCAGGCGGGCTACCCGATCAACGCCGACTTCAATGGCGCCACGCAAGAGGGCATCGGCGCCTACCAGGTCACGCACAGGAACGGCGAGCGATTCAGCGCCGCCAAAGCCTACGTCACACCGCACCTGGGCCGGCCGAACCTGACCGTCTTCACCGGCACGCGCACGCTGCGCGTGCTGCTCGAAAGCCGCCGTGCCGTCGGCGTGGAGGCGCTGCGCGGCACCGAACGGATCACCGTGCGTGCTCGCGCCGAGGTGCTGCTGTCGGCCGGTGCGCTGCAGTCGCCGCAGTTGCTGCTGCTGTCGGGCATCGGCGCGCCCGAGGAACTGCAGCGCCACGGCATCGCAGTGGCGCACGCGCTGCCGGGCGTCGGCCGGCATCTGCACGACCACGTCGACGTGGTGCAGGTGGTGCTGGCGCCCGAGGCGCGCTCCACCTTCGGCCTCACCGCCAGCGGGGCGTGGCGCGTGCTGCAAGGCATCGGCGAGTGGCGCCGCCACCGCCGCGGCATGCTGACCACCAACTTCGGCGAAGCCGGCGGCTTCATCAAGAGCCGGCCCGGCGAAGCCACGCCCGACCTGCAGCTGCATTTCGTCATCGCCAAGCTCGTCGACCACGGCCGCAAGACGGTGCTCGGCCATGGCTACTCGTGCCACGTCTGCGTGCTGCGCCCCAAGAGCCGGGGCAGCCTCACGCTGGCCAGTGCCGACCCGCTGGCCGCGCCGCTGATCGACCCCAACTTCTTCGGCGAGGCCGACGACCTCGCGCGCCTCGTGCGCGGCTTCAAGCTGATGCGCTCGCTGCTGTCGCAGCCGGCCCTGGCCAGGTACGGCGGCCGCGAGTCGCCCACTTCGGCCGGCGCAACCACCGATGCCGCGATCGAGCAGTTCATCCGCAACTACGCCGACACCATCTACCACCCGGTGGGCAGCTGCCGCATGGGGCCGGGCGGCCCGGGCTCGCTGAACGTCGTCGACCACGAACTGCGCGTGCACGGCATCGAGCGGCTGCGTGTGGTCGATGCGTCGATCATGCCCAGCATCGTCAGCGGCAACACCAACGCGCCGGCGATCATGATCGGCGAGAAGGCCGCAGCGATGGTCAAGGCGGCAGGCCAGCGCAGCGCAGCGCCCGTGGAGTCGGCAGCAACCGCGGCCGCCGCCGCGGCGTAAGGCCCGCAGCCGCGCGGCCGCCGGCCCCTGGGCTGGCACCGCTGCCCCGGCTGGTCGGCGGCGGTGCGTGATGGCCGAACCGCCACGCGGCTCGCTGATCCCGCCGCGGCCGCGCGCCAACTCAGGCCCGCGGCCGGGTTCGCCACCATGCGAGGCCCGGTGCGCCCGTGTTGGAATGCCGCGCCATGCCACCCCCTGTGCTCGTCTACCGCGGCGAGGCCGTCACGCACAGCCTCTTTGAACAGCGCTGGCGGCGCTCAGCCGCCGCGCTGAGCGCGCTGGGCGTCGGCGACGGCGACGTGGTGGCGCTGATGCTGCACAACCGGCCCGAGGCCATCGAGCTGATGATGGCCGTTCGCCACCTGGGCGCGCAGTGGTGCCCGGTGAACTGGCACTACAAGGCCGACGAGGTACGGCACATCCTGCAAGACAGCGGCGCCCGCGTCTTCGTCGCCGAGGCGCCGCTGCTGCAGGGGCTGCTCGACAGTTCCCCGGACGTTCTGCCCGCACCGGTGCGCGTCTTCACCTGCGACCAAGCCGACCCCACGAGGCCACAGGCCCCGGGCCCGGCGCCGACCTGGGAGGCGGAACGCGACCGCGCCGAGCCGCTCGCCACGCCGGCGGGGGCCCCGCGCGGCGCGATGTTCTACACCTCGGGCACCACCGGCCGCCCCAAGGGCATCGTGCGCGCCGCCGCCACGCCGCAGCAACTGCAGCGCGGCATCGAGGTGCGGCGCCTGAGCTACGGCCTGGCGCGTGCGCCCGGCGACGAGCGCGTGCTGCTGAGCGCACCGCTCTATCACAGCGCACCCAATGCCTACGCGCTGTCGGCCGTGCTGGAGGGCGCCACGCTGTTCCTCGAGGAGCGCTTCGACGCCGAGCGCACGCTGGCACTCATCGACGCGCACCGCCTCACCCACGCCTACCTGGTGCCGACGATGTTCGTGCGCCTGCTCGCCCTGCCGGCGGCCGTGCGCGCGAAGTACGAGCTCGGCTCGATGCGCTTCGTGGCCAGCACCGGCAGCCCCTGCCCGCCCCAGGTGAAGCACGCGATGATCGAGTGGTGGGGCCCGGTCATCCACGAGAGCTACGGCGCCAGCGAGCTGGGGTACATGACGCTGCTCACCTCCGAGCAGGCGCTGCGCAAGCCGGGCTCTGCCGGCCTGCCGCTGCCGGGTGTGACGCTGGCCATCCTGGACGGGCAGGGGCGCGAACTGCCGCGCGGCACGGCCGGCCTCATCTACGTGGACCAGCCCGCGTTCGCCGACTTCAGCTACGCGAACAACGCCATGGCCCGCGAGCGCATGGCCGTCGGCCGGCTGAAGACGATGGGCGACATCGGCTTCATCGACGAAGACGGCTTCCTCTTCATCGTCGATCGCCAGGCCGACATGGTGATCAGTGGTGGGGTCAACATCTACCCCGTCGAGATCGAAGCCTTGCTGCACACATTGCACGGGGTGGCCGACTGCGCGGTGTTCGGCATCCCCGACGACGAATTCGGCGAGTCGCTCGCCGCCGCGGTGCAGCCGGCACCGGGCTCGAGCCTCACGCCCGAGGCCGTGCGCGCCTACCTTCACCAGCGGCTGGCCGGGTTCAAGGTGCCCAAGGTCGTGACGCTGCACGAAGCATTGCCCCGCGAGGACACCGGCAAGATCTTCAAGCGCCTTCTGCGAGAGCCTTACTGGGCCGGGCGATCGCGGCGCGTGTGAGCGCCGCGGCCCCGCGGGCGCGGGCTGCGCTCGCGCCTTGTCGCATCCACCGCGAACACCTGGCGCCGCTCACTTCGGCCAGCGGTCGAAGGCCCGCGCCCCCTTCGGCTCGCCCCACAGGTCGATCTGCACCGGCGTGCCCGCATGCGCGGCCTGCGCCGCCGCGCCGCGCACATAGCCCAGGCCCACGCAGGCGCCGGCCTTGGGGCTGTAGCCCACCGAGCTGAGTTCGCCCACCGTCTCGCCGTCGAGCACGATGGCCTCACCGCCCCACGCGTAGGCCGTGGGGTCGTCGAACACGAAGGTCAGGAGCTTCTTGCGCAGGGCCTGGCCCTGGGCTTTCAGCAGCGCCTCGCGGCCCATGAAGGCCGACGGCTTGTCCAGCTTGACCGCGAAGGCGAGGCCGGCTTCGAACGGGGTCTCGTCAGGGCCGAGCTCGGCGCCCCAGGCGCGCCGACCGGCCTCGATGCGCAGCGCGTCGATGGCGTAGTAGCCGGCATCGACCAGGCCGCGTCTGCGGCCTGCGTCATCGGCTGCACCCAGGTCGCGCCCGGCCTCGTGCAGCGCCAGGTAGACATGGCGCGCCATCTCCACCGGCACGTACAGCTCGTAGCCCGGTCCGCCGACGTAGCTCATGCGGGCGGCGCGCACGCGCGCGTGGCCGAGGTCGATCTCCTTGGTGTGCGAGAACTTCAGGCCGGCCGGCGTCACATCGTCGGGGCTCACGCGGGCCATCAGCTCGCCGGCCTGCGGGCCCATCACCGAGATCACACTGGTCATCGCACTCACGTCGGTGAGCACGGCGAACCGATCGGGCCCGATGTGGCGGCGGATCCAGTCGGCATCGCGCACCGGCTGGGCGGAGCCCGTGACGATGAGGAAGCGGTCGGCGGCCAGCCGCATCACCGTCAGGTCGCTCTCGAAGCCGCCGCGCTCGTTCAGCAGCGCCGTGTAGACCATCCTGCCGGCAGGCACGTCCATCTCGTTGGCACACAGGCGCTGCAGCACGGCCAGTGCGTCGCGCCCCTGCAGCAGCAGCTTGCCGAAGCTGGTCTGGTCGTACACCGCCACCGCCTCGCGCGTGGCGCGCTGCTCGTCGATCACCCAGCCGAGCCAGCCGGGCCGGCCCAACGTATCGGCCGGCCGCGCAGCCCCGGTCGGCTTGAAGTAGTTCGCGCGCTCCCAGCCGTTCTTGCTGCCGAACTCGGCGCACCAGGCCCCGGCGGGGCCCGCCGGGCGATTCGTCGCCAGCAGGTCGTACAGCGGCGACGTGCGCAGCGGCCGCATCGTCTGCAGCTCCTGCCGCGGCCAGCGCATCGCATAGTGCAGGCCCAGCCTCTCGCCGGTGCGCGCGGCCAGCGCACGGCGGTTGGCCATGAAGGGCGCGAAGCGCCGGATGTCCACGTCCCACAGGTCCACCGGCGCCTCGCCGCCGGCGATCCACTCGGCCACGAGCTTGCCCGCACCGCCGCTGTTGGCGATGCCGGCGCTGTTGAAGCCGGCACAGACGTAGTAGTTGCCGAGTTCGGGGGCCTCGCCGAGGATGAAGTTGCCGTCGGGCGTGAAGCTCTCGGGGCCGTTGAGCAGCATCTTGATCTTCGCCGTCTCCAGGCACGGCGTGCGATGGATGGCGTGGGTCATCAGGATCTCGAACTGATCCCAGTCTTCGCCGAGCAGCTGGAACTGGAAGTCGGCCGGAATCGGGTCTACCTGCCACGGCTTGGCCTGGGGCTCGAAGCCGCCCATCACGAGGCCGCCCACTTCCTCCTTGTAGTAGATGTAGCCGTCGGGGTCGCGCATCACCGGCAGCATCGGGTGCACGCCGTCGATGCGGTCGGTGACGATGTAGAAGTGCTCGGCCGAATACAGCGGCACCGTCACCCCGGCCTTCATGCCGAACTGCCGCGCCCACTGGCCGGCGCAGTTCACCAGCACCTCGCAGCGCACGGTGTCGCCTTGCACGGTGCGCACGCCCGCCACACGCTCGCTTGCGCCATGGCCGCCGGCGCGTTCGGTGAGCACCACGTCGACCTCCACGCCTTCGACGATCTTCACGCCGCGGTTGCGCGCCCCCTTGGCCAGGCTCATGCACAGGTCGGCCGGGTTGGCCTTGCCGTCGCCGGGGATCCAGATCGCGCCTTGCAGGTCGTCGGTGCGCATCACGGGGACCCGGTCGCCCGCCTCCTTCGGCGAGATCAGGTGCACCTCGACGCCGAAGCTCTTGGCCAGCGCCACCTGCTTCTTCAGCACCTGCAGCCGCTCGGGCGTGCGCGCCACGTTCACGCTGCCGCATTGCTTCCAGCCGGTGGCCAGGCCCGTCTCGGCCTCCAGCGTGCTGTACAGCTCGATGCCGTACTTGCTCATGCGCGTCTGGTTGCGGTTGGGCCGCATCTGGCCCACCAGCCCGGCAGCGTGCCAGGTGGTACCGCTGGTGAGCTTGCCTTGCTCGAGCAGCAGCACATCGGTGATGCCCAGCCGGGCCAGGTGGTAGGCGGTGGAACAGCCGGCGATGCCGCCGCCGACGATGACGACCCGGGCGTGGGTGGGCAGGGGAGCATTCATGCCGGCCAGCCTAGCGCACCCGCCCGGCGCAGGCGATCGGGCGAATCCATGCCGGAAAAGTCCTGCATTTCGAACCCTGCCGCCGGGCCGGCCGTTCCGAGAATCGCCTTCTCGGCGCGAGGGCGCCCGACGCTTCGCGCGCCGCGTCGCGCCGCGCGCGCAGCAACAGCGGCGGGCATCACGGCAGGAGGTCGCTCATGAAAGGCGTGGTCTTCACCCAGTTCCTGGAGTTCGTGGCCAGCCGCTTCGGCGAGGACACGGTCGACGACATCATCGAGGCGTGCGCGCTGCAAAGCGGCGGCGCCTACACCAGCGTGGGCACCTACAGCCACGAGGAGATGCACGCGCTCGCCGGCGCGCTGGCCGAGCGCTGCGGGCTGCCCGCCGCCGAGCTGGTGCGCGACTTCGGCCACCATCTGGCCGGCAGCTTCGAGCACGGCCACCCGGAGTTCTTCCGCCGCTCGGGCAGCTACTTCGACGTCCTGGCCAGCGTCGAGGAGCACATCCATGTCGAGGTCCGCAAGCTGTACCCCGACGCCGAGCTGCCCACCTTCACCGTTGTCGAGCGCTCGGCCACGCGCATGGTGATGGACTACCGCAGCCCGCGCCGGCTGGGCGCGCTGGCCGAGGGGCTGCTGCGCGGCTCGGCACGCCACTTCGGCGTCGAGGCCGCGGTGCAGGCCCAGCCGCAAGGCGAGCACGCCATCCGCTTCATCATCGAGACGCGTTGAGAGGCGACCCCGGGGCGCCGTGCCGATGAACGCGACCGAGCCTGCCGCACCTTGGGCCGAGCGCGTGCGCCGGCTCGAGGCCCGGCTCGCACGCGAGCAGCGTGCGCGCACCCAGGCCGAGCAGATCATCGAAAGCAAGTCGCTGGAGCTGTGGGAGGCCAATCGCGCGCTGTCCGGGCTCGCCGCCGAGCTGGAGAGCCGCGTCGCCGAGCGCACCCAGGAGCTGAGCCGGGAACGACACCGCGCGCTGCAACTGGCCGAGACCGACGCACTCACCGGCGTGGCCAACCGCGCCTGCTTCAACCAGCAACTGGCCCACGCGCTGCAGGCCTCACGCACCGGCGGCGGCGGTTCGTTGATCATGCTGGACCTGGACGGCTTCAAGGCCATCAACGACGCGCACGGCCATGCCACCGGCGACGCGCTGCTGGTGGCCGTGGCGCGCCGCATGGCCGCCGCGGTGCGGCCCTCGGATGTGGTGGCGCGGCTGGGTGGCGACGAGTTCGCGCTGATCGTGCGCGACGGCACCAGCGCCGGGCCCGACGTCGCCGAACGCCTGCTGCGCGCGCTGGCCGAGCCGGTGGTGATCGACGGGCGCCGCACCCACACCGGCTGCTCGATCGGCGTGGCCCACTTCGGCCCCGACACCCATGACGCCGACGCGCTGCTGCGCGACGCCGACCTGGCGCTGTACACCTCCAAGCGCCAGGGCCGCGGTCGCGCCACGGTGTTCGATCAGGCGCTGCGCAGCGAGGTCTCGCGCCGCCACGCGCTGCAAGACGAGGTGCGCCGGGCGGTGGCCGAAGAGCGCATCGAGCCGTGGTACCAGCCGGTCTACGACCAGCGCCGCGGCGCCTACGTCGGCGCCGAGATGCTGGCCCGCTGGCACCATGGCGACGGCATGGTGCGCACACCGGCGCAGTTCCTCGCCGCGGTCGAGGGGCTCGACCTGCTCGACGCGATGACCGAGAGCATGCTGCGACGCGCGCTCGTCGAGGCGCGGCCGCATGTCGAAGCAGGGCTGCTGGCGCACCTGGCCGTGAACGTGTCGCCGGCGCAGTTCAACCGCGGCTGGGCGCAGCAGCGCCTGCCCCGTCTGCTGGCCGAGACCGGCTACCCGGCCCAGGCGCTGGTGGTGGAGATCACCGAGACCGCGCTGCTGCAGGACGCGGCCACCACCGGGGAACTGCTGCGGGCCCTGAAGGCCGAGGGCCTGCGCCTGGCGCTGGACGACTTCGGCGTGGGCTACTCGAACTTCTCGCTGCTGCGCCGGCTGCCGATCGACCTGCTGAAGCTCGATCGCACCCTGGTGTGCGACATCGTGACCGATGCGAACGCGCGCGCGCTGGCCGAATGCGTGCTGGACCTGGCCGCCAAGCTGCACATCGACGTGGTGGCTGAAGGCGTCGAAGACGAAGCGCAGGCCAGGCTGCTGGCCGAGGCGGGATGCGCGTGCATGCAGGGTTTCTGGTTCGCCCGCCCGGCGCGGCGGCTGGAAACCTGGTTCCGCCTGCCGCAGCCGGTGCGCAAGGCCGCCAGCGCCACCGCCGCCGCCCTCGCGCCCACCGCCCACGACGCCGCCCTGGTCGCCCGGTAGCGCGACCGGCGGTGTCAGAATCGGCGGCGAGGCACCGGTGCCTCGCGCTCCGCCCGCCGCGTCGCGTCTCCAGGGTCACCTGCACCAAGGCGCCATGAACCACCCCCGCAAGACCGCCGCCGAACTGCGCAGCGCGCGCTGGTTCGCGCCCGATGACCTGCGCAGCTTCGGCCACCGCTCGCGCGTGATGCAGATGGGCTACAGCCCGGCAGACTACCTCGGCAAGCCGGTCATCGCCGTCGTCAACACCTGGAGCGACGCCAACCAGTGCCACACGCACTTCAAGCAGCGCGTCGAAGACGTGAAGCGCGGCGTGCTGCAGGCCGGCGGCTTTCCGCTGGAGCTGCCTGCCATCTCGCTGTCCGAGAGCATGGTCAAGCCGACGACCATGCTGTACCGCAACTTCCTCGCGATGGAAACCGAGGAGCTGCTGCGCAGCCATCCGGTCGACGGCGCGGTGCTGATGGGCGGCTGCGACAAGACCACGCCGGGCCTGCTGATGGGTGCTTTCTCGGCGGGGCTGCCATGCATCTTCCTGCCCGCCGGGCCGATGCTGCGCGGCAACTGGCGCGGCCATCAGCTGGGCTCCGGCTCCGACGCCTGGAAGTACTGGGACGAGCGCCGCGCCGGCCGCATCGGCGCCGACGCGTGGCACGAGATGGAAGCGGGCATCGCGCGCAGCCACGGCACCTGCATGACGATGGGCACCGCGGCCACGATGATGGGCATTGCCGAGGCCATCGGCCTCACGCTGCCCGGCGCCAGCAGCCTCCCCGCGGCCGATGCCGGCCACGTGCGCATGAGCGCCGAGTGCGGCCGCCGCGCCGTGGAGATGGTGTGGGAAGACCTGACCCCCGCGCGTCTGCTGCGCCGCGACAGCTTCGCCAACGGCATCGCCTGCGCGATGGCCATGGGCTGCAGCACCAACGCCATCATCCACCTGGTGGCGATGAGCCGCCGCGCCGGCCATGCGGTGACGCTGGACGACTTCGACGCCGCCAGCCGCCGCGTGCCGGTGATCGCCAACATCCGCCCCAGCGGCGAGAGGTACCTGATGGAGGACTTCTTCTACGCCGGCGGCCTGCGCGCGCTGCTGGCGCAGATGCGCGCGCACCTGGCCACCGAGGCGCTCACGGTCAACGGCCGCACGCTGGGCGAGAACATCGATGGCGCCGAGGTCTACGACGCCGACGTCATCCGCCCGCTTTCAAAGCCCATCTATGCCGAGGGCGCGCTGGCCGTGCTGCGCGGCAACCTCGCGCCCGACGGCGTGATCATCAAGCCCAGCGCAGTGGCGCCGCACCTGCTGCAGCACACCGGCCGCGCGCTGGTGTTCGACGACTACCCGTCGTTGAAGGCGGCCAGCGAAGACCCGGAGCTCGACGTCACCGCCGCCGACGTCCTCGTGCTGCGCAATGCCGGCCCGCAGGGCGCCGGCATGCCCGAGTGGGGCATGCTGCCCATTCCCGCCAAGCTCTTGAAGCAGGGCGTGCGCGACATGCTGCGGCTTTCGGACGCGCGCATGAGCGGCACCAGCTACGGCGGCTGCCTGCTGCACTGCAGCCCCGAGGCTTTCATCGGCGGCCCGCTGGCGCTCGTGCGCACCGGCGACCGCATCACCGTGGACGTGCCCGCGCGCCGCATCCACCTCGAGGTGAGCGACGACGAACTCGCGCGCCGCCGCGCCGCCTGGCAGCCGCCCGCGCCGCGCTACCAGCGCGGCTACGGCTGGATGTTCGGCCGCCACATCCGCCAGGCGCACGAAGGCTGCGACTTCGACTTTCTCGAAACCACCTTCGGCGCGCCGGTGCCCGAGCCCGACATCTACTGACTTCCCCTCTTCGAGATCACCATGCCCCTGAACGACACCACACGCCGCCAGCTCGCCGGCGTGAGCACGGCCACGCTGTGCACGGCGCTGTTCAAGCGCGGCCTGCGCAACCAGTTCATCCAGGACGTGCGGCCGCTGAACGCCACGCTGCCCAACATGGTGGGCGAGGCCTTCACGCTGCGCTATATCCCGGCGCGCGAAGACCTCAACCCGATCACCGTGTTCCAGGACCGCGCGCACCCGCAGAGGAAGGCGGTGGAAGACTGCCCGCCGGGCGCCGTGTTCGTGATCGACAGCCGCAAGGATGCGCGCGCCGCGTCGGCCGGCAGCATCCTCGTCACGCGCCTGATGAAGCGCGGCGTGGCCGGCGTCGTCACCGACGGCGGCTTTCGCGACAGCCCCGAGATCGCACGCCTGCCCTTCCCCGCCTACCACCACCGGCCGAGCGCGCCGACCAACCTCACGCTGCACCAGGCGCTGGACATCAACGTGCCCATCGGCTGCGGCGACGTGGCCGTGTGGCCGGGCGACGTGGTGGTGGGCGACGCCGAAGGCGTGGTGGTGCTGCCCGCGGCCATCGCCGCCGAGGTGGCGGCCGAAGCCGTGGAGATGACGTCGTTCGAAGACTTCGTCTCCGAGCGCGTCAACGCCGGGCAGTCGATCCTCGGCCTGTACCCGCCCACCGACGAGGCCAACAAGGTGGCGTTCGAGGCCTGGCGGCGCGCGACCTCCCGGTAGCGCGAATTCCGCGCGTCGGGCGGCCCCTCAATACGCCGCGACCACCCCGTCGCTGCGCGGATCGGCCGCGCCCAGAAGCAGGCCGCCGGGCAAGCGCACGATGGCGCCGGCGTGGCCCATGGTGTCGCTGTACTCGTCGAGGGTTTCGACATCGTGGCCGGCTTCGGCCAACGCCTTCAGCACCGCGGGGTCGAAGCGGCTCTCGAACTTCAGCGTCGTCGTCTCCTGCCCCCAGGTCTTGCCCAGCAGCCAGCGGGGTGCGCTGACCGCGGCCTGCAGGCTGCGGCCGAACATCGCGTAGCGGCTGAACACCGCGGCCTGGCTTTGCGGCTGGCCGTCGCCGCCCATGTTGCCGTAGACCATGCGCCGACCATCGTCGAACTCGGCCAAGGCGGGGTTCAAAGTGTGGAAGGGCTTCTTGCCCGGCGCCAGCCCGTTGTGCGCGCCGGCATCGAGCGAGAAGCTCGAGCCGCGGTTCTGCCACACCACGCCGGTGTCGCCCAGCACCACCCCCGAGCCGAACTCCCAGTACACGCTCTGGATGTAGCTGACCATGCGGCCTTCGCTGTCGGCAGCGCCCATCCACACGGTGTCGCCATGCACGGCGGGTTCGGGCCAGGGCAGCGCGCGGCGCATGTCCACCGCAGCCGCGCACTGGTCGATGAAGGCCTCGCTCAAGAAGGCCGAAGGCACGCTGCCGCGCGCTGCCATCGTCGCCGGGTCGGTGACGTGGCGGTTGCGCACCCGAAAGGCCTGCTTGGTGGACTCGACCAGCGCGTGCAGGTGGGCGAACCCGTCGGCTTCGGTGATGGCGTGCCGCTGGCGCAGGCGCTCGAAGATGCCCAGGATCATCAACGAGGCCAGGCCCTGCGTGGGCGGCGGCAGGTTGTGCAGCGATGCTCCTGCACCGGCCACGCGCACCGTGAGCGGCACCACCGTGCTCGCGCGCTGCGCCTGCAGGTCGGCCAGGCGCAACGGGCCGCCCAGGCGTTCGTGCTCGGCGGCCATCGCCGCGGCAATCTCGCCGCGATAGAAGTCATCGAGGCCGCGCGCGGCCAGGCCGTCCAGCGTGTCGGCCAGCGCCGGGTAGCGGCGCAAGGTATCGGGCGCGGGCACACCCGGGCCGGCCTCTGCCTTGCCGGCCCGGGCCTCGCGTGCGTCGAGAAACTGCGCCGCGAAACCCGGCACCGGCCCCAGTTCGGGCAGGAACTTGCGTGTGAAGGCCACCTGGCTGTGCGTCACCGGTGCGCCCTGGCGCGCATACCACGCCGCATCCTGCAAGAGCCGGGACACGGGCAACCGACCGCCCCAGCGCTGCGAGTGCGTGAGCGCTTCGATCCAGCCCGAGATCGCGCCGGCGCTGGTGTTCGCCGCCAGCGGGCCGCGGCCGGGAATGGCCTTCAACCCGCGCTCGGCATAGAACGCCGGCGTGGCCAGTGCCGCCGCGCGACCGCACGCGTCGATGGCCCAGGGCGCGCGGCCCGGCTCGCTGACGAGCCAGAAACCGTCGCCGCCGATCGAGTTCATGTGCGGGTAGACCACCGCGATGGTGGCGGCGGCAGCCACCATCGCCTCGATGGCGTTGCCGCCTTCGCGCAGCACGGCCGAGGCGCTGTGGGCCGCCAGGTGGTGCGGCGCGGTCACCATGCCGCGCGGCGAGCTCAGGGTCTGTCTCATGTCCTGTGCAGGGGTTGGGGCGCCAGGCGACCGCCATGGCGGGGCCGGGCGCGGGAGGGCGACGGGCGGCTAGGGAAGAAGAATCTGCGCGGCGATCGCCTCGAAGGCGCGCACGTAGCATGCCATCGGTGCACGCACGATGCCCGCGCCGATCTGGCCGATGCCGGCCTCGCGGTGCGCGATGCCGGTGGTCATCACCGGGCGGATGCCGGTATCCAGCACCTTGCGCACGTCGATGCCGCACGGCGCACCGGCGAAGTCCAGCGCCGGCAGGCTCAGGCCCGGGTTGCGCGTCACGCACACCTCGTGCATCTCGCGGCTGTAGCGCAGCGCATCGCTCACGCTGCCGCCGGCCAGCAGCGTGAGCGCGGGCGAAGCGGCAAACGAGCAGCCGCCGAAGCCGGCGGTCTCGGTGATGGCGCTGTCGCCGATGTCGGGGCAGGCATCGGCCTGCGTGAAGCCCGGGAAGAACAGGCCCTGCGGAAAGTCCGAGGGCGCCGTGAACCACTGCTTGCCCAGGCCGCTCACGCGCAACCCGGTCTCGGTGCCGTTGCGCGCGGTGGCCGTGACCACGGTGCTGTGCGGCACGCCGTGCGCCGTGTCCATGATGGCCTTGCACGAGACCATCGAATAGTTGAGAAAGAACTGCGAGCTGCGGGCGATGAAGTCCAGCGCCTGGTGGACATGCCCGGTGGGCAAGGCGTCGCGCACCGGCGGTGCCGCCAGCGCCACCGCCAGCTGCATGAACAGCAGCGAAGTCGAGGCCGCGTTGCGGCTGTGCACCTCGTCGCCCATGAGCAGCGCCTGCGCCTGGATGGCCTTGAGATCCATGCCGCCGGTGGCCCCGGCCATCTGGCGCACACCGGCCTGCAGCACCGGGGCGAGCACGTTCTCGAACCACTTCAGCCGCTGCAGGACATCGGGGCCGTTGGCGCCGAAGCGCAGGCAGCGGCCGATGCCTTCGTTGAGGTTGGTGTAGGCACGCTGGCCACGCGTCGCCTCGTGCACCTGGATGAGTGGCATCGAGGCGCTGATGATCCCGGTCATCGGCCCGACGGCGCCGAAGTCGTGGCACTGCGCGAACTCGACCTCACCGCGGGCAAGCATCTGCGCGGCCTGCTCGGGGGTCTGCGCCCAACCCTCGTAGAGCACGGCGCCGGCCAGCGCGCCCTGCATCGGGCCGCACATCGCCTCCCAGGCCACCGGCGGGCCGGCGTGCAGCAGCAGGCGCGTGCCGCGCAGCTCGGGCCACACGCCGTCGGCACGCAAGGCGATGTCTTCCCACAGCGGCCGCGCGTCGATGATGCGCTGCGTGGCCTGGGCGTTGGCCAGATCGATGCGCTCGTCGGCAAAGGCCCGGGCCAGTTGCCAGGCCAGTTGCGGCTGGGCATTGCCCGGCGGGCGCCAGGCCACGTTGGCCAGCGTGCCGCCGTGCTGCGTGACGCTGGCGTTGAAGGCGTCGATGCCGACGTTCAGCACGGCCGGCGCAGCGGCGAGCAATGTGTTGTGGTCCGGATTCATCATGATGAGGGGTGAACCGAGTGGTCTTGTTCGGGTGCGGCGCCCAGCGCCAGCAGCAGGCCGCACAGCAGGTCGGCGCCCGAAGATGCGCCCACGCGCAACAAGGCCCGTGCCGCCGGCCCGATGGCTTCGGGCCGCCGCGCATGCAGCGCTTCGAGCATCTCGTGCAACGCACGGTAGCCGGTGCCGCGCATCAGGTCGCCCAGCAGCGCCGCGCTGATGACATTGGTCGCCGTGTCGCAGGCCCGGCGCATGCGGGCGTGCAGCCCGGGCAACGGGCCGGCCCAGGCCGGCCGCGGGGCGTGGGCCAGGGCGAAGAAGATGCCGCCCAGGAAGTCGTCGCCGCTGGGTGTGAGCCCGGGCCCCAGGCCGAGCACGCGCATCGCGGCGGCCTCGAAGGCGGCAACGTCGTCGGCGGCAAGCGCGGCATGCACGGCGTCGAAGCGGCCGGCGGCGGCCTGCAGCGGAAACGGCAGCGGCTGGCCGGTGAGCCACCGCAGCAACCCGGCAGGCGCCAGGTGGTTTTCGCGCAGCATCGCCATGGCGCGCTGCGCCCCGCTGCGCAGGCACGAGGCATCGAACACGCGTGGCGCCGCGTGCCAGGGCTTGTGCAGATTGCGCGGGTGGTCGGTGCGGCCCTGCTGGCCGACCCAGACGATCCGATCGCCGAGCCAGGCGTAGTCGGTGGCCTCGAAGCCGGTCACCGGGCGCAAGCCCGCTGAGGTGAATGGGCCAAAGCCCGCTGAGGTGAATGGGCGCAGGCCCGTCGCAGAGTTCGGGCGCAGGCCCGTCGCAAGGCCCGCCGCCGCACTCGGGCGCCGGGCCGCCGTGGCGACTCGGCGTGCGCGCGCTGCGGCGTGTTCGGGTGCGGCGCTCACACGCGCTCCGCCACGGTGACATGCGTGCCGCCGCGGCCCATCAGCGCGTCGAAGGCCTTCTCCAGCGAAGTGATGATCACCTCGCCGTGTGGGTTGGCCTCGGGCGCTTCTTCGAGAAAGCTGATGGCGGCATCGATCTTCGGCCCCATGCTGCCGGCGGGGAACTGCCCCGCCGCGGCGTGCGCCCGGGCCTGCGCCAGGCTCATGTGGTCGAGCCAGGCTTGCGTGGGCCGGTTGAAGTCCAGTGCCACACGCTCCACGCCGGTGAGCATGACCAGCGCATCGGCGTGCAGGTGCGCGGCGAGCAAGGCGCTGGTGAGGTCCTTGTCGATGACCGCGGCCACGCCGTTCCAGCGGCCATCGGCACCGCGCACCACCGGCACGCCGCCGCCGCCGCAGGCGATGGGCACGACGCCGGCATCGAGCAAGGCGTCAACGGTCTTCAAGTCGAGAATGCGCTGCGGCTTGGGGCTGGAGACGATGCGCCGCCAGCCGCGGCCGGAGTCTTCGGCCATCGTCCAGCCGGTGGCGGCGGCCATCTGCTGGGCCTCTCCCTGGCTGAAGAAGCGGCCCACCGGCTTGGTGGGGTGGCGAAAGGCGGGGTCGGCGCCATCCACCTCGACCTCGGTGACGATGCACGAGACCACGATGTCCAGGCCGTGGTCCTGCAGCACGTTGGCAAAGCTCTGCTGCAGCATGTAGCCCATGCCGCCTTGCGAGTGGGCCACGCACACGTCCATCGGCATCGGCGGCAGCTCGGCCGCGGTGCGCGCCATGCGGTACAGGATGTTGCCCACCACCGGCCCGTTGCCATGCGTGAGCACCAGCTGCCAGCCGGCGCGGATGATCTCCACCAGATGCCCGCACACCTGGCGCATCAGCGCCATCTGCTCTTCGGCGGTGCCGCGAATGGTGGGCGGATACGCCGCGTTGCCGCCGAGCGCCACCACGACGCGCTTGCGCCGCGGTGCCGCGGGCGCGGCCGCATTCGTCGTCACGCACCCACCCATTGCTGCGCGAGCCAGGCCGCGTTGGCGCTGTTGCCGGCCAGCGCCATGCCCGCACCGCGCAGCGTGGCTTCCTGCTGGGCCAGGCCCTGCGGGTCGAGCTCGGTGCCGCACACGAAGCCCACGAGGCCGAGCTGGCGCCCGCGCCTGGCGGCGATGCGCCGGGCCTCGCGCAGCGCGGGGGCCAGCTCGCCGGCCGGGTCGGTATGCGCGCCGTGGCCGATCACCACGTCCAGCAGGATCACCCGGGTGGCCGGGTCGGCCGCCTCGGCAAGCAGCCGCTCGATGCGCGCGGCCTGGTCGATCATCGGGTGCGGGCGGCCCAGCGTGAACTGGTCGTCACCCAGGTCGAGCGCGGTGTGCTCGACGCTGGCGCGCTTGGGGTCGGGCAGCGCCTGGGCATCGTCCAGCGGCACGTTGGACCACACACGCAGCCCGGCGCGCGCCCACAGCGCCTGCGCCTCGGCCGCGAAGGTGCCGCCCGCGTACAGCGCGCGCAGGTACTTCTGCGAAGCCGCGAAGCGTGGCCGCGGCGCGATGGGGTAAGGCGCGGCAGGGTTGCCCGGCGGCTTTCGCCGCCCACCGAGCGCGACAGCCGCAGCGGCGCAATCGACCAGCGTGTGCACGCTGCGCAGCACCGTCCCCGGCGGCGCCTTGGCGGCGGCGCGCGCCGCCCCATCGCCGGCGTCGGCACCGATGAAGAGCACCACGGCCGGCTTGCCCGCCGCGCGCAAGGCAGCCCGCACCTGCACCGCCACCTCGGGCGCGGGCGGCTTGCACAACACGGCGATGACGCGGGTGGCCGCATCGCGCGCCAGCAGCTCGATGGCCTGCAGCATCGTGATGCCGCCCACCGCAGCCTGGATGTCGCGCCCGCCGGTGCCGATGGCGTGGCTGATGCCGCCACCCATGCGATGGATCTGCGTGCTCACCTCCTGCAGCCCGGTGCCCGAGGCGGCCACCAGGCCGATGGGCCCGCGCCGCACGTTGTTGGCGAAGCCCAGCGGCACGCCGCCGATGAGCGCCGTGCCGCAATCCGGGCCCATCACCAGCAGGCCGCGGCGCCGCGCTTCCTGCTTGAGCACCACCTCCTGTTCCAGGGGCACGTTGTCGCTGAACATGAACACGTTCAGCCCGAGCTTCACCGCCTTCAGCGCCTCGGCCGCCGCGTAGGCGCCGGGCACCGAGATCTGGGCGATGTTGGCCTGCCCCGTGCCCGGCGCACCGCCCGTGCCCCCTGCCGCCCCGGCGCTCTCTTGCGCGAACCGCGCCTGCGCCATCGCCAGCGTGCTGGCCGCCGGCCCGGCAGCAGCACCCGATGCAAAGCCGCCGGCGGCTTCGTCGCGCCCCGACAGCTGCTCGCCGGCCAGCGCCCGTGCAGCTTCGCAGGCCGCACCCGTGCGCGCCTGCACCACCACCATGATGTCGCTCGGCCCGGCCGAGCGCACCTCGGGGCCGAGCAGCCCGGCCTCCTGAAGGATTTCCTTGTTGGCCGCGTTGCCCAGTTGCAGCGTCGCGTTCACCACGTCGGGCAGCGCGAGCAGGCGCTGCGCCACGCGCATCAAGGCCACCGAGTCCTTGTAGCGGTTGGCGACGATGTAGGCCAGGGTGTGCAGCGGCGCGGGCATGGGCGGGCAAGGATATCGATGAGGCGCGAACTGTAAGTGCTTTGCTACGATGCTTCGATGAACCGCGTGCCATTGCCCAAGACGACGCCGCTGCCCGAGCCCGCCTCGGCGCTGGCCGAACTGAACCCGGCGCCACGCCTGCTGATGGGGCCGGGCCCGATCAATGCCGACCCGCGCGTGCTGCGCGCCATGAGCACCCCGCTGATCGGACAGTTCGACCCGCAGTTCAGACTCATGATGCGCGAGACGATGGCGCTCTATCGCCAGGTCTTCGACACACGCAACGACTGGACGCTGATCGCCGACGGCACCGCGCGCGCGGCCATCGAGATGGTCATGCAGTCGGCCATCGAGCCCGGCGACCGCGTGCTGGTGGGCAGTTTCGGCCGCTTCGGCCACCTACTCGAAGAGATCGCGCTGCGCTGCGGCGCCGAGGTGCACATCGTGCAGGCCGAGTGGGGCACGGTGCTCGACCTGGCGCAGGTCGAGGCGGCGCTGAAGGCCTCGTCGCCCAAGCTGGTGGCCGTGTGCCAGGGCGACACCTCCACCACCATGCTGCAGCCGCTGGAGGGGCTCGGTGAGTTGTGCCACCGCCACGGCGCGCTGCTGCAGGTGGACGCCACCGCGTCGCTGGGCGGCGCGCCGCTGCCGGCCGATGCCTGGGCCGTGGACGCCGTCACCGCGGGCCTGCAGAAGTGCCTGGGCGGGCCCTCGGGGGCTTCGCCGCTGACCCTGTCGGACGCCATGGCGCAGCGCATCTACCACCGTCGCCACATCGAGCGCGGCCTGCAGCCGGCCGACTACCGGCCCGGCGCCGGCACGCGCATCGCCAGCAACTACATGGACATGGCGATGGTCATGGACTACTGGAGCGACGCGGGCCTGAACCACCACACCGAGGCCACCACGATGCTCTATGCGGCGCGCGAGTGCGGCCGCATCGCGGTGCAAGAGGGCCTGCGGGGGATGTTCGCGCGCCACGAGCGCGTCTCGCGCGCGGTGCTCGCCGGGGTGCGCGCCATGCGGCTCGAGGTGTACGGTGACCCGGCGCACAAGATGCCCAACGTCACCGGCGTGCGCGTGCCCGAGGGCATCTCCGCCGACAAGGTGCGCCTGGCGCTGCTGAACGACTTCAACGTCGAGATCGGCACCAGCTTCGGCCCGCTGCACGGCAAGGTGTGGCGCCTGGGCGCCATGGGCTACAACGCGCGGCCCGACGCCGTGTACACCACCTTGGCCGCGCTGGAGACCGTGCTGGCCGCCGAGGGCCACCGCTTCGCGCGCGGCGCCGGGGTGGATGCGGCCTACGCGTCGTTCAAGAGCGAAGCGGCAGCGGCGTGAGCGAATCAGCAGCGGCGTGAGCGAAGCGGCAACGGCGGCGTGAGCGAGCCGCGCCGGCGCCCTGGCGCAGCAGTGATTGGTCGCGAGCCGGGGCGGAAGGTGAGCCCCGGGGCAACCCGGTTGCCTTCAGCGCCTGAGCACGCCACCCCTGGCTCGCAACACGCGCCGCACCGCCAGCACGGCGAGCACCGCGCCGGTCAGCACCAGCGCCAGCGCAGCCAGGCTGGCGGCCTTCACCAGCGGGTGGCTGAAGTCGTCGCCGGCGGTGTAGTCCATCAGGTGCAGGCGCCAGAAGAAGTCGTACAGCACCCAGGCGTCGTTGCGCATGGCCACGAGCTCGCCGCTGCGCGCATCGAAGTACAGGCGCGTGCCGACGAAGTCGTCGAAGCTGGCGCGCCACAGGTCGGTGCGCTCACCGGCCTCGCGCACGATCAATGCACGCGGCGGCACCGAGGGCAGCCGCTGCACGGCCAGGGCCGTGCCCGCATCGCCCAGGTAGTGGCGGCGCGCAAAGGCGCGCATCGCCGCTTCGTCCGGCGGGGCGAGCGCCTGGCCGTCCGCGCCGACCCAGGTCTCGCCCTTGGCGTGGCGCAGCTTCAGCGCCGGCCCGGCGGGCGTGAGCACGCTCGTCACGGCCAGCACCGATGCGCCCGGGTGGGCCTCGAGGTGCCGGGCCACCTGCCGGGCCCAGTCGGCAGGAAGTGGCTGCTGCGGGCGCCGCACATGCTCCTCGCCCTTCACCCAGGCCTTGAACGGCAGCCAGGTGAACACGAACCCACCGGCCACCCAGGCCAGCACCTGGATCGCGACGACCCAGGCCAGCCAGCGGTGCCAGCGGAAGAAGCGCGGGCCGAGGCTCACCGGCCCGCGGGCACCGCCGAGGCCATGCGCACGCCCAGCTCGAACGCCGCGCGCAGCCCGTCGATGCGCGCCACCCCCTGGCCGGCGATGTCGAAGGCGCTGCCGCTGGCCGGCGTCGTCACCGGCACCGGCAGGCCGCCGTGCAGCGTGACGCCGCGCTCGAAGCCCATCAGCTTCATGGCGATCTGGCCCTGGTCGTGGTACATCGAGACGACGGCGTCGTAGTCGCCGCGGCGCGCGGCGATGAACACGGTGTCGGGAGAATAAGGCCCGCGCGCGTCCAGCCCCTCGGCCTGCAGCGCGCGCACCGCCGGCTCGATGACCTCGATCTCCTCCATGCCGATGCTGCCGCCGTCGCCCGCGTGCGGGTTGAGGCCCGTGACGGCGATGCGCGGCCGCGCCACACCGGCGCGCTGCAGCGCCGTCTGGATGATCAGCACCGCGTCGCGCACCGCCCGGCCGGTGATGAGCGCGGCCACATCCTTCAGCGGCACGTGCGAAGTCACGCGCGAGGTCCACAGGCCGCCGGTGATGTTGAACTCGCACACGAAACCCGGCACCGCCAGCCGCTCGGCGAGGTAGCGCAGCTCGTCTTCCTGCGTCATGCCGGCCAGGCGCAGGCTGTGCTTGTTCAGCGGCGCGAAGACGATGCCTTGCACGTGCCCGGCCCGCGCCGCGGCCGAGGCCAGCTCCAGCGCGCGCAGCGCGGCGCGCCCGGCTTCGGTGGTGGACTGCGCCACCGGCGGCAGCGTGCCGCGCAGCGCATCGTCGGCCAGCCACGCGAGGGTGTCGCCGGCCGGCCCGGGCGCGCGTGCCTCGGCCGCCGCCACGCGCCGCACCGGCAGCTTCACGCCGGCGATGCGCTCGCCCTCGGCCAGCACCACCGGGTCGGCGATCAGCAGCACCTCGGCCGCGGCGCGAACCGCGGGCTCGGCCAGCAGCTTCACGCCCATCTCGGGGCCCACGCCGCCGACGTCACCGAGCAGAAACGCAATGCGAGGCTGCTTCATCGAACAACCCTCAGGCCGGCACAGCCCAGGGCCTTGCGCGAATCCGGCCTTGCCGGTCCGCGGCAAGAGCCCCCTCGGGGGGCAGCGAGCGCCAGCGAGCGTGGGGGCTCCATGTCATTGCCCTTCGGCCTTGATGCCGGCATCGCGGATGAGGCGGCCGTAGCGCTCGAACTCGCTCTTGTTCATCTCGGCGAACTGCTCAGGCGTCATCAGCTGGATGTCGCCGCCCAGGCCCTTGATGCGCGCGGCCACGTCGGACAGCTTGAGCGCGGCGGTGAGCTCGGCGGCCAGCCGCTCGACCACCGGCTTGGGCGTGCCGGCGGTCACGTACATCGCGTACCAGGTCTGGATGTCGGCGCCGCTCACGCCCTGCTCGGCCAGCGTGGGCACGTCGGGCAGCTCGGCGCTGCGCTTCGCGGTGGTGATGGCCAGCGGCCGGAACTTGCCGCCCTTGATCTGGCCCATCGCCGAACTGGTGGTGTCGAACATCATCTCCACCTGGCCGCCGATGATGTCGATGTGCGCCTGCGAGCTGCCCTTGTAGGGCACGTGGATGGCCTTGGTCTTCGTCGAGAGGTTGAAGGCCTCGCCGACGATGTGCTGCGTGCTGCCGATGCCCGAGCTCGCGTACTTCAGCGCACCAGGCTTGGCCTGCATGTCGGCCAGCAGCTCCTTCACGCTCTTGTAGGGCGAGGTGGCGCTGACCACCAGCACATTGGGCACCACGGCCACCAGGCCGACCGGCTGCAGGTCTTTCAGCGGGTCGAACTTCAGCCGGATGAGGTGCGGCGCCACCGCCTGGCCGGTGTTGGTGGCCAGGAGCAGCGTGGTGCCGTCGGGCGTGGCCTTGGCGGCCAGCTCGGCGGCGATGGTGTTGCTGGCGCCCGGGCGGTTCTCGATGACGATGCTCTGCTTGAGCGCCGGGCCCATCTTCTCGGCCAGCAGCCGCGCCAGGATGTCGGTGCCGCCGCCGGCGTTGGCGCCGACCATGATGCGCAGCGGCTTGTCGGGCCAGGCCTGCGCGAGGGCCGGTGCGCCGGCGGCGCCCAGCAGCAGCGCGGCGGCCAGCGTGTGCAGACAGGTGCGGCGGCTGCGTGCAGCGGGCTGGTGACCTGCGGGGGATGAATTCATGCGTGTCTCCTGTCGTTCAGGCCCTTGGGGGCGGAGGTCGCCGGGCCATCTTGGCGTGGGGGTGGGCGGGATGCCTGCCCTCGGCACCATGCCGCGCGGCCCGGAATCGTGCGCACGAGGCTACGCGGCCGGGCCATGCCTTTCCAATGCCGAGTTCGCAAGCTGCGATGACAATTTCGGCATGACCACCAGCCGCCCACCCACTGCCACCCGCCGCAAGCCACTGGCCGACGCCCCGGCGCTGATGCGCCTGCGCACTCGCCAGTTGCTGCTGGCCGCCGCGCTCGGGCGCGAGCGCCACCTCGGCCGCGCCGCTGCCGAGCTGGGCATCAGCCAGCCCGCGGCCACGCGGCTCTTGCAGGAGCTGGAGGAAACGCTCGGCGCGCGCCTGTTCGAGCGCAACGCCCGCGGCATGGCGCCCACCGCCGCCGGCGAGGTGCTGGTGCGCTACGCGCGGCAGATGCTCAACGACTTCGGCGCCACGCGGCGCGAGCTGGCGGCGCTGGCCGCCGGCCTGCACGGCACGCTGCGCGTGGGCTCGGTGCCAAGCGCGTTGCCGCCGCTCTTGGCGCCGGCGCTGGCGCGCTTCAAGGCGCAGCATGCGCGCGTGGCCGTGGCCATCGAGGTGGACACGAGCGACGTGATGCTCCAGCGGCTGGCGCGCGGCGAGGTCGAGCTGATGCTCGGCCGCCTCGTCGAAGGCCACCACGACGACGAGCACGAGGCCGTGCCCGTGCTCGACGAGCCGCAGGTGGCGGTGGCGCGCGCGGCGCATCCGCTGCTGGCCGAAGGCGGGGCCGGCAGCGGAACCGTGAGCGGAAGGGGAAGCGGCACCGGGGCCCACGCCCCCCAGGGGCCATCTCTTCGCGAGCTGGCGCGCTGGCCGTGGGTGGTGCAGCCGCCGGGATCGCCGCAGGCCGGCCGCTTCATGGCCATGATGCGCGAGGCGGGCGTGCACCGCCGCATCGACGTCACCGAGACGGCCTCCACCGTGGCCACCACCGCGCTGCTCGAAGCCAGCGACATGCTCGCGGTGATGCCCGCCTCGCTGGCCGCGCACTACGCGAGCCTGGGCGTGCTGCGCACGCTGCCGCTGGCGCTGCCGCTGCGCGTGCCCGATATCCAGCTCGTGTGGCGCCGCTCGCGCGAGTTCTCGGCGCCGGCCGCGGCGTTCCGCGAGGTGGTGCTGGCGCAGGCGGTGGCGGCGCGCGGCGCGGGGGGTTGAGCGGGCTGCGTTCGAACTGGCACCGCGGGTGGGCGGCTGGCCGAACGGCCGGCCAGGTCAGCCATTCGCGGCGGCGCTGATTCGTCTTCTCGTGTCGACCGGTCAGGGCACGTAGTAGAACGGGTTGGGCACGAGGAAGACTCGCTCCGCGTAGCCGCCGTCGAGATCGCTTTGCTGGTCACCCACCGACGCGACGACCTTCCAGCCCTCGCTTTCGATGCGCTTGCGCTCGCCACTCTTGTACGCGATGGTGTCCAGCTTCTGTCCGGTGGGCTTGAGGTGCAGCCCGGCCCACTCGGTGAAACCGGCTGCGCGCAGATTCTTCTCGGTGGCCTCGCGGAACGCGGGCAGGTCGGGGCGGCCTGTGATGAAGAAAACGTCGGCTCCCATCTTGCGCGCGGTCTGGTAGACAGCCAGCACCGGCTTGATCGCTTCTGCTCGGCCCATCCGGATCCACGGACCCAGCCCACAGGGCTTGCTGACCTCGCCCTTGTCACTGATCTTGCAGTCGCCGCCAGTGATCCAGCCAAAGTCGTTGGCCTTGATCGACGGCCAGTTCGACAGCGCGGTTTCATCGATGTCGAACACCACGGCGTGCTTGCCCGGTGTCTTCAGGCGCTGGGCCAGCCAGGCATTCGCGTCGTCGGCCACCTTCGCGATGTCACGCTCGTAGTTGCCCGATTCGTGATACTGGGTGAGCCTTTCCTTGTGGAAGTGGATGTTGCCCGGAACATGGCCGCCGGTGGCGCAGCCGCCCAACAACGCGATGGCGAAAATTGCGGGCAGCGCAAGGCGGTTCGCGCGACGGGTCACATGAGTCATGGTGGTGTTCTCCTGTCAGCCTTGGGTCGTCGGCAAAGCGAAAAATGTCTGGGCAGGAGGCGGCCTCGTCCTGAAACCCTGCCATCGGCGCGGCCACGACAGGGCGTCATCGACCCTGCACCTGCGCCAACAGCCCTTCAACCCGCGCCTGCGCGATGCGCAGCGATGCCGGCGGCCCAGCCAGATACAGGCGGCCGCTGGCGCCGATCATGCTGCACTCCACCAGCGTCAGATCGGGTGCCGCCTTCTCGGCCTCGTTGCCCATGTAGGCGCCGTACAGGGCCGGGGCCACCTCCATCAGCAGCAGGCTCTGCCCGGGCAGCACCATGTTGGCCTGCCGCGTGCGGTTGATCAGCACGGCGTGCTGGTCGGTGATGTCCTCGATGATGTCGGAGTACAGCAACTGCGGGCGGAGTTGCTCGGACGCCTTGGCAGACAGGCCGTCCAGGATGGCCTGGCGCGCACGTTCCAACGCCGCTTCGTCGCGGCCGTGCAGCTCCAGCACGCCGAACTGGCGCTCGACGGCCAGGATGCCCGGTTCGAGCCCGGGTTCCTCCTTGAGCGCTCGGTCGACGATGCGTTGGATGGCCAGCCCCGGCGCAATCTCGATCAGCAGCGCATGCATGCCCTGCATGGCCACGTAGCCGCGTGCGCCCACCGGAGAACTCATCCATGAGGCGAACTGGGGCTGCAGATCGGCGAGCGTCAGGCAGACGCGCAACTCCGCCGCCGGCTTGGCTGGCGGGTTCTTGGAAGATGTGGCCATCGATCGCTGCCGCGCTTACTTTCCGTCGAAAGCCTTGACGACATCGGTGTGCGGGCGCGGGATCACGTGCACAGCCACCACTTCGCCAACGGCCTTGGCGGCCTCGGCGCCAGCGTCGGTGGCAGCCTTGACGGCGCCGACGTCACCGGTGACGGTGATGGCGACGAGGCCGCCGCCGACTTCCTTGCGGCCGGCCAGCGTGACGTTGGCGGCCTTGACCATCGCGTCGGCGGCGGCATAGGCGGCGACGTAGCCCCTGGTTTCGATCATTCCGATGGCTTGGGACATGGTGTGTTCTCCGTGGGTGGGTGGTGGGTTCGGGATCAATCCGACGCTCGCGCCGGTGCGGGAAAGGGGACTTGGCCGTCGCGATGCCCGGCCTACTTCGGCAAGGTGGGTGTGCTCTTCTCGTCGAGCACGCCGATGATCAACGCGTCGACGACCACGCGCTGCTGCGCGGGCGCGAACCACCAGGCGGCCGGGGCGCCGATGGTGATGAGCACGCGGTCGCCTTCGCCGCAGCCCAGCGGGTCATAGCAGACGATGACGTCCTTCGGGCAGTCGAGCTGCACCTCGATCAGCGCACCCGCAGGCAGCTCCGGCAGGCGCTTGCTGGACCAAAGGCGGCCGACGACAGTGGCGGTCTTCATCGTTCAGGACTCCTTGGTGGGATGCACGGCGATGCCGCGTTGCCGCAGCGCGTCGCGCGCCAGCGGCGTGAGCACGGTTCGCGGCGTGGTGCCGATGAGGCGGCAATCCGCAGGCAGCGCCTTGATGTCACGTTCGGTGATGCAGCCGCGCAGCAGCGGCGTGGCCGTGGCCGCAGCGAAGTGGTTGCCCTGCGCAGGCGCGCAGCGGCAGGGCTCGCCGCGAGCACAGTCGTCGCAACAGGCGGGCTGGGCAGGCGCGGCCGAGCCTGGAGCGGCGGCCGGCGCCACCATCGCCGGGGCAACGCTCAGCTCGAAGCGAAGCAGCCCGGTGGCGTTGGCCGCGGCGAGTGCGGGGCTGGCAGCCACGCGGCGGATCAGCTCGGCCAGCACATCCAAGTCACCTGCGCCGGACAGGCGCAGCGGCACACAGACGCCTTTCGCGCGGCCTGTGGCAGCTTCGTCGCCGCTGCGCGCCGTGCGCGGGCGGCGGGCCAGCAGCTCGCGCACCTGCGCGCGGAAGTCCTCGGCGCTCATGGCGCTGCCCTCGCGAGGTCGCGCAGCGTGGCCTCGGCCACGGCGGCGGCAGTTCGCACATCGGCCTCGGTGCCCGCCAGGTACAGGCGCCCGGCGGCGCCCATGAAGCGGCAGTCGACCAGCTTGACGTTGGCGTTCTTCTCGGCCTCGTTGGCCGCCAGCAGCGCATACGACGACGAGGTCATCTCCATGATGTAGAGCGACTCGCCGGGCAGCAGCATGCTGCCGGACTTGCTGCGGTTGACGAGGAAGGCGTGGTAGCCGTCGACGCGGTCGACGATCTTGGAGGCGAGGATCTCGGGCTTCACCGCCGAGGCCGGCGTGGCGCCGATCGCCTGCAGCACGGCGGCACCGGCGGACTGCACCGAGGCGGCGTACTTCGAATGGAACTCGAGGTAGCCGAACTGCCGCTCGACGACCAGGTTGCCGGGCTTCACGTCGTCGTGCTTGAGCGCCACGTCGGTGAGCCACTCGATGTCCATGCCCGGCGCGACCTCGATCACCAGTGCGGCGTCGTTGTGGCGCGGCAGGTAGCCGCGGGCCGTGCTGCCCAGCAGGCACATCAGCTGCGGCTGCAGGCGGTCGAGGAAGATGTAGCTGCGCAGGGTGGGCATGGGTGATGACGCGCGCTCAGTGCGCACGCTCCAGTTCTTCGGCCAGCACGCGCAGCAGCTCGCGCGTGACTTCGGCAGCGGGTGTGCCGGCCACGGCGCGATTCGTCGTGGCCACCGCCGCGGGCGAGCCCGTGCCGGCACCGCGCGTCGCGAGCCACCCTCCGGGCAGCGGAAAGGCCACGCGCTTCCAGTTCACCAGCAGGTCGGGGCCGACATTGCTGTCGACCGAGCTGCGCCCCGCAAACCCGGTGCCGATGGTGAAGGTGTGGGCGAGGCCCGTCTCGCCACCCGTCGAGCCGAACACGGTGCTGCCGTTGACGATGACGCGGTAGTAGTCGAGCGCCGCGCCCCAGGCTACCGCCTGTTCGGCGTCGCCGGTGTGGATGGCCGCGGTGTGCCCGCCGCCGCCGTGGGCCAGCATCATGCGGGCGACATCGACGGCCTCGTCGAAGCCGTCGACCACCACCGCCGTCAGCAGCGGCGAGAGCTTCTCGCGCAGCAGCGGGTGGCCGGATTCGGGCTGCATCAACGGCAGCACCAGCGCGGCGATCTCGGGGCCGACGCGCACGCCGGCACCGGCGGCGATCTCGGCGGCCGGGCGCCCCACCACCTTGGCATTGAAGCGGCCCGAAGGCCAGGCATGGGCCTGCACGCGCGCCGCTTCGTCATCGCTGCAGACGTGGGCACCGCAGGCGGCGACGGCATCGCGCAGTGCCGCGGCCACGGGGCGATCGACCAGCACCACGCTGGGCGCCGAGCAGGGGCTGCCGTGGTCGAAGTTCTTGTCGCTGATCAGCACCGGTGCCAGCGCGGCGATGTCGGCGCTGCGGTCGACGTACACCGGCACGTTGCCGGCTCCCACGCCGATGGTCGGGTTGCCCGAGGCGTAGGCCGCGCGCACCATCGGCGTGCCGCCGGTGGCGACGATGAGGTCGCAGCGCGCGTCGCGCATCAGCGCCCCGGTGGCCTCCACCGTGGGGCGCGAGAGCATCTGCACCGCGTGTTCCGGCGCACCGGCCCGCCGCGCCGCCGCTTCGATCTCGCGCACCGCGTCGGCGCAGCAATGCAGCGCCACCGGGTGCGGGCTGAAGACGATGGCGTTGCGCGTCATCAGCGCCATCAGGGCCTTGAAGAGGATGGTGGCCACCGGCGAGGTGGAGTTCGACAGGCCGACGATGACACCGGCCGGGCGGCCGATCTCGACCAGGCGCAGCGCGTCGTTGCGGCGCACGCCGCCCAGCGGCACGCCGCGCCAGCCGTCCAGCGTGGCCTGGCAGGCCATGCGGTTCTTCATCACCTTGTCGGCGACCTTGCCGATGCGCGTCTCGCGCACGGCCCACTCGGCATAGAACTCGGCCTTGGGCAGCAGCGCGGCGGCCACGGCCTCGGCCAGTTGCCAGGCCTGCTCGGGCGTGCACCGCGCCAGCGCATCGGCGGCGACGCGGGCGCGCTGCAGCAGGTCGCGCGCTTCCTGCAGGGCGGCGAGATCGTGGTCCATCACCATGCGCACTCAGCGCTGCGTGGCGCGGGCGGCCACGGCATCGAGGTCGACGCTGTCCAGCGCGTCGAACAGCGCATCGACCGCGGCGCGTTCCTTGGCCGAGGCGCCGGCCAGGCGCGCGCTGTCGAGCACGCTGCGCAGGCCGCTGCCGCCCGTGGCCGAGGCGGTGGCCTTCGCCGTGCCAGCGAGCGTGGGCAAGAAGTTGCCGGCGGTGACGCGGTTGCCCGCGCGGTAGTGCGGCGCATAGTCGAACACTGCGTAGTGCTGCGTCTGGCTGTTGTCCCACAGCACCACCGAGTCCTTCTCCCAGCGGAAGCGCACCATGAACTCGGGCTTCTTGATCCACTCGTAGAGCATGTTCAGCAGCGCTTCGCCGAGGTCCATGTGGATGCCCAGCAGCCGCTTGGTCCAGATGGAATTGACGAACAGGCAGCGGCGCCCATTGAACGGGTGCGTGATCACCGCCGGGTGGATGGCCGACGGGTTGTCCTTGATCATCTTGCACTCGCGCTCGGCCAGCGCGTCGTTCATCTCCGCGGCCGACATCATCGAATTCATCATCGGCCCGGCAGCGCCTTGCTTCTTCGCCGCCGTGGCCTGGCGCTGGGCCAGCTTCTCGTAGGCGTTGATGCGGCGGAAGTGGAACGGCAGGTCGTGCTCGGCCTGCAAGCCCAGCAGCAGGTTCTGCAAAGGCGCGCCGAGCGCGTCGAAGGCCGCTGCGGTGCTGGCCCACAGGGTGTCGCCGCCGGAGGGAGGCAGGTCGGTCAGCCGCAGCGCGCAGACCAGCGACGGCTTCCTGCGGAAGGTCACGTCGGTGTGCCAGCGGTCGGTCTCGGGCGACTCGTGGCCTTCGTTGGCGATCATCTGCACCTCGGGGTGGCCCTCGATGTGCGGGAAGAACTCGTGCCGCTCGACCTCGCCGAATTGGCGCGCCAGGCGGATGTGCGACTCGGGCGTCAACGGCTGCTTGCGGAAGAACACCACGCAGTGCTTCCACAGTGCGGCCTGGATCTCCTCGTACACGTCTTCGCTGCGCACGCGGTTGAGGTCGACGCCGCTGATCATGGCGCCGATGGTCGGCGTCAGCGGCTCGACCTGGATGTGTCGGTAGTTCATGCGGGGGTGCTCCTCACTGCCAGTGCAGCAGGCGTTTCTCGAGCCAGGTCATGAAGCGCACGATCGCCACGCCCAGCAGGGCCAGCACGAGCAGCAGCGCCATGACGCCATTGATGTCGAAGGTGGATCCGAGGTAGGCCAGCGTCTGGCCCAGGCCCTTCTCGCTGGCGATGATCTCGGCGCCGACCACGCCCAAGAGCGCGTAGATCAGGCCCAGCCGCAGCCCGGAGAAGATCACCGGCACCGCGCCGGGCAAGGTAACCTGGAAGAACGTGGTGCTGGCGCGGGCGCCGAGCGTGCGGCACAGCGTGACGTGGTCCTGGCTGACCCCGCGGATACCCGCCACGGTGGCCGACAGCACGATGAAGAAGGTCAGCGTGAAGCCCAGCGCGATCTTGCTGCCCAGGCCGAGTCCGAACCACAGGATGAACAGCGGCGCCAGCGCGATGCGCGGCATCACGTTGAAGGCGTTGAAGTAGGGGTCGGCAAAGCGCTCCAGCGCCGGCCAGCGCACGAACATCAGGCCCACCGCGAACGCGGCCACGCTGCCGAGCACGAAGGACGACATCACGCCGGCCATGGTCCAGCCGAGGTCGGTCCACAGCTTGGCCTTGCCGGCGTTCTCCCACAGGAACCTGGCCACGCCGCTGGGCTGGCCGAAGAACGTCGGATCGAGCCATTTCAGCGTCACGGCCAGTTCGCCCAGGCCCAGCATCGCGGCAATGAACACGGCGTGCAGGGCGCCGAAGCGCCAGCGGTCGGCTCGGCGGCTCGGCTCAACCTTCATGGCGCACCCAGCCCGATTCGAGGTGGGACCACAGCTGCGTGTACAGCTCGTGGAAGTGCGGGTCCTTCTGCAACTCGCGGATCGAGCGCGGCCGCGGCAGGTCGATCGGCACGTCGGCCACGATGCGCCCCGGCCGCGACGACATCACCACCACGCGGTCGGACACCGCCACCGCCTCGGCCAGATCGTGGGTCACGAACAGCACCGTGTGGCGGTGCTGCTGGCACAGGCGCAGCAGCAGGTCTTCGAGCTGCAGCTTGGTCTGCGCGTCGAGCGCGCCGAAGGGCTCGTCCATCAGCAGCAGCGTGGCGTCCATCGCGAACGTGCGCGCCAGCGCCGTGCGCTGGCGCATGCCGTGCGACAAGGCCTTGGGCAGCGCCTCTTCATGACCGGCCAGCCCCACTTCGGCCAGCATCGCGCGGGCGCGGGCACGGCGCTCGTCGGCGGACACGCCGCGCACCTGCAACCCGAAGGCCGCGTTGTCCAGCGCCGTGCGCCACGGCAGCAGGCTGTCGCGCGCCAGCATGTAGGCCACCTGCGGGTGGCCCTCGCTGGGCGGGCCGCCAACGACGCGGATCGAGCCCTCGCCGCGGTGCGGCACCAGGCCCGCGCACAGGTTCAACAACGTCGTCTTGCCGCAGCCGCTGGGCCCGACCAACGAGACGAATTCGCCCTCGGCCACATGCAACGTGATGTCGGCAAGCACCGAGGTCCTGCCGTCGAAGCTCAGGTGCAGGCCGTCGACGGCGATGGCCGCGCCTTGGCTTCGCGACATGACGATCGGGGTCGGCTCGGGGCGAGTGTGGGACGCGAGTGCAGGACGGCCGACTCAGCGCGCGAGCAGCTTGCTCGTGTCCACCAGCTTGTCGATCTGCCCGCCGCGGTGCATGTACTCGGCGATGTGCTGCAGCGCCTTGGGGTCGACATCGAACTTGAAGCTCTTGAGGTTGTTGCGCAGCGACACCTCGAGCACCTTGTCGCCGCCCGGGGCGTTGATCTTGAACGTGTCTGTGGCGATCTTGAGCATGGCGGAGAAGTTCGCCGGGTTCTGCGCCAGCGCCTCGGCCTCGCGCAGGGCACTCTCGAAGCCCTTCAGCGCGGTCGCGTTCTTGGCCAGGTAGTCGGCTTTTGCGACCAGCACGACGCCGGCACCCGAGGTCTTGATGATGTCGGCCGGCCCGACGCCGTTGCGCGGATCGACGACGATCCGGCAGGCCTTGCTGACCTCGCAGAAACCGTCCATCGGGGAGAACAGCACGAGGCCGTCGATCTGCTTGTTGGCGATCGCCGGGAAGGCGGTGTTCGGTGCGCCGACGGCCACGATGGTCACGTCGTCGGCCTTCATGCCGGCGCCCTTGAGCATCTCCACCAGCTGGAACTCGGCGCCGCTGCCGCGCGCCGTGACACCGATCTTCTTGCCCTTGAAGTCCTGCATGACGGCCGGGTAGCCCTTGGCCGCGTTGGGCGTCTCCAGCCCAGCGCCGGCCATCAGGAAGAACACCGGCTCGCGCGCCGCGCTGCCCAGCACCTTGAGGTCGGCGCCCTTGTTGACGGCCTGGATCAGGACCTCGGGCGGCGGGAAGGCCACTTCGATGTCGCCCGCCAGCAAGGTCTGCATGCCCAGCGGTGCCTGCGGGATGGTGCGCAGCTCGCACTTGACGCCGTGCTTCTCACACAGGCCGTTGGCGTTGGCCACGCGGACCAGGAAATTGCCCAGGCCTGGGTAGTCTTGGATGCGCAGGGTGGTCTGGGCAAGGGTCGGGCCAGCCAGCACGAGGGCCAGTGAGGCGATCGCAAGGCGCAGGGGATGACGCATCGTGTCTTCCTTGAATCTTGTGCCGCATCAATGCGTGCGGACGACAATTGGATTAAAGGCGCGTCGGCCCGCCGAAATTGCTGCGTACGCGACAATCCTAGGGTGAGCCCCCTCCGCCGCCTCACCGACCCGTCCGCCGACTCTTCTGCATACCGCCTGGACCTGCTGCAGGCGCTTCCGGCATCGGAGTCGGAAGCCCTGCGCAAGCTGGGTGTTGTCCACCGCTATCGCGATGGCGCGACGCTTGCGCAGCGAGGCCAGCCAATGAGGTCCGTGCTGGTGCTGACCAAGGGTCGATTGCGGGCGGTGACCAGCCTGATCGATGGCCGCGAGCACCTGATGCGCTGGGTCGAGCCCGGTGAGGCCGTCGGCGTGGCCTCGGTTCTCGCGCAATTGCCATTCCAAGTAGACCTGATCGCAAGCGGCCCCTGCGAGGTACGGTCGATCCCGGGGGAGGCCTTCGTGGACGTGATGCGCCGCAATTCCGCGGCCGGCCTGGTCGTGGCCAGGCTTCTTGCCGCACGGCTGAGCGAGGTGTATGACCATGTCGTGGCGCAGGCGCAGGGCCGGCTGCAAGACCGTGTCCAAGCTTCCCTTCGACACCTCGCGGCCGAAAACGGCGAGCAACTCACCGATGGTCGGGTGCGGTTGCGCGTCTCGCATCAAGATGTCTCGGACGCCGTCGGTGCGTCGCGACAGCGGGTCAACGGAGCGCTGCACAGTCTGCAGCGCGCGGGCTACGTGGTGCTGGGCTACCGGCAGATCACGCTCGCCATGCCGCCACCAAAGAGGCGCAGGACTGGCGGCTGAGTTGCGTCCACGCGGCCAAGGTGGTGTGGATCTCACGTGAGCGCCCGGCCTTGCGCACGACGGCGGGCTCGGGGGGTGACTCGAGGGTCAGTTCGACGCGCAGGCCACGCGCGCCCGGCGCCGCTGACCGCCTCGGATGCGCCCGCTCGACAGCTCGGTGGTGATGGCCTCGATGCACGAGGCCGAACCGCATCACGAGGCCTGCAGCGCCCTGCTGCTGCAAGGCGGCCGCGCGCTGTACGTGCACGCGCTGGCCGAGGTGTTCTCCACGCTCACGGGCGGCGCCCAGGGCCCGCGCGTCGGCGCCGATCTCGCGCACTTTGCCGCCCTCGTGCGCGAGGGCGATCCGCGCGTCGAAGCGGTCTGAAGGCGAATCCCGGCCCCGCAGGGGCGCTGCAAAGGGGCGCACCTGCCTGTGGCGTCAATCGACCAGTGAACCCGACTACGGGCCGCCCATCGCCCACCTCGGCAGCCAGGTCGTGATCGCCGGCACGTAGGTGATGAACCCGAGCGTCACGACCAGCGGCACGTAGTACGGCGCCATCTCGCGCAGCACGTCCTTCATCCTCACCTTCGCGATGTCGGCCACAAGGAAGAGCGCCAGGCCCATCGGCGGGGTGACGAGGCCGATCATGAGGTTGAACACCACCACCATGCCCAGGTGCACCGGGTCGACGCCCGCGGCCACCAGCGGCTTGGCGATGATCGGCGCGATGACGAGGATCGCCGTCGTGCTGTCCAGGAACATGCCCACCCCCAGCAGCAGCACGTTCACCAGCAGCAGCAGCACGAAGGGGTTGGTGGAGACGGAGAGCATCCAGCCCGTCATCATCTGCGGCACGCCCTCCACCGACAGCACCCAGCCGAACAGCGCCGCCACCGCCACGATGAGCAGGATGCCGGCCGAGGCGCCGAGCGCCTCCACCGCCGCGGCGCGCAGGCCGGCCCACGAAAGCTCACGGTAGATCAGGGTACTGATGAAGAGCGCGTAGGCCACCGTCACCGCGGCGATTTCGGTGGGCGTGAAGATGCCCGCGAGCATGCCGACGATGAGGATCACCGGCGCGGCGATGGCCGGCGCGGCGGGCTTGAAGTCGCGCCACAGGTCGGCCAGCCGCGGCCAGCGCGCGGCACGCGGGTAGCCGCGCCGCACGGCCAGCCAGCCCGTCATCAGCATCAGCATCGCCACGCACAAGAGGCCCGGCAAGATGCCGCCCAGCAGCAGCTGGATCACCGAGACGCCCGTGACGGTGCCGTAGATGATGAGCGGGATGCTGGGCGGGAAGATCGGCCCGACGATGGCCGACGAGCAGGTCACGGCGCTGGCGAACGCGGGCTTGAAGCCCTTGTCCTTCATCGCGTCGATCTCGATGCGGCCGATGCCGCCGATGTCGGCCAGCGCCGAGCCCGACATGCCGGCGAAGACCAGGCTGCCGAAGATGTTCACCTGCGCCAAGCCGCCGGGCAGGCGGCCCACGGCGGTGTCGGCGAATCGGTAGATGTGGCGCGAGATGCCGGCCGAGTTCATCAAGCTGCCGACGAACACGAACACGGGCACCGCCACCAGCGGGAACGAGTCCATCGCGTACAGCGAGCGCTGCGCGATCAGGTCCAGCGGCAGGTCGTTGAGCAGCAGGTAGGCCACGCTCGGGATGCCGATGGCCAGCACCACCGGGAAGCCGAGCAGGAACAGGCCGAGGAAGGCGGCGACGACCGCGAAGCCGGCCATGTCAGGCGCTCCCGGTGGTCGTCGTCATGAGAGGACGGTGTGCTTGTCTTCGGCGTGCCCGCGCTTCCAGGTGTGGACCAGGCGCGCCGCGGTCTCCACCGACAGCAGCGCCATGCCCACCACCAGCGGCGCCATGAACAGCCAGAACGGCATCTCGAGCGTGGCGGTGCGGTTGTTCAGGTTGTTGCCGATCGTCACCACCGCGGCCACGGCCATCAGCCCGAAGAAGGCGATGCCGGCCAGTTCGATGAACATCTGCAGCCACCAGCGCGGCCGCGCCGGCA
>JAEUPC010000194.1 GCA_016789865.1 Rubrivivax sp.
GATGCCGAACAGCGTGACCGACGACTGGGCCGAAGCCGCGCCCGCGAACGCCGTCAGCGCGGCCAGGGCGAGCAGAGATTTTTTCATTGCAGAGATCTCCTAGGTTGATACAAGAGGTCCCGATCGGGGAGGTCACCCAACACCGCGGAGACAACAGGTTCCACGGCGACTTAGCGGGCTGATCAGGCCAACCTCCTCAGCGGAAGTTGAAGCTATTGCACCAGAGCACCGCGGCGGTTGCCACCAAACGGGGCCGAAAAGCCCGGCGGATGTTGTCTGGCAACAACGCGAAACCGCCTGTCTACGTGGGAACCCGAGGGGTCGGCCGGCCCCTCTCGGGGACGGGCTCGACACGGTTCTGGGCTATCCTGGATTGACAGGGACGAACAGGCATGAACACAACCGATCGGCTGTTGTGCGGCATCGACGCCGCGTTGCGCGCAGTGGCCGCCGACGCGCATGCCGCGCGACCCAGCCCCGCTCTCGCTTCGGGGGTGGCCGACGATGCGCTCGATGCAGATGCGCGCCGCTCGAGTGGCGCGCTGATGCGCGTGAACCATGTGGGCGAGGTCTGCGCGCAGGCGCTGTACCAGGCGCAGGCGCTGACCGCCCGCAGCGAGAGCCTGCGCGGGCAGATGCGCAAGGCGGCCCGCGAAGAGACCGATCACCTCGCCTGGACCGCGCAGCGCCTGCGCGAACTGGGCGATCGCCCGAGCCTGCTCAATCCGCTGTGGTACGCGGGCGCCTTCGGCATCGGCCTGCTGGCCGGGCGCCTGGGTGATGCGGTGAGCCTGGGCTTCGTGGTCGAGACCGAGCGCCAGGTCGAGGAACATCTGGCCGGACATCTCGAGCGCCTGCCGCTGGCCGATCGGCGCTCGCGTGCCGTCGTCGCGGCAATGCGAGACGACGAACGGCGCCACGCCGAGGAGGCACTGGCCGCCGGCGCCCGCGAACTGCCCGCGCCCGTGCGCGCGCTGATGCGGCTGGCCGCGCGCATCATGACGACCACCGCGCACCGGCTCTGAACGCCAGCGGGTGCTGCGCGGTGCGCTGGCGCCTGCCGGCAGAACGCAAGCGGCGGCGCGCCCCGGCGCGTCAGACCTCGATCACCTCGAAGGTCGTTTCGATCGTCGCGGTCTTGCCCAGCATGGTGGTGGCCGAGCAGTACTTGTCGCGCGAGAGCGCGACGGCACGTTCCACTGCGGCCGGCGGCACGCCGCGCCCGCTCACTTTGAAGTGCATGCGCACGCGTGTGAAGACGCGCGGGGCCTCGCTCGCCCGATCGGCGTCGAGCTTGACCTCGCAGCCGCGGATGTCATGCCGGCCACGCTGCAGGATCAGCATCACGTCGTAGGCCGTGCAACCGCCGGCCCCGGCCAGCAGCGTCTCCATCGGCCGCGGCGCGAGATTGCGGCCGCCGCCATCGGGCGCACCATCCATCGTCAACAGGTGGCCGCTGCCGGTCTCGGCCACAAACCCCATGCCCAGGCTCGCCGCCCAGTGCACCGTGCATTCCATCGAGCGCGTCCTTTCCTTTGCCCGTACATGCGCCGCTGTGGGCGGCGTTTGACATTCCTCAAGCCGCCGGCCCTCACCGGCGGGAAACTGCCGGGCGAGGGTTCGGCCGACGATACTGCGCCGCAGCATCAGGGTGCTAGACTGCTCCGCAAGGGCCTGCCAGTCCCAGGAACCCGCCGATTGTCTCCTCCACCTCCATCAAGGGTGGATTGGGCCCGGGCCGCAAGGTCCGGGCCCCATTTTTTCTGGCCGCCCGCCGCGCCGCGCCGCGTGGCGTGGCCGAACGACTGAACCCACACCTCGCCGTGCCGGACAAGCCGACTCTCACTGCGCCGCCCGAGGTCAAGCCGCTGTCGCCCAAGGCGCGCCGGCTGGCGGCCGACTACCTGCAGCGCATCCTCACCGCGCGCGTCTACGACGTGGCGCGCGAAACGCCGCTGGAGCCCGCGCGATCGCTGTCGCGCCGCATCGGCAACCACGTGCTGCTCAAGCGCGAAGACCAGCAGCCGGTGTTCAGCTTCAAGCTGCGCGGCGCGTTCAACAAGATGGCCCGGCTGGACGCCGCGGCGCTGGCCCGCGGCGTCATCTGCGCCTCGGCCGGCAACCACGCGCAAGGCGTGGCGCTGGCCGCGCGGCGGCTGAATTGCAAGGCGATGGTCGTGATGCCGGTAACCACGCCCAAGCTCAAGGTCGATGCCGTGCATGCGCTGGGTGCCGAGGTCGTGCTGCACGGCGACAGCTACTCCGACGCCTACGGCCATGCGCTGGCGTTGCAGGCCGCGCAGGGCCTGACCTTCGTGCACCCGTTCGACGACCCGGATGTGATCGCCGGCCAGGGCACGGTGGCCATGGAAGTCCTGCGCCAGCACCAGGGCCCCATCGATGCGGTGTTCGTCGCCATCGGCGGCGGCGGCCTGGCTGCCGGCGTGGCCGCCTACGTGAAGGCGCTGCGCCCCGAGATACGGGTCATCGGCGTGCAGACCGTGGACTCCGACGCCATGCTGCGCTCGGTGCGCGCCGGCAAGCGCGTGACGCTGTCCGATGTCGGCCTGTTCTCCGACGGTACCGCGGTCAAGACGGTCGGCGCCGAGACCTTCCGCCTGGTGCGCGCGCTGGTCGACGACTACGTCCTGGTCGACACCGACGCGGTGTGCGCGGCCATCAAGGACGTGTTCCAGGACACCCGCAGCGTGCTGGAGCCCGCCGGCGCCCTGCCGGTGGCGGCCATCAAGCAGTACGCCGAGACGCACCGGCTCAAGGGCCGCACTTTCGTCGCCGTCACCTGCGGCGCCAACATGAACTTCGACCGGCTGCGCTTCGTGGCCGAGCGGGCCGAGTTCGGCGAGCGGCGCGAGGCGCTGTTCGCCGTCACCATCCCCGAGCAGCGCGGCTCGTTCAAGCGCTTCTGCGAACTCATCGGGGCGCGCTCGGTCACCGAGTTCAACTACCGCATCAGCGACGAGCGCGAGGCGCATGTCTTCGTCGGCCTCACCATCAGCCGCCGCGACGAGGCCGAGCGCATCGAGCGCCACTTCGTGCGCCACGGCTTCGCCACCGTCAACCTCACCGACGACGAGCTGGCCAAGGAGCATGTGCGGCACATGGTCGGCGGGCGCAGCGAACTGGCGCGCGACGAGCGGCTGTTCCGCTTCGAATTCCCCGAGCGCCCCGGGGCCTTGATGCGCTTCCTGTCGGCCATGCACCCGGGGTGGAACATCAGCCTGTTCCACTACCGCAACCAGGGCGCCGACTCCGGCCGCGTGCTGGTGGGCCTGCAGGTGCCGCGCGCCGACGAGCGCGAGTTCGCGCAGTTCCTGCACACGCTGGCCTATCCGTTTGTCGAAGAAACCGCCAATCCCGTCTATCGGTTGTTCCTGCGCTGAGGCGACGATTGCGCAGTCGGCGGCCCCTCGCGGGCGGCCGCAGCGCACCTGGCCTCGCTAGACTTGGCCCCGCCATGTCCCGTTCACTGGTCCACCCCAGCTCCAACCCCGCGCTGGAGCGCGCCTTGCGCGACAAGCTCTCGCGGCGGCAGGAGGCCGGCGGGGCGCTGGGCGAACTCGAGCCGCTGGCCATCCGCATCGGCCTGATGCAGAACACGCTCAAGCCGCGCTTCCGCGAGCCGCAGCTGATGCTCTTCGCCGCCGACCATGGCCTGGCGGTGGACGGCGTGGACACGCGCACCGACATGCTCAGCCGCAGCACGCGCGACACGGTGCGCAAGATCCTCACCAATCAACTGCCGCTGACGGTGTTTGCCCGCGCCCAGCAGATGCAGGTGACGGCCGTCGACTGCGGCATGGCCGACGACCCGCCGGTGCACGACCGCCTGCTGCTGCGCAAGATCGCCCACGGCACGCGCAACAGCCGCGTCGCGATGGCCATGTCGCTGGAGCAGGCGCATGCCGGCATGCGCGCCGGCATGGAGATCGGCGACAAGCTGCGCGGCAACATCACGGTGATGGCCGGCGTCGGTGTCGGCGCGCACGAGAGTGCGGCGCTGGTGCTCTCGCGCCTGACCGACAGCCCGATCCGCGACCTCATCATCAGCGGCCCCGACATGGACACCGGCCGCCTCACACACCTGATGGCGGTGATGCTGGGCGCGCAGACGCGGCACCGCGACATCACCGAGCCGGTGGAGGTGCTGGCAGCGTTCGGCGGTTTCGAGGTCGCGGTGATGGTCGGCGTGATGCTGATGGCCGCCAGCAAGCGCCACCTGCTGATGATCGATGGCGTGCCGGCCTGCGCGGCGCTGATGGTGGCCTCGCGCATCGCGCCGGCCGTCACCGACTACTGCGTGTTCTGCCGCAGCCACCACCACCGTGGCCTGGACCAGGCGCTGAACCTGTTCAGCGCCTCGGCGCTGCTCGAGCTCGGCATGGAAGCCACCGACGGCACCGGTGCCACGCTCGCCTGGCCGCTGGTGAAGAGCGCGGCCGCGCTGCTGACCGAGCTGGCCGACGGCGAAGACGCCGGGCCCTCCGGGCCCGACCTGCTCGACGGTGAACCCGAGCCGTTTGCCGATGAGCCCGAGCAGCAGCCGGCGTCGCCGTTCGGGCCCGCGCTGTACTGAGCCCGCAAGGCCGTCGCCTGAAGCGGCTCATGCCGAGGGCCGACCCAGGCCCGCCGGCGCACGCTGCCTCCTTCAACCGCCCTGCACCCAGCGCCGCGCCCTGGCCAGCCGCGCCAGCGAGGCGGCATCCATCTTCCCCTCGCGGTGCTGCAGCGCGGGCCACAGCCGCAGCAGCAGTTCGGCAGTGGCCAGCGTGTCGGCGATCGCCTGGTGGCGCTTCAGGCACCGGATGTCGAAGTGCGTGAGCCACTCGTCGAGCGCGCGGGCCTTCACCTGCGGGTGAGCGATCGCCGCCAGCGGCTCGATGTCGATCCACGGTGCGCGCGTCGGTCGGCCTTCGCCCCGCAGGTGCTGGCGCTCGGCGCGTTCGATCACCGCCTGGTCGAAGGCCACGTGGAAGCCCAGCCGCGGCGCCGCGCCGGCCCATTCGCGAAACGCGCGCAGCACCTGGGCCGGGTCGGCGCCGGCGCGCATCGCGCCGACCCCGATGCCATGCACCAGGATGTTGGCCTTGTCGGCCACCGCACCGGCGGCCTGGCCGTCCTGGCGCAGCACGGCGTCGAAGCTGTCGTGCAGATCGACGACCGGCCGCTCGCCCTCGATGCGCAAGGCGATCGCCGCGATGGCCAGCAGCCGGTCGGTGTGCGGGTCGAGGCCCGTGGTCTCGACATCGAGCACCACCCAGCGCGAGCCCGGCAGTGCGCTGCCGCCCGCCAGGCGCCGCCATGCTTCGCGCGGCGCAGACCACCAGGAGCCCGCGCTCACCCCGGATAGTCCAGTTCGATGCGCTGCTGCAGCGCGCGCGCCGCGCGCATCGCCTCTTTCAGCAGACGCCGGTCGATCTCTGTGAGCCGGTTCACGTCGACGCTGTTGGGCTGCGCCGCATCGGCGTCGGCGCGCACTTGCTGGCGCAGGCGCAGCAACTGCAGCAGGTCGAAGGCGGCCACCTGGCTGTCGGCCTCCTCGGTGGGCAGGCCCTGGGCGGCGGCGCTTTGCAGCAGCCGCTCGCGCGTGCCGGTAGCGCCCACACCGGTGGCCAGCGCGAACAGCCGCGCCGCATCGACAAAGATGGCCGTGCCGCTCATCTTGAGGTCGATCCACGCCGCCTCGCCTTCGTCGGTGGTGTCCAGCGCGCCGCGCCAATTCAGCGCCGGCTTCATGCGCAGCGCGTTGTCCGCGAGCTGCTTGCGAAAGCGCGGCAGCTCGCGCGCGCGCTCGGTGATGCGCTCGCGCAGCGGCGCCACCAGCGCCGCCGGCCCGGCCAGCGTGCGCACGTCGAAGTAGATGCTGGCGTTGAGCAGGTCCTCGGGCGCACCTTGCTCCATCCAGCGGTCGAAGCGCGCCAGCCAGTCGCGCTGGCGCAGGCAGCACGCCGGGTTGCCGGCCATGATGTGGCCCTTGCACAAGGGGTAGCCGCAGGCATCGAGCATGTCGTTGACTTCGCGTGCCATGCCGAGCCACCGCGCGTGCTCGGCCTCGTCGCAGTCGTCGGCCAGCACCAGGCCGTTGTCCTGGTCGGTGGCGATGGTCTGCTCCGAGCGGCCCTCGGAGCCGAAGGCCACCCACGCCCCGCGGGTGAGGTCCAGCCCGTGCGCAGTGGCGGCCAGCCGCACGATGCGTTCGGTGAGCAGGTCGTTCAGGTGCGACAGCATCTCGGTCAGCGAGCGTGCCGACAGCCCCTGCGTGAGCAGATGGCGCGCCAGGCGCCGAATGGCCTCGCCGCAGGCCACCAGCGCATCGCGCGACTCGCGCCAGTCGCGGCCCTGCGCCACCGACACGGCGCGGATCATGCCGCTCACGTGCTTGAGCGACAGCCGCTGCAGCGCGAACAGGTCGCGCTCGGAAACCACGCTCACCACGCGCCCGCCGTCGTCGGTGAGCGGCAGGTGACGCACGCCGTGGCGCGACATCGTCAGCGCCGCCTGCTGCGCCGTGCCGTGGATGGGCAACGTGCACACGGGCGCGGACATCACGGCGTCGATCGGCGTGTCCTCGGGCGGCCGGGCCAGCGCCACGCGCTCCAGCACGTCGTGCCGGGTGAGGATGCCGCGCGCCGTGCCGGCCTGGTCGATGACCAGCACCGAGCCCACCCGCGCGCCGTGCATGAGCCGCAGCACCTCGATCAGCGGGGTGCCTGGCGCGCAGGCCACCGGGGCGCGCCGCGGCAGGTTCGCCAGCGGGGATTCGAGCGAGTGCTCGGCCAGCGCCTGCGCGCCCTGTTCGGCCTGCAGCGCCGCGCGCGAGAGCTCCAGCAGGCGCTGCGCGCGGTGGGCCAGGAAGTCGGCCCATGCGGCGCTGCGGCCGGCCAGCACGCGCGCTGTCTCGGCGGCGACCTCCAGGCAGAACAGGTCCTCGGTCGCCTCATAGGTGGCGGTCACGGCGCGCGCGGCAGTCACAGCAGCGGCCGGGAACAGGTCGCCGGCGTCGTAGTGCAGGCCGCCGTCGGCCAGGTCGGCCACGCCGCCGCGCGCGCTCACTGCCCCCCGGCGGATGAAGACCAGGCGCGGCGCAGGCCCGTCGGCCGGCGAGGCCACCACCTCGCCGGGGGCGTAGTAGGTCTGGCGGGCGGCGGCGACGAACTCGGCCACGTCGGCCGGTGCCATCTGCGCAAAGGGCGGGTGGGCCCGCAGTTCGGTGGCCAGCTGCGTCAAAAGTTGCGCGGCCGGGCTGAAGGTGCGCGCGGCGGGGCGCGCTGGTCCTTCGTCGGAGGCGCTGGGCGCCATGGTGGAGTTGGGCACTGCAGTCATCCGGGCATGCTCCATCGCCGGCCGCCGGTCCTGCTTGATGCGTGTCATCTGGCCGTTTGGGCGGCCATTGCGCCGGTGCGCCCCCCGGGCTGGCGCAATCTAGCGCGGCTGCGCCTGGTTCGTGCCGCTGGGCCGGGCCGGCATCGGCGCCACCTGCGCGGCGGGGGCCGGCTGGATGGGCAGCGCGGGGGCCAGCGGCACCGGAGCTGCCGCCGCGGGCGCCATGCCGCGCCTTGGGGTGGCCCCCGGTGCGGGCGGCGGAGCTGGCGCCGCAACAGTCGGCCGCGGCGCGGGGGCCGCAGCACCCGGGGCGCCCGGGGCACGGGCATCCGGCAGCGTGCCGGTGGCCGGCGGCGCCGGCGGCGGGATGTTCAACGCCACCACCACCTTGCCGCCCAGCGGCCCGAGGTCGGCGCCACGCGCGCGGATGGCCTGCACGACGTTGTCACCTTCGACCACGGCGCCGATGCGGAAGGCCTTGGCCGGCTTGCCGTCCACCGCGATCAGCGCCACGCCGCCGCGCGCGGTCTCGCTGCCGCGGGGGGCCACCACGCCGACGAGCTGAAAGCGGGCATCGGCCGGCGCGCCGGCCAGCGTCTCGCCAGCCGTGGGGTCCACCGGTGGGGGCGCATCGGCGCCGAGCACGCGCGTCACGTCGCCGCGCGGCAGCTGCGACTGGCCGGCCACCGCCACCTGCGGCGGCGCGCCCGGCGCTGTGACGAAGAGTTTCAGGCCCCAGGCCGCCGCGCTCGCGGCCACCACGGCCCAGACGAGAAAGGTGACCCAGCGCGCCGACATGCGGCCATTATCATTCACGCCCCTCTCGCCGCGGCAGGCACCACGGGTGCCGGCACGTATCAAAACACGTGCGAACTGCATCAGATGCACACTGCGCCCGAGGGCCGGCAAGACGCATCGTCGCGCCGCCGGCCCGGCAAGCCGATCGGACGCGCAACAACGCTCGCCGCCGGCGGCCATCGGGCCGGTCTTGACGGCGGTTCCTGTTCTTCGCACCCACACCCATGACGAACATCCTCCCACGCCTGCCGGCCAGCTCTGCGCGGCGCGCGCCGCTTGCTCACCCATCCGCCTTGCGGCCGGCCTTGCATCGCCGCGGCTTCACGCTGATCGAACTGATGGTGGTGCTGGTCATCATCGGCGTGCTCGGTGCGCTGATCGTGCCCAACTTCCTCGATCGCGCCGACGACGCCCGTGTCACCGCCGCGCGCACCGACGTGAACAACCTGATGCAGGCGCTGAAGCTGTACCGCCTGGACAACCAGCGCTACCCGAGCACCGAGCAGGGCCTGGAAGCGCTGGTGCGCAAGCCCACCTCGGGCAACATCCCGCCGAACTGGAAGCCCTACCTCGACAAGCTGCCGGCCGACCCCTGGGCGAGGCCGTACCAGTTCCTGAACCCCGGCGTGAAAGGCGAGATCGACGTCTTCAGCTTCGGCGCCGACGGCCAGCCCGGCGGCGAGGGCCGCGATGCCGACATCGGCTCATGGCAGTGAGCTGAAGGCGGTGCCGCATGCGCGGCGGCACGCCCGCCGGCCTTCGGCCCGGGCGTTCGGTGCGGGTGCGCCGCCAGGGGTGGCACGCGCGCGCACTGCGCGCGGCTTCACGCTGATCGAATTGCTGGTGGTGCTGGTGCTGGTGGCCATCGGCGCCGGCATCGTCAGCCTGGCCCTGCGCGACCCGGCGGCCACCAAGCTCGAAGAGGAAGGGGCGCGGTTGACCGCGCTGCTCGAAGCCGCACGGGCCGAGTCGCGCGCCGCGGGCGTGCCGGTGCAGTGGGTGCCGGCGGGCGGCGAAGAGCGCGCCGCGGCCGCGGCCGCGGCCGACAGCGCCGACGAGGCGCCGGGCTTCCGCTTTGTCGGGCTGCCGGCCAGCGTGGCCATGCCCACGCGCTGGCTCGAACCGCGGGTCAGCGCCCAGGTCGTCGGCGCCAAGGCGCTGGTGCTGGGCCCGGATGCCATCGTGCCGCCGCAGCGCCTGGTGCTCAGCCTGGACGACCGCCGGCTCGAGATCGCCACCGATGGGCTGGCGCCGTTCGCCGTGTCCCCGGGGCCGGACGAGCCGCGATGAGGTTGAGCGCGGAAGCCCGGTGTGCGCGGCGGCGGCGCGGCTTCACGCTGCTCGAAGTGCTGGTGGCGTTGGCCATCGTGGCCATCGCGCTTTCCGCCGGGCTGCGCGCCGCGGGCGTGCTTACCGACAACGCCGGCCGCCTGGCCGAAGTCACCGCCGCCCAGTGGTGCGCCGACAACCAGCTCACCGCCATGCGGCTGGCCCGCGCCTTCCCGGGCGTGGGTGATGCCGACTTCAGCTGCGAGCAGCTGGGCCGCAGCTACGCCGGCAAGCTGGTCATCCGGCCGACGCCGAACCCGAACTTCCGCCGCGTCGACGCGGTGATGCTCGACGAGGCCGGGCGGCCGCTGGTGTCCATCTCCACCGTGCTGGGGCGGCTGTGAAGCGCCGCTCGGGCTGCCGGCTGCCAAGGCGCGGTGCGCGCCGCGGCTTCACGCTGGTCGAGGTGCTGGTGGCGCTGATGGTGATGGCCATCCTGTCCACCATCACCTGGCAGGGGCTGGACGGCATCTTGCGCGCGCGCGAAGCCAGCAAGGCGGCGCTCGACCGCACGGCGCGCCTGGCCACCGTGGTGGTGCAGTGGGAGCAGGACCTGCAGGCGCTGCACGAGACGCTGGCCGTGCCGGCGCTGCACTTCGACGGCCGCACGGTGCGCATGACGCGGCGCATCGCCGGCGGCGTGGCGCTGGTGGCGTGGTCGGTGCGCGAAGGGCGCTGGCAGCGCTGGGTGGGCCCGGCCACCGCGCGCATCGCCGACCTGCAGGAGTCGTGGATCGCCAGCCAGGGCTTCCTCGGCAACGAGCCCGGTCAGCTGACGTTGGCGCAGGGCGCAGGGGATTGGCAGATCTACTTCCACCGCGGGGGCGCCTGGACCAACGCACAGTCCACCGGCGATGCGGCTTCCGCGCCGCCCGCGCCCGGCGCGCCGGCCGGCGTGGGCGCCGCCATCGAAGCCCTGCCCACGGCGGTGCGGCTGGTGATCACGCTGGACGGCAAATCGCTCACGCGCGACATTGCGCTGGGGCCCTCGGGATGAAGCGCTTGGCCGCCCCGGCCGCGCGCGAGCGCGGTGCCGCGCTGCTGCTGGCGATGGTCATCCTCACCATCGTCGCCACCATCGCCTCGGGCATGGTGTGGCAGCAGAACCGGGCCATCCATGTCGAGGCCGCCGAGCGCGCACGCACCCAGTCGGCGTGGATCCTGGCCGGCGCACTGGACTGGGCACGCCTCATCCTGCGCGAGGACGACCGTGTGAACCAGCAGCGCCAACGCAACGGCCAGCTGCCCTACGACGGGCTGGACGAACCCTGGGCCACGCCGCTGGCCGAGGCGCGGCTGTCGTCGTTCCTGGCCGCCGACCGCGACAACAACGCCGACGGCGGCCCCGAGGCGTTTCTCTCCGGCAGCATCGTCGACGCGCAGTCGAAGTGGAACCTGCGCAACCTGCTCGATCCCAAGGGCGAGCCGGCGAAGGTCGAACTGCAGGCGCTGCGCACGCTGGTGGACCTGGCTGGCGCCCCCACCGACACCGCCGAGCGCATCGCCGCCGTGCTGCGCGAGGCGTGGGTGCCGGCCACCGGCGCGGGCAGCACGCGCGCCCGGCCGATTTCGCCGGCGCGCCTGGCCGACCTGGCGTGGCTGGGCATCGAGGCGCAGACGATCGCCCGCCTGGACCCCTGGGTGACGCTGCTGCCGGCGCGCACCCCGGTCAACGTCAACACCGCCTCGCGTGAGGCGATCGTCGCCGCCATCGACGGCCTGGACCTGGGCAGCGCCGAGCGCCTGGTGCAGCAGCGGCAGCGCGCGCCGTTCGAGTCGCTGGAGGCGGTGCGTGCGCAGCTGCCGCCGAACACGCCGCTGGATGCGGCGCGGCTGGCGGTCACCTCGCGCTGGTTCGAGATCTCCGGGCGCCTGCGGCTGGAAGAGCGCGTGCTCGAAGAGCGTTCGCTGGTCGAGCGCCGCGACGCCGAGGTGGTGGTGCGCCGGCGTGAACGAATCAGCCTCACCGAGCCGCGCTGAGCGGCGCGCCGTGCCCGGCCGTGCCGCGAAGGTGTAACTGACGGCCACAATACGCGCCCCGGATACACAACCTCCCCTTTTCGAAGCACGGCCCCTGCCGCGGCGCGCCAAACTCGGCAGCTGCGCTGCGCTGCGGCGACAGAGCCCCCCCTTCACCGATGTCCGTCCTCGCCATCGTTCCCGGTCCGCGCGACCGCATCGCCTCCCAGGCCGGGGGCGAGGGCGGCGCCGGCGTGCGCGTGCCTGACGACTTCTCGTTCGTCTTCAGCGCCGACGGCACGGTGGTCACGCAGACCGGCCGCACCGCCGCCACGCTGCTGCCCAAGGCCGACCGTTGCATCGTCGTGCTGGCCGATGCGGATGTGAGCTGGCACAAGATCAAGGTGCCCAAGGCGCCGCCGGCCAAGCTGCGCGCCGCACTGGCCGGCATGCTGGAGGAAGCGCTGCTCGACGACGAGGGCGCCGTGCACCTGGTGCTGGCCCCGGGGGCGCAGGTCGGGCGCACCGGCTGGGTGGCCGCGACGCACAAGCCCTGGCTGACCGCGGTCATCAATGCCCTCGAGGCAGCCGGCACCGACATCGAGAAGGTGGTGCCGGCCAGCGCCCCGGTGGCGCAACCGATCGGCCACTTCTCGCTGGACGATGGCGCTGGCGGCAGGGACGGCGCCGTGCAGCTGGTCTTCGCCCGCAAGGACGGCGTCACCTGCGTTTCGCTGGACGGCGGGCTGGCCAAGAGCGTCATCCTCGGCGCCGGCGAACTGGCGCGCTGGACGGCCACGCCGGCGGCGGCGCCGCAAGCCGAGCGCTGGCTGGGCACGCGGGTGGCCGTGCTCACCGACGCCGAGCGCGCGATGCTCGCCTGCCGTGGCGCGACCAACCTGCGCCAGTACGAACTGGCGCCGCGGCACCGGGGCATGCGCGCGCTGCGCGAGGCGGGCCGGCGCTTCATGCTGCCCGAGTGGCGCGCCGTGCGCTGGGGGCTGGGTGCCCTGGTGGCCGTCCAGCTCATGGCGTTGAACGCCTACGCGTGGCACCAGGAACGCGCCTTGCTGCGCAAGCGTGAAGCGATGAACGAGACGCTGCGGGCGGCCTACCCCGGTGTGCGCACCGTGCTCGACGCGCCGTTGCAGATGCAGCGCGAGACCGAGCGCGCCCGCGCGCTGGCCGGGCGGGCCGGCGAGGGCGACTTCGAAAGCCTGCTCGGCGCCGCTGCCGCCGCCTGGCCCGATGGCGCCGGCCCCTCGCCCACCGTGCGTTACGAGCCGGGCAAGCTGACGCTGGCGGTGCCGGGCTGGGGTGAAGCGCAGATCAAGCAGCTGCGCGAGCGCCTCGCGGCGGCCAGCCTGGCCGCCGAATTCGCCGAAGGCCGCGTGGTGATCACGCGGCGCAGCCTCGGCCGCTGAGGCACCGCGGCACGCAGCGCCAACGGGCACACCCCACCGATGATTCCGAAGAGCATCCGATGAACAGCGGCAACGAGGAGGGCGACACCGGCGCGCGCAAGCCGCAGGAGCTGGTGCGCCAGTGGTGGTTGGCGCTGGCGCGGCGCGAGCGCCGCCTGATCCTGGCTGGCTCCACGCTGGTGGCGCTGTCGCTGCTGTGGTGGCTGGCGCTGGCGCCGGCGTTGCGCACGATCCAGCGCGCGCCGGCGCAGATCGACGCCGCCGAGGCTCAGCTGCAGCAGATGCAGCGCCTGGCCACCGAGGCGCGCGACCTGCGCGCCGTCACGCCGGTGCCGGCCGACCAGGCCGCCAATGTGCTGAAGGCAGCCACGGCACGCCTGGGCGACAAGGGCCGCCTGTCGCTGCAGGGCGACCGCGCGGTGCTCACCGTGGCCGGCGTCAGCAGCGTGGCGCTGCGTGACTGGATGGCCGAGGCGCGCTCGGGCGCCCGGGCCCGCACGATCGAAGCCAATCTGTCGCGCGGCACCAGCGGCCTCACCGGCACGGTGGTGGTGGGCATGGGGGCCGGCTCGTGAAGCGCTGGCTGGCCCTGGGCACCGCCTGCGGCGCACTCGTCGCGCTGCTGGTCTTCGCGCCGGCGGCGTGGCTGGCCGGTGCGGTGGCCAGCGCGAGCGCCGGCTACTTCGTGCTCAGCGATGCGCGCGGCACGGTGTGGAACGGCTCGGCCGTGCTCGTGCTCACGGGTGGCGAGGGCAGCCGTGACGCCAGCGCGCTGCCCGGTCGCCTGCACTGGACCGTGGGCCTGGACGGCCTGGCGCTGGCGGTGCGGCTGCAGCAGCAGTGCTGCCTGACGGGCGAGCAGCGGCTGCGCATCGTGCCCGGCTTCGGCCGGCTGCGGCTGGAACTGCTGCCCTCGCCCAGCGGGGGGCCGTTCGGTCAGTGGCCGGCGGCCTGGCTGAGCGGGCTGGGCACCCCGTGGAACACGCTGCAGTTGAACGGCGCGCTGCAGCTCAGCACACCGGGCATCGTGCTCGAATCGGCCAGCGGCCGCTGGACCTTCTCCGGCCGTGCCGACCTCGAGCTGCAGTCGCTCGCCTCGCGCATCTCCACGCTGGACATCCTCGGCAGCTACCGCCTCACGCTGGCCGGCGACGCCGCGCAGCGCGAAGGCACGAGTCTGCTGCTCACCACCACCAGCGGCGCGCTGCAGCTCAACGGCAGCGGGCAGATCGCTGCCGGCCGGCTGCGATTCCGCGGCCAGGCCAGCGCCGCGCCGGGCTCGGAGGCGGCGTTGAACAACCTGCTGAACATCATCGGGCGGCGCCAGGGCGCGCAGTCCGTCATTTCGATCGGATGACCATGAAGCGACGACCTGACATGTGCCTGCCCGCACCCCGCCGCCCCGCCCTGCCGTGGGTGCGTGGCGCGGCTGTCGTCGGCGCATTGACCGCCGCCTCGGTGCTGGTGCCGACGCTGGCGCAGGCCCCTGCCGCCGCCGAAGGCGCCGCGGCCCCCCCGGCGCGCCCGGCAGCAGGCCCGCGTGCGGCGGCGCGGCAGCCTCGCGCCGCCACGGTCACGGTGAACTTCGTCAATGCCGAGATCGAGGCCGTGACGCGCGCCTTCGCGGCGATGCTGGAGCGGCCGATCATCGTCGACCCGCGCGTGCGCGGCCAGATCACGGTGTACAGCGAGCAGCCGCAGACCATCGCGCAGGCCTACGCCAGCTACCAGTCGGCGTTGCGCGGCCTCGGATTCGCCGTGATCGAGAACAGCGGCCTGCTGAAGGTGGTGCCCGAAGCCGACGCCAAGCTGCAGGCCGGCACCGTCTCGGTGGGCACGGTTCCGCACAAGGGTGAACAGGTCATCACGCAGATCTTCCCGCTGCGCTACGAGAACCCGAACAACCTCGTCGCGGTGCTGCGCCCGCTGATCACCGCCAACAACACCATCAACGCCAACCCGGGCAGCAACTCGCTGATCATCACCGACTACGCCGACAACCTGCAGCGCATGAGCCGCATCATCGCGGCGCTGGACCAGCCGCCGGGCACCGACCTGGAGATCGTGCCGCTGCAGCATGCGGTGGCCGCCGACCTGGCGCCACTGGTGCAGCGGCTGTCCGACGGCGGCGGTGCGGGCGTGCCCGGCGTGCCCGCGGCGGTGGGTGGCGGCCAGACGACGGTGATTGCCGACTCGCGCAGCAACTCGCTGATCGTGCGCGCGCCAAACGCCGCGCGGCTGGCGCAGGTCAAGGCCAACATCGAGCGGCTTGACCGGCCCACCAACCTGATCGGCCCGGGCGGTGGCATGTGGGTGGTGAACCTCAAGCACGCCGACGCGGTGAAGCTGGCCACTGTCGTGCGCGCGGCGTTCGCCGCGCTGAGCGCCGGCGGCCAGGGCGGCGGCGGTGCAGCGGCGGCCGCCACGCCGGCGGTGCCGGCACCCGGTGCCGCCGGTGGCGCCACCGCGGCCACGGCGCCGGTGAGCGCCTCGGCCTCGCCATCGACCGGGGGCTTCATCCAGGCCGACCCGGCCACCAATTCGCTCATCATCACCGCGCCCGAGCCGCTGTACAAGCAGGTGCGCGCGCTCATCGAGCAGCTCGATGCGCGCCGCGCGCAGGTCTACATCGAGAGCATGATCGTCGAGGTCTCGGGCGGCGACGCCGCCGACCTGGGTTTCCAGTGGCAGGGGCTGCTGGGCGAGAGCGGCGACAAGTGGGGCGTGGCCAGCGGCACCAACTTCTCCAGCCCCTCGGGCCAGGGCAACATCATCGGCATCACCGGTGCGGCGGCCACCGGCAACGTCGGCGGCGTGGCCGGCGCCATCACCGCGGGCATGAACGTGGCGGTGCTGCGCAACTACGGCGGCGTGTACTCGCTGGCCGCCATCCTGCGCCTGCTGCAGACGCAGACCACGACCAACGTGGTCAGCACGCCGAACCTCATCACGCTGGACAACGAAGAGGCCAAGATCGTGGTCGGCGAGAACGTGCCGTTCATCACCGGCCAGTTCACGCAGACCGGCACCGCGGCCACCAACCCGTTCCAGACCATCGAGCGCAAGGACGTGGGCATCACGCTGCGCATCAAGCCGCAGATCGGC
>JAEUPC010000041.1 GCA_016789865.1 Rubrivivax sp.
GGCTTCAACGGAAGTCGGTCCAGCGCAGTTCGCGGCCCGGCGGCTGGCAGCGGGCCGGGGGCTGCATCGGCGCGACCACGCGGCACTCGGCCAGCCAGGGGCCGAAGGCCGGGTCGCGGAACTCGAGCGCGCGCTGCATCAGGTAGCGGGATTCGTCGGTGCGGCCGGCCCGTTCCAGCGCGCCGATCCACGCCGTCAGCAGGTGCGTGTCGATGCCGACCCACCGGGCGCTGCTGAAAGCGCCCAGCGCGACGTCGCGGGTCGTGATCGCGGCCTGATGGTCGGCGAAGTGGCCGAAGAACCGGGTGCGCGCCGCGGGTGCCCCGGAATAGGAGGCCAGCGCCTGCAGCGTGCGGGCTTCAGCCGGCAGCAGCTGCCGAAAGTCTGCCCACGCGCCCACGGCACCGATTGCCAGCGCCCCGGCGCCGCCTGCCAGCGCCAGGCGCATGCCGACGGTTGCGTGGGCGGCACGGGGTGCGGGGCGGGCTGCCGGCGCCTCGCCGGTGCCGCGAGGGGACGGCGCGCGCCCGGCGATGAGGCCGACTGCGCAGCCCCAAGCCCACGCAGCCGGCAGCAGCAGGTGGGTCTCCCAGAAGGGCGCGTCGAAGCCGCTGAGCACGCCCGCGGCAGCCAGCATCGCCAGCAGCATGCGCGCCCGCGGCTGCAGCGAGGGCGTGACGCGGTTGACCGTTCGCAGCAACTCCCACGCCCCCCACAGCAGGCATGCGCAGACGGCCATCGCCAGCGGCAGCCCGAGTTCTACCGCCAGGTTCAATGGCAGGTTGTGCGCATGCTCGAAGTAGCGCGGCCCGCGATCGCCCAGCGGCGACAGGGTCCATGCGGTCGCGAACTCCGCCCAGCCGACCCCGACCAGCGGGTGCTCCACGAGCAGGTTCAGCGAGTCGAGGTACACACCGCTGCGCGCCCCCGGGCGCACCAGCGAGGCGCCCGCGCCCAGCGCGGAGGCCGGAAACATCATCACCCGGCCCAGCGTGACGGCCAGGCCGCCCAGCGCCGTGCTCCACAGCAGCCAGGCGCTGGTGCGCGGCAGCCGCGGGTCCAACGCAGCCCACGCGGCCAGGATCAGGCTGGCGATGAGACCGGCGCGCGACGACGTGGCCACCAGGCCGGCCTGCATGCCGAAGGTCACGACGAAGGCCAGGATGCCGGCCGAAGGGGCCGGCATCACCCCGGCCCGCGGGTCGCTGGCTGACGCCCGCCCCGGCCACACGGCGGTGGCCAGCCAACCCCACAACAGCAGCAGGGCCAGGTGGTTGGGCTGCCCGAGGTTGGCGTTGGCACGGCCCGGTGTCTGCGCTGCAGCCACCCAGGTGGTGTCGGCGCGGCCGGGGGCAGCCAGCTGGAACACGGCGACGACCAGCGAGATCACGGCAGCCACCGCCAACCCCCACATCAACGCGCGCGTGGCTTCGTCGGGCCGGGTGCGGGACACCGCCGCGCCCAGCATGGCGGTGAGGGCCGCTGCCGCGAGCGCGCCCAGGGCGCCCAGCCAGATGCCCTGTGGCGTGCCATGCAGCGCCGCGCTGCCTGCGACACCCAGCGCTACCAGCCCCAGCGCGCACAACAACGGCGCCAGCGGCTTCCAGGGAACAGGGCCCGCCAACGGCGCCCACAACACCAGGGCGGCCCCCCACAGCGCGATCGCCAGCATGTGGGCGGCGACGCCGTGGCCCAGCGGCACCCAATGCACCACGAGCATCGGGATGGCCGCCGCCAGCACGGTGGCGGCGAGGGCGGCTGCCTCCTTCAGACGCATCCGTCGAGGATAGAACGACCCCTGGGCCACCCCAACTTCGCATGGAGGCGCAAGATGTGTGGTGTGGCACGATCGGCATCGCGCCGTCGCCCACGATCCGTGCAATGCCCATCGGTAGTTCCACTCAGGTGGATGACCCGATGCCGTTGACTGCGGTCAATGGGGTGACGCGCCGCCAGGGTCGAGCATCCCCGGCGTACCTTTGGACACACAGGAGGCCTGCGATGTACTCATCTCAATTCCACCGGCCAGGCGGCGCCTCGCTGGCGCGCAAGGCGTTGCGAACCGCCGCCCTCGGCATGGCCGCGCTGGCCTGGGCTGGGGCCGCATCGGCCTGGGAGCCGACCAAGCCCGTCGAGTTCGTCATTCCGGCCGGTACCGGCGGCGGCGCCGACCAGATGGCCCGCCTGATCCAGGGCATCGTCGTCAAGCACAAGCTGATGAAGGAGACGATGGTCGTCGTGAACAAGTCCGGCGGCGCCGGGGCCGAGGGTTTCCTCTCGGTCAAGGAAGCCAAGGGCGACCCGCACAAGATCATCATCACGCTGTCCAACCTGTTCACCACGCCACTGGCCACCGGCGTGCCATTCAACTGGAAAGAGCTGACGCCGGTGTCGATGCTGGCGCTGGACCAGTTCGTGCTGTGGGTCAACGCCGAGACGCCGTACAAGACGGCCGCCGAGTACGTCGCGGCAGTGAAGGCAGCCGGCCCCAGCAAGATGAAGATGGGCGGCACGGGCTCCAAGCAGGAGGACCAGATCCTCACCGTGGGCCTGGAGAAGGCCACCGGCACCAAGTTCATCTACGTGCCGTTCCGCGGCGGTGGTGATGTTGCCGTGCAGCTGGTGGGCAAGCATGTCGACTCTTCGGTCAACAACCCGATCGAAGCGGTGGCGCAGTGGCGTGCCGGCTCGCTGCGGCCGCTGTGCGTGTTTGACGACACGCGCATGCCCTACAAGGAGAAGGTGACCACGACCGCCTCGTGGAATGACATCCCTACTTGCGCCGAAGCGGGGGTGAAGACCGACTACGTGATGCTGCGCGGCATCTTCATGCCGGCGGGTGTGACGGCGGCCCAGGTCGGCTTCTACGTCGACCTGCTGAACAAGGTGCGCGCCACGCCCGAGTGGAAAGACTTCATGGAGAAGGGCGCGTTCAACCAGTCGGCGATGACGGGCAACGACTTCGTCAAGTGGCTGACGGAAGCCGAGGCCACCCATCGGACGCTGATGACCGAGGCGGGCTTCCTCGCCAAGTAGTCGGCAGCGCGCAGGCGGGGCCCGGCACGGGCCGAACCCCGCCGAAGAACGACCACCGGCTTGGCGGTCGCTGCCGCGGGCGGATGGGGCTGGATGCCGCCGTCCGGCTTGCCCGCAGGCCGACACGCTGCCAGGGGCCCTTCAGGCCCGAGGAGAACAACGATGAGCCACGACCGCCCCGCCGAGGGTGAGGAGGCCGGCCGCACGTTGGCGCGCAACAGCACGGCCGACCTGGTGGTGGCCGTTCTCGTGGCGGCGCTGGGCGCCGTGGTCGTCTACGAGGCGCGCCGGCTGGGTGCCGGCTGGGAAAGCGACGGCCCGGGTTCGGGCTACTTCCCCTTCTACATCGGCCTGTTGTTGCTGGTTTGCAGCGCGGCGGTCTTCGTGCAGGCGTGGCGAGCCCGGCCCACCGACCGCAGCACCTTCGTCGACAGCGTGCAGTTCAAGCGCGTGCTCTCGGTGCTGGTGCCGTCGGTGCTTTATGCCGGGGTCATCATGCTGCTCGGGCTGTATGTGGCCTCGGCGCTGTTCATCGCGGTGTTCATGATCGTGCTCGGCCGCTATCCGGTGGCCAAGAGCGTGGCGGTCGGCGTGGGGGTCAACGCGCTGTTCTTCGCCATGTTCGAGGTCTGGTTCAAGGTGCCGCTGTTCAAGGGCGCGTTGAATCCTCTGGGCTTCCTGGGCTACTGAAGGCGGCGTCACCATGCAGGAACTCGGTTCCCTGATGCAAGGCTTCGCCGTGGTGATGTCGCCCCTGAACCTGGGGCTGATGTTCATCGGCATCGTGCTGGGCGTGCTGATCGGCGTGCTGCCGGGTCTGGGCGGCGCCAACGGCGTGGCCATCCTGCTGCCGCTGACCTTCACGATGTCGCCGACCTCGGCCATCGTGATGCTGTCGTGCATCTACTGGGGGGCGCTGTTCGGCGGCGCCATCACGTCGATCCTGTTCAACATTCCTGGTGAGCCGTGGTCGGTGGCCACCACCTTCGACGGTTATCCCATGGCCCAGCAGGGCCGCGCCGGAGAGGCGCTGACGGCGGCCTTCACCTCGTCGTTCATCGGCGCGCTGATCGCGGTGCTGATGATCACCTTCCTGGCGCCGCTGGTGGCCAAGTTCGCGCTGAGGTTCGGCGCACCCGAGTTCTTTGCGGTCTACCTGCTCACCTTCTGCAGCTTCGTCGGCATGGGCAAGGGCAACCCGTTCAAGATCATCATTGCCATGTGCCTGGGCTTTGCCCTGGCCGCGGTGGGGCTGGACACCATCACCGGCCAGCTGCGGCTGACCTTCGGCTCCACCGAGCTGATGCGCGGCTTCGACTTCCTGATCGCGGTGATCGGCTTGTTCGGCATCGGCGAGATCCTGCTGTCGATGGAAGAGGGGCTGAAGTTCTCCGGCAAGTCGGCGCGCATCAACCCCACGGTGGTGTGGCAGACCTGGAAGCAACTGCCGCGCTACTGGGTCACTTCGCTGCGCAGCTCGCTGGTGGGCATCTGGATGGGCATCACGCCGGGCGGCGCGACGCCCGCGTCCTTCATGAGTTACGGCCTGGCCAAGAAGATGAGCCGCGACGGCCCGAAGTTCGGCACCGGCCAGGTCGAAGGCGTGGTCGCGCCCGAGACGGCAGCGCATGCCGCCGGCACCGCCGCGCTGTTGCCGATGCTGGCGCTGGGCATCCCGGGCTCGCCGACGGCCGCAGTGCTGCTGGGCGGCCTGCTGATCTGGGGCCTGCAGCCCGGGCCGCTTTTGTTCGTGGAGCAGAAGGAATTCGTCTGGGGCCTGATCGCCTCGATGTACCTGGGCAACCTGGTCGGCCTGATCGTGGTGCTGTCCACCGTGCCGCTGTTCGCTTCGATCCTGCGCATTCCCTTCTCGATCATCGCGCCGGTGATCATCGTCATCTGCGCCATCGGCGCCTACACCGTGCACAGCGCGATGCTCGACATCTGGTTCATGCTGCTGTTCGGCGTGATGGGCTACGTGTTCAAGAAGCTCGACTACCCGCTGGCGCCGTTGGTGCTGGCACTGGTGCTGGGCGACAAGGCCGAAGACTCGTTCCGCCAGGCGATGCTGGTCTCGCAGGGCGACCTCGGCATCATGTTCTCCAATGGGCTGGTCGGTTCGATCACCACGCTGGCCCTGGTGATGCTCGGCTGGCCGCTGATCTCGATGGCGCTGGCCCGGCTGCGTGGCAAGGGCAAGGCCGCGCTGGCTGGTGATTGAAGCCGGGGACTGAAGCCGGCGCACAACGAAGGGAGCACGAGATGCCTGTTGTCGCCCTCACGCAAGGCATGGGTTCGCTGGCCCAGGACGTGGCCGAGCAGCTGGCTGCCGAGCTGAACCTGGCCACGCTGCAGCACGAGGTGGCCGAGCGCGTGGCCGAGAAGATGCACGTGCCCAAGAGCCTGATCAGCCGCCTGCGTGCCGGCAAGGCCGGGCCGCTGGAGCGGCTGACGGCCGACCGTGCCGCGATGGCGCTGTACTCGGCCGAAGAGGTGCTGGAGGCGGCCGCGCACGGCAACGTGGTGCTGCGCGGCTGGGGCGCCACGCTGCTGCTGCGCCAGGTGCCGCATGTGCCCTGCGTGCGCATCATGCGGGCCTTCGACAAGCGCGTGGAATGGCTGATGGCACAGCTGGGCACCGACGACCGAGAGCTGGCCGAGAACGAAATCCGCCGCAGCGACCACAGCAACGCCACCCGCATGAACGAGCAGTTCGGCGTGCACTGGGGCGACCCGGCGCTGTTCGACATGGTGCTGAACACCGACCGGTTGTCGGTGGACACCTGCGTGCAGCAGATCAAGTCGCTACTGGTGAGACCGGAGTTTGCCGAGACCGACGCGTCGCGCGCCATGCTGCAGGGCCTGGCGCTGTCGGCGCGCGTGCGATCGGCGCTGCGCAGCGAGGCCGCCACGGCCGAAGTCGACGTCACCATCGAGGCCAGTGGCGGCGCGGTAGCGCTGCGCGGCATCGTGGTGGCGGCCGACGAGCGCGAGGCCGCCGAGCGCATCGCGAGCGCCGTGCCGGGTGTGGCGCTTGTGGACAACCAGCTGCGCGTGATGGCCAAGTCACGCCTGTTCCCCTCGGCACGGGCCTGATACCGCTGCGGGGCGCGGTACGGCGCACCCGTTCCCGCCCGCTCAGATCTTGCCGCGCTGCTTCAGCCGTGAAAGGGTCTCGGCCGAGAGGTTGAGGTAGGTCGCCAGTTCGCGCTTGGGGATGCGCTCGGCCAGATCGGGGTGCTTGCGCATGAAGCGGTGCACGCGCCCAGGCGCATCGAGCAGGTGCAGCGTGATGGTGTGCGCCAGCACGTCGCTCATCAACCGCATGACCTGGTACTCGAAGTCGGCTTTCAGCACCGGGTGGCGATCCAGGAAGTCCACCCAGCGCGGCATCGGCAACTTGGCCACGCGGGCCTTGGTCACGCAGGCGATGGCGTAGGGCGTGGGCGTGTTCAGCCGCCAGGCCGCATAGCTGGTCTCGAAGTCGCGCTCGCCGGCAAAGCGCAGGATCATCTCCTTGGCTTCGGCGTTGGAGACCACGCGCTTGAGCAGCCCGTCGAGCACGAAGTACTGCTCCATCGCGTGCACGCCTTGGTGCAGCAGGAACTCGCCTTTGGCGGCATCGACGACTTCGAGCAGTTCCTCCAGTTCGAGCAACGCCGGCTCGGGCAAGGCCTGCAGCACGATGTTCTGCCGTAGCAGCAGGCGGATGACGTTGCGTTCCGGATGTTGGTACAGCGGCGTCATCGGTGGGGCGTTTGGGGCGCGTGGGCCGCATGGGCAGTGCGGGCAGTGCGGGCAGTGCGGGCGCCGGGTTGCCGCGAGGTCGTTTTTCGAAAGTTGACCGCGGTCAACGGCGGCGCGAATCGCGGCTTCCTACGATTGCCGCCGCTCGTGATCGACGAGCTTGTCGTGCTCGAGGCAGTGCAAGCCCCGCCACGGCCCGCGGCGATCACGTCATCGCCTCGCGCGCCACCGAAGGAGCCTGCCATGTCGGCTGTCCTGTCAACCACGTCCCCTGCCGCTGGTTCGCAAACCTCTGCGGCCGCGACGATCGACGGCTTCCATCTCGTCATCGAAGCCCTCAAGCTCAACGGCATCGGCACCCTGTACGGCCTGCCCGGCATCCCCATCACCGATCTTACGCGCATGGCCCAGGGTGAAGGCCTGCGCGTCATCGCGTTTCGCCACGAGCAGAACGCGGGGCACGCGGCGTCGATCGCGGGCTTTCTCACCGGCCGGCCGGGCGTGTGCCTCACGGTCTCGGCGCCGGGCTTCCTCAACGGCCTCACGGCGTTGGCCAACGCCACGACGAACTGCTTCCCGATGATCCTCATCAGCGGTTCGTCGGAACGCGAGATCGTCGACTTGCAGCAAGGCGACTACGAAGAGATGGACCAGCTGGCCATCGCCAAGCCGTTGGCCAAGGCGGCCTTCCGCGTGCTGCATGCCGAAGACATCGGCGTGGGCATCGCGCGCGCCATTCGAGCGGCAGTCTCCGGCCGCCCGGGCGGTGTGTACCTCGACCTGCCGGCCAAGCTGTTCGCGCAGACGATGGAGGCGGCCGCCGGGCGGGCCTCGCTCATCGAAGTGGTCGATCCGGCGCCACGGCAGATCCCGGCGCCCGAGGCGGTGCAGCGTGCGCTCGAGTTGCTGCGCGGCGCGAAGAAGCCGCTCATCGTGCTGGGCAAGGGCGCGGCCTACGCGCGCGCCGAGGCCGAGGTGCGCACGCTGGTCGAGCGCACGGGCATCCCCTACCTGCCGATGTCGATGGCCAAGGGCCTGTTGCCCGATACCCACGAGCTCTCTGCCGCGGCCGCGCGCTCGTACGTGCTGCCCGAGGCCGACGTGGTGGTGCTCGTCGGCGCGCGGCTGAACTGGCTGCTCTCGCACGGCAAGGGCAAGACCTGGGGCGGCAAGGCGGCCAAGGACTGGGGCGGCCAGAAGTTCGTGCAGATCGACATCTCGCCCACCGAGGCCGACAGCAATGTGCGTATCGATGCGCCTGTCGTCGGCGACATCGGCTCGTGCGTGTCGGCGCTGCTGGCCGGCATGGGCGCCGCATGGCCGCGGCCGCCGGCCGAGTGGTTGAACGCGGTCATGGAGCGCAAGGCGAAGAACATCGCCAAGATGGCCGAGACGCTGGCCAAGGATGCGCGGCCGATGAACTTCCACAGCGCACTCAACGTGGTGCGCGACATCGTCAAGGCCAACCCCGACGCGATGCTGGTCAACGAAGGCGCCAACGCGCTGGACTTCACGCGTTCCATCGTCGACATGATGAAGCCGCGCAAGCGGGTCGATGTCGGCACCTGGGGCGTGATGGGCATCGGCATGGGCTATGCGGTGGCTGCGGCCATCGAGACCGGCCAGCCGGTCATCGCCATCGAGGGCGACAGCGCCTTCGGCTTCTCCGGCATGGAAGTGGAGACCCTCTGCCGCTACAACCTGCCGGTGTGCGTGGTGATCTTCAACAACAACGGCGTGTATCGCGGCACCGACAAGAACCTGGGCGGCGGCGCCGACATGGCGCCCACCGCGTTCGTGAAAGACGCGCGCTACGAGAAGATGATGGAAGCCTTCGGCGGCGTGGGCGTGTACGCCAGCACGCCGGCCGAGCTGAAGCGCGGCGTCGAAGAAGCGCTGCGCTCGCGCCGCCCGACGCTGGTCAACGCCATCATCGACGAGACGGCCGGCACCGAGAGCGGGCGCATCACGAGTCTGAACCCGGCCGCGGCCAAGAAGCCCCAGGCTTGAGCCGGGGCCGCGCCGCCAGCGCGCCGCACGCCAACCGCACAATCGCAGCATCCCCTGTCTTGAAACCCGCATAGGAGTACTTCGAATGAGCAAAGCGCTCGATGGCGTGCGCATCCTCGACTTCACGCACGTGCAGTCGGGTCCCACCTGCACGCAGCTGCTCGCCTGGTTCGGCGCCGACGTGATCAAGATCGAAAAGGCCGGCGAGGGCGACGTGACACGTGCCCAGTTGCGCGACATTCCCGGCGTGGACAGCCTGTACTTCACCATGCTGAACCACAACAAGCGCTCGGTCACCGTCAACACCAAGGACCCCAAGGGCAAGGAGATCGTCGAGCGGCTGATCAAGACCTGCGACGTGCTGGTGGAGAACTTCGCCCCCGGCGCGCTCGACCGCATGGGCTTCACCTGGGAGCGCATCCAGGAACTGAACCCGCGCATGATCATGGCCAGCGTGAAGGGCTTCGGCCCCGGGCCCTATGAAGACTGCAAGGTCTACGAGAACGTGGCGCAGTGCGCCGGCGGTTCGGCTTCCACCACTGGCTTCGACGATGGTCCGCCGCTGGTGACCGGCGCGCAGATCGGCGACTCGGGTACCGGCCTGCACCTGGCGCTGGGCATCGTGGCGGCGCTCTACCAGCGCAACACCACCGGCCGCGGCCAGAAGGTGCTGGCCGCCATGCAGGACGGCGTGCTCAACCTGTGCCGCGTGAAGCTGCGCGACCAGCAGCGGCTGGAACGCACGAAGAAGATGACCGAGTACCCCCAGTACCCCGACGGCACCTTCGGCGAAGCGGTGCCGCGCGCCGGCAATGCCAGCGGCGGCGGGCAGCCGGGCTGGATCCTGAAGTGCAAGGGCTGGGAGACCGACCCCAACGCGTACATCTACTTCATCACCCAGGCGCCGGTGTGGGCCGAGATCTGCAAGGTCATCGGCCAGGAAGACTGGATCATCGACGAGGCCTTCGCCACGCCGGCGGCGCGGCTGCCGCACCTGAAGCGCATCTTCGAGCGCATCGAGCAGTGGACCATGACCAAGACCAAGTTCGAGGCCATGGAGCTGCTGAACAAGTACGACATTCCGTGCGGCCCGATTCTGTCGATGAAGGAAATCGCCGAAGAGCCCGCGCTGCGTGCCACCGGCACGGTGGTGGAAGTCGACCATCCCAAGCGCGGCAAATACCTCTCGGTGGGCAACCCGATCAAGATGTCCGACAGCCCCACCGAGGTGAAGCGCTCGCCGCTGTTGGGCGAGCACACCGACGAGGTGCTGGCCGAACTCGGCTACGCCAGCGCCGAGATTGCGGCGCTGCGCGAAACGAAGATCGTCTGACGGGCTTGGGGCCCGGCCACCATCGGGCACCGCGCCTCATCGCCACCGCCACCCGCTACCTACCCGCCAACCCCGCGAGGAGACCCCATGAACAAAGACAAGGCCAAGGTTCGGCAGATTCTGGACACGCTGCGCGCCTCGGGGCGTGACTCGCTCACCGCGCCCGAAGGCAAGCAGGTCTGCGATGCCTACGGCATTGCCGTGCCCGGCGAAGGCCTGGCCAAGAGTGCCGCAGAGGCCTCGAAGCTGGCCGCGGGCATGGGTGGGCCTGTTGTGCTGAAGATCGTCAGCCCCGACATCCTGCACAAGACGGAAGCCGGTGGCGTGATCGTCGGCGTGAAGGGCGGCGACGAGGCCGCCAAGGCCCACGACACCATCGTCGCCAACGCCAAGCGCTACAAGGCCGACGCACGCATCGAAGGCGTGCAGGTGCAGCAGATGATCCAGGGCGGCCAGGAGGTGATCGTCGGTGCGGTCACCGACGGCAGCTTCGGCAAGCTGGTGGCCTTCGGCCTGGGTGGCGTGCTGGTCGAGGTGCTGAAAGACATCACCTTCCGCCTGGCGCCGGCGAGCAAGGCCGATGCGCTTTCCATGCTCGACGGCATCCAGGCCGCCGAGATGTTGAAGGGCGTGCGCGGCGGCGACGCGGTCAACCGCGAGGCGCTGGCCGACGTCATCGTGCGCGTGAGCGAACTGGTCAGCGACTTCCCCGAGATCGCCGAGATGGACCTCAACCCCATCTTCGCCAGCAAGGCCGGTGCCATCGCCGCCGACGTGCGCATCGTGTGCAACTTCAACCCCAAGCCCGCGCGCCACCGGCCGGCCGAGGCCGACATCGTCAAATCGATGAACCGCATCATGAAGCCCAAGGCGGTGGCGGTGATCGGTGCTTCCGACGAGGCCGGCAAGATCGGCAACTCGGTGATGAAGAACCTCATCAACGGCGGCTACAAGGGGCAGATCTACCCCATCCACCCCAAGGCCGCCGAGATCATGGGCCTGAAGGCCTACAAGAGCGTGAAGGACGTGCCCGCGGAGATCGACACCGCGGTGTTCGCCATTCCGGCCAAGCTGGTGGCCGGCGCCCTCATCGAGTGCGGCGAGAAGGGCATCGCCGGGGCCGTGCTCATTCCCTCGGGCTTTGCCGAGACCGGCAACCACGAGGGCCAGGAAGAGCTGGTGGCCATCGGCCGCAAGTACAACATCCGCATGATGGGGCCGAACATCTACGGCTTCTATTACACGCCGGCCAACCTGTGCGCCACCTTCTGCACCGCCTACGACGTGAAGGGCTCGACGGCGCTGTCGTCGCAATCGGGCGGCATCGGCATGGCGATCATCGGCTACTCGCGCTCGGCCAAGATGGGCGTGTCGGCGATCGTGGGCCTGGGCAACAAGAGCGACATCGACGAAGACGACCTGCTGCTGTACTTCGAGCAGGACGACAACACCAAGGTGATCGCGCAGCACTGCGAAGACCTGAAGGACGGCCGCGCGTTTGCCGAGGTGGCCAAGCGCGTGTCCAAGAAGAAGCCGGTCATCGTGCTGAAGGCCGGCCGCACCTCGGCCGGCGCGGCGGCGGCCAGTTCGCACACCGGCGCGCTGGCCGGCAACGACAAGATCTACGACGACGTGCTGCGCCAGTCGGGCGTGGTGCGCGCCAGGAGCCTGCGCCAGATGCTCGACTTCGCGCGTGGCGTGCCCATCTTGCCCACGCCCAAGGGCGAGAACGTGGTCATCATCACCGGCGCGGGTGGCTCGGGCGTGCTGCTGTCGGATGCCTGCGTCGACAACGGCCTGAAGCTGTTGAAGCCGATGCCGGCCGACCTCGACGCGGCGTTCCGCAAGTTCATTCCGCCGTTCGGCGCCGCCGGCAACCCGGTGGACATCACCGGCGGCGAGCCGCCCATCACCTACATGAACACAGTGCGGCTGGGCCTCGAAGACGAGCGCATCCACGCGCTCATCCTCGGCTACTGGCACACCATCGTCACGCCGCCGATGGTGTTCGCGCGCAACATGGTGCAGGTGGTCCAGGAGATGAAGGCCAAGGGCATCGTGAAGCCCGTAGTGGCCTCGCTGGCTGGCGACGTGGAAGTGGAAGAAGCCGCGCAGTACCTGTACGAGCATGGCATTCCGGCCTACGCGTACTCCACCGAGATTCCGGTGGAGATCCTGGGCGCCAAGTACCAATGGGCGCGCGGCGCGGGGTTGCTGTAGTTTTCCGATGACGGCAGCTTGGCCGCCGGATGGCGGCCGGGCGCCGCCGAAGCCCATGAACCGACCCGCCGACCCCACCGCCAAGCCCGCCGTGATCCCCATCGTCGCCAGTGCCGAGGGCCCCACGCGCCAGCGCCGGCGTGAGGCGCCCAAGGGCCGCCGTGTCGATCCGCAGGCGCGCGAAGAGGTGCAGCAACTGCTGGGCACCGCGTCGCGGGCGCGCGACCTGCTGATCGAGCATCTGCACAAGCTGCAAGACCACTTTGGCCATCTGAGCGCCGGCCACCTCGCCGCGCTGGCGCAGGAGATGGGGCTGGCGCAGACCGAGGTGTTCGAGGTCGCGAGCTTCTATCACCACTTCGACATCGTGAAGGAAGGCGAGGCCGCGCCGCCGCGCTTGACGGTGCGCGTGTGCGACGGCCTGGCCTGCGAGATGGCCGGCGCGCGCGAGCTGCTCGCGCGTTTGCCGGCGCTGCTGGGCACCGAAGTGCGCGTGATCGCAGCGCCGTGCATCGGCCGCTGCGAGCAGGCGCCGGCAGTGGCGGTCGGCCAGCACCCGGTGGCCCACGCCAGCGCGGCGGCCGTGCATGAGGCCGTACGCGCGGGCCGCACCACGCACGAACCGGAAGGGGCCATCGACCTCGAGGCCTACAAGGCCGAGGGCGGCTACGTGCTGCTCAAGACCTGCGTGGCCGGTGAGATCGAGGTCGAGCAGGTGCTGCAGGCGCTGGAAGATTCGGGCCTGCGGGGTCTGGGGGGCGCGGGGTTTCCGGCCGGGCGCAAGTGGCGCATCGTGCGCAGCGAGCCGGCGCCGCGGCTGATGGCAGTGAACATCGACGAGGGCGAGCCCGGCACCTTCAAGGACCGCGTGTACCTGGAACGCGACCCGCACCGCTTCATCGAGGGCGCACTCATCGCCGCCTGGGCGGTGGGCATCCAGAAGATCTACGTCTATCTGCGCGACGAGTACCACGGCTGCCGCGCACTGCTGGAACGTGAACTGGCCAAGCTGCGTGCGCAGCCGCCGTTTCCGGGCATGCCCGAGATCGAGCTGCGCCGCGGCGCCGGCGCCTACATCTGCGGCGAAGAGTCGGCGATGATCGAGTCGATCGAGGGCAAGCGCGGCATGCCGCGCCTGCGCCCGCCGTACGTGGCGCAGGTGGGTCTGTTCGGCCGGCCGACGCTGGAGCACAACTTCGAGACGCTGCATTGGGTGCGCGACATCCTCGAAAACGGCGCCGCGTGGTTTGCTTCGCAAGGCCGGCACGGGCGCAAGGGGCTGCGTTCGTTCTCGGTGTCGGGCCGCGTGAAGCAACCGGGCGTGAAGCTGGCGCCGGCGGGCATCACGATCCGCGAGCTGATCGACGAATACTGCGGCGGCATGGCCGAAGGACACCAGTTCTACGGTTATCTGCCGGGCGGGGCGTCGGGCGGCATCCTGCCGGCGTCGCTGGGTGACATCCCGCTGGACTTCGACACGCTGCAGCCTCACGGCTGCTTCATCGGTTCGGCGGCGGTGATCGTGCTGTCGGACAAGGACCGCGCGGTCGATGCGGCGCGCAACCTGATGCGCTTCTTCGAGCACGAGTCGTGCGGGCAGTGCACGCCGTGCCGCAACGGCACGGCCAAGGCCTCGGTGCTGATCGCCAAGGAACAGTGGGACCTCGACCTGCTGGCCGATCTGTCGCAGGTGATGCGCGACGCGTCGATCTGCGGTCTGGGACAGGCGGCGCCGAACCCGGTGGATTGCGTGATCAAGTACTTCCCGGCCGAGCTGGGCAGGAGCTGAAGCCGTGAAGGCCAGAGAAACCATCACCTTCACGCTCGACGGCCGTGAGGCCACGGCCCTGAAGGGCGAACCGATCCTCGAAGTGGCCAAGCGCCTGGGCATCGAGGTGCCGCACCTTTGCTACAAGAACGGCCTCGAAGCGGCGGGCAACTGCCGCGCCTGCATGGTGGAGATCGAAGGCGAGCGCGTGCTCGCCCCGTCTTGCTGCCGCGCCCCGGCTCCCGGCATGAAGGTGCACACCGCCAGCGAGCGCGCGCGCAAGTCGCAGCGCCTGGTGCTCGAACTGCTGCAGGCCGACATGCCCGAGGCGCGCTACACGCGCCTCAACGAGGTCGATCAGTGGTCGCTGCACCTGGGCCTCGGCAAACCGCGCTTCGAGGCACGCGCGCAGCCGGTGGCCGATGTGTCGCACCCGGCCATCGCGGTGAACCTCGACGCGTGCATCCAGTGCACACGCTGCCTGCGCGCCTGCCGCGACGAGCAGGTCAACGATGTCATCGGCCTGGCCTTCCGCGGCAACGACGCCAAGATCGTGTTCGACATGGACGACCCGATGGGTGCGTCCACCTGCGTCGCGTGCGGTGAGTGTGTCCAGGCTTGTCCCACCGGAGCACTCATGCCCGCGCGCGACGCGGCGCTCGCGGTGCCCGACCGCCAGGTGCCTTCGGTGTGCCCTTATTGCGGCGTGGGCTGCCAACTCACCTACCACGTCAAGGACGACAAGATCCTCTTCGTGGAAGGCCGCGACGGCCCTGCCAACCACGGCCGCCTGTGCGTGAAGGGCCGCTACGGCTTCGACTACGCGCACCACCCGCAGCGGCTGACAAAACCGCTGATCCGCCGCAAGGACGCGCCGCCCAAGGCCGGCGACTTCGTGATGGACCCGGCGCGCCTGATGGACGTGTTCCGCGAGGCGAGCTGGGAAGAGGCGCTCGACTTCGCCGGTGGCACATTGAAGGCACTGCGCGATCGCCACGGCCCGCAGGCGCTGGCCGGCTTCGGCTCGGCCAAGGGCAGCAACGAAGAGGCGTACCTTTTCCAGAAGCTGGTGCGCACGGGCTTTGGCAGCAACAACGTCGATCACTGCACGCGGCTGTGCCATGCGTCTTCGGTGGTGGCGCTGCTGGAAGGCATTGGCTCGGGCGCGGTCAGCAACCCGGTGATGGACGTGATGAAGGCCGAGGTCGTCATCGTCATCGGCGCCAACCCGACGGTGAACCATCCGGTGGCCGCCACCTGGATGAAGAACGCCGCCAAGGCCGGCACCAAGTTGATCGTGATGGACCCGCGCCGGTCGGATCTCGCGCGCGTGGCCCACCGCTTCCTGCAGTTCAAGCCCGACACCGACGTGGCGATGCTCAATGCGCTGATGCACGTCATCGTCACCGAGGGGCTGGTGGACGAGGCCTTCATCGCCTCGCGCACCATCGGCTACGAAGAGCTGCGCAGCAACGTCGCCGCCTACAGCCCCGAGGCGATGGCGCCGATCTGCGGCATCGACGCCGACACGCTGAGGGACGTGGCGCGGCTGTACGCACGCTCCAAGGGTTCGATGATCCTGTGGGGCATGGGCGTCAGCCAGCACGTGCACGGCACCGACAACGCGCGCTGCCTCATTGCGCTGGCGTTGATGACCGGGCAGATCGGCCGCCCCGGAACCGGGCTGCATCCGCTGCGCGGCCAGAACAACGTGCAAGGGGCCAGCGACGCCGGGCTGATTCCGATGATGCTGCCCGACTACCAGCATGTATCGAGGGCCGAATCGCGCGAGCGCTTCGAGAAGGCCTGGCAGCTGGCACCGGGCACGCTCGACGCCAAGCCCGGCCTCACCGTGGTGGAGGTGATGCACGCCATCACGGCCGGCACGGTGCGCGGCATGTACGTGCAAGGCGAGAACCCGGCGATGTCCGACCCCGACGCCAACCACGCGCGCGAGGCGCTGGCCGCGTTGGAGCATCTGGTGGTGCAGGACATCTTCCTCACCGAGACCGCGTATCTGGCCGACGTCATCCTGCCGGCCGGCGCCTTTCCGGAAAAGACCGGCACCTTCACCAACACCGATCGGCTGGTGCAACTGGGCCGCCAGGCCGTGCCGCCGCCGGGCGATGCGCGCCAGGATCTGTGGATCATCCAGGAGGTAGCCAAGCGCCTGGGGCTGCCATGGCACTACGGCCACGTCAGCGAGGTGTTCGACGAGATGCGCCGCGCCATGCCCAGCATCGCCGGCATCACGTGGGATCGGCTGGAGCGCGAGCACGCCGTCACCTACCCATGCATGCAGGAAGGCGACCCCGGCCAGCGCGTGGTGTTCGAGCACGACTTCCCGCGCGAAAGTGGCAAGGCGCGCTTCGTGCCGGCCGACATCATTCCAGCGGCCGAGCGGCCCGATGCCGAGTACCCGCTGGTGCTGATCACCGGCCGCCAGCTGGAGCACTGGCACACCGGCAGCATGACGCGCCGCGCCAGCGTGCTGGACGCGCTGGAGCCCGACCCCACCGCATGGCTGCACCCGCTCGATCTCGAAGCGCTGGGGCTGCGCGCCGGCGATGTGCTGACGATCGAGTCGCGCCGCGGCGAGGTCACGCTGTGGGCGCGTGCCGACGAGGGCACGCCGCGGGGCGCGGTGTTCGTGGCCTTTGCGTTCTACGAGGCAGCCATCAACCGCCTCACGCACGCGGCGCTCGACCCGTTCGCCAAGATTCCGGAGTTCAAGTACTGCGCGGTGCGCGTGAAGGCCGGCGGCGTGGCGCCGCAGCACACCAGCTTCGGCGGCGGCCAGCTGCTGGGCGGGCTTGCCGCACTCGGGCGCAGCGCGCCCGTGGCCGTGGCCTCATGAAGCGCGCTGCACTTCCATCACGCCGTTGCTCGTGACCTCGGCGTAGACCGCGCGGTCGCTCAGCGCCAGGTGCAGCAGGATCTTCGGCGCCTGCCGCAGCACCAGCCGTCGCGCCCCGATGCCCAGCGCCACCAGCGCGCCGCCGGGCCACACCTGCCCGACCAGCGCCAGCGCGCAGCCCAGGCCGATGAGTACCACCGCCAGCGTGTTGCTGCGTGTGCGTTGCACGACGAAAGGGCGCGCCCGCTCGGGATCGACGACGATGCGCATCTGCCCGGCGGCCAGCCCGGCGCGGAACTCGTCGTGGTCGATGTAGGGGACGGCCTCGGCGCCGTGGTCGGTGGCCGGATCGTCGGCGTGTTCGGCGGCGGGATCAGCGATGTGGTCGGCACCGTGACCGGCGCGGCCTTCACGCTGGGTGCCGGCGGGGGCCCCGGTCATCGCGCCGCCGTGCGCCTTCAGGGCGCCGCGCGCCGTTGCGGTGCCGACGACGCCGCTGCGGCCAGGGCGGCCGTGGTGGGAGTGAGGCGCGCCTCGCGCATCAGCACCTTGTGGAAGTTCTCGGCACGATCGAGCCAGGTGGTGAAGGTCTCGCCGGTCATCGGCGACTGCTTGAAGGCGCCTTGTTTCATCAGCGCCTCCCACTCGGGCAGGCCGCGCACGCGGTCGAGCAGGCGCTGGTAGTAGGCCACCTGGGCGGGCGTGGCGCCGCCGGTGGTGAAGATGCCGCGCATCATCAGGTACTGCACGGGCACGCCGAACGACATGCAGGTGGGCAGGTCGCTCCAACCCAGCGGGCCGGCCAGCTTTGCCGGGTAGGGCAGTGCGGCGCCATCGAACACGCACAGCGGGCGCACCTTGCCCTCACGCCACAGCGCCTCGCCCTCGATGGGGTTGTTGACGGTGATGTCCACCTCGCCGGCGGCCAGGGCCTTGGCCACGTCGCCGCCGCCGCGCAGCGGCACGTAGTGCAGCCGCGTGGCCAGCGCCGTCTCCAGAAGCACCGACACGATCTGGTCTTCCTGCTTGCTGCCCGTGCCCCCCAGCTTGACGCTGCCGGGTGGCGCCAGGCGGATGGACTCGAACAACGACTGCGGCGTGCGGTGCGGCGACGAGGCCGGCACCCACAGCACGAACTGGTCCAGCGCCAGCATCTGCACCGGGGTGAGGTCGCGCCAGCTGAAGGGCAGCGCCTGGCCCAGCGGCGCCGTGAACAGATTGGACAGCGTGATGATGAGCCGGTGCGGGTTGCCGCGATCGGCCTTCATCTGCAGCAGCCCCTCGCCACCAGACTGCCCGGCGCGGTTGACCACCTTGATCGGCTGCTTCATCAGCCCATGCTTGGCCACCGTGTCGGCGATGAAGCGCGCCATCAGGTCGGCGCCGCCGCCGGTGCCGGCCGGCACCACCAGCTCCACCGGCGCGCTGGGCTCCCAGGCCGGCTGCGCGGCTGCGGCGCCCATGCCCAGCACGCACGCAACGCCCAGGCCTTTGGCCACCCAACCAAGACCAGGCGGCGGGGCGGCCCGCCGTGGGCGGGCAGTTGGCCGCGGCTGGCGATCGGTGCTCATCGGGTGCCTGCGCTCGAAGGGTGGGTGACAGCTTCCTTTGTAACCGCGAACGCCGCCTGCTGCACTCCCGAGAAGATCAGTCGGGCCGACGGTCCGGCTGGGTCGTGGCATTGGCCACGCCGGGCCGTGCGCCCCGGGGAAACCGACGTGGCGGCCCCCCAACGGCTCAGCCGCCGATGTAGTGCATCTCGATGCGCCGTTCGCCGCTGCCCGCGGCGGCCTGGCCGGCGCCGCGCAGTTCGGAGTAGCGGTCGTCGCGCTCGCCCCACAGCAGGCCGATGGCGGCGGCGATCTCTTCGTCGCCGTAGCCCTGTCCGTCGGGTCGGCGGCCGCGCAACAGCGCACGCAGGTCGTGGCCGCGGCTGGCGAACAGGCACATGAACAGCTTGCCCTCGGTGGACAGCCGCGCACGGTTGCAGTCGTGGCAGAAGGCCTGGGTGACGCTGCTGATGAAGCCGACTTCGCCGCTGCCGTCTGCGTAGCGCCAGCGCTCGGCGGTCTCGCCGCGCGCGGTGGGGTCCAGCGGCTCGAGCGGGAAGTGTCTGGCCAGCCGGTTGCGCACTTCCGCCGAGGGCAGCACCTCGTCCATGCGCCAGCCGTTGGTGGCGCCCACGTCCATGTATTCGATGAAGCGCAGCACCACGCGGCCGGCGTAGCGCTCGCGCAGATGCCGCGCCAACGGCACGATCTCGTGGTCGTTGGTGCCGCGCTTGACGACCATGTTCACCTTCAGCGGTGCCAGGCCCGCCGCGAGCGCGGCGTCGATGCCGGCCAGCACGTCGGCCACCGGGAAATCGACGTCGTTCATGCGCCGGAAGATCGCGTCGTCCAGCGCATCGAGGCTGACGGTGATGCGCTTCAGGCCCGCGTCGTGCAGCGCACGCGCCTTGCGCGTGAGCAGCGAGCCGTTGGTGGTGAGCGTGATGTCCAGCGGCTGGCCCTCGGGCGTGCGCAATGTGGCCAGCTGCGCGATCAGCACCTCGACATGCTTGCGCAGCAGCGGCTCGCCACCGGTGAGCCTGAGCTTGGCCACGCCGTGCGCGACGAAGATGCGGGCCAGCCGCGTGATCTCTTCGAAGCTGAGCAGCGAGCTTTGCGGCAGGAACTTGTAGTCGCGGTCGAAGACCTCCTTGGGCATGCAGTAGCTGCAGCGGAAGTTGCAGCGGTCGGTGACCGAGATGCGCAGGTCGTGCAGCGGGCGGCCGAGGCGGTCGGCGACCAGGCCGTCGGGCGGCCGCGTCTCGTGGGCAGCGGGCACGCGCGGCAGCGCCGCGGCATAGCGCAGGTCGGCCAGCGGGATGAAGGTCTCGCCCATGGGCGCCATTGTGGCCCGGCCGGCAGCGGCCGCGGCCGGCGCGGCGCATCGCCCTGGGCCAGGCCGGGGTGACGGCCCTTACCCCGCCGCCGCGCGCGGCGCGAGGGTGGCGCGCCGCGCGCCATCGAAGCGCTCGGCCCAGTAGCGCGCGCGCATCTCCTCGCTGCGCACCCGGGTGCCCGGGCGCGGCGCGTGCACGAAGCGGCCATCGCCCGTGTAGAGGCCCACGTGCGAGAACGGCCGCTGCAGCGTGTTGAAGAAGACGAGGTCGCCCGGCCTCAGCGCGTCGGCCCCGATCTCGCGCAGCGCCGGGTGCCGCGCCTGCTCGGCGGCGGTGCGCGGCAGCACGAGCCCGGTGCCGCGCTCGAACACGTGGCGCGTGAAGCCGCTGCAGTCGAAGCCGGTCTCGGCGGCGAGGCCGCCACGGCGGTAGGGCGTGTCGAGGTAGGACATCGCCAGCATCACCACCTCGGCCGCGTCGGCGGCGGGCAGGTCGGCCGCGCGGCGCGCGGGGCTGGCGCAGCCGGCGAAGGCGCCCAAAAACGGCAAGGCTGTTCCCGGCGTGAGCGTCTTGAACGCACCAGCCACCCTGCTGCCCACCGTGCACACCGCCCACGCGCGCACCAGCGCCCGGCGCGAGCCGAGCGGGGGGGCCGGCGAACGGTCCGGGTGCAGCGGCGGTTCCGGTGGCGCCATCACTCATGCATCATGCACGCCTTTGCCGACTCCCTGAAGACCTCACCATGTTCAAGGCCCTGCTGCTCGAAAAGGACGATGCCGGCTTCCGCGCCGGCGTGACCACGCTGGACGAAGCGCGCCTGCCCGCCGCCGGCGACGGCATGGTGCTCGTGCAGCCCGAGTACAGCACCATCAACTACAAGGACGGTCTCGCGCTCACCAACCGTTCGCCGGTGGTGCGCAGCTGGCCGATGGTGCCCGGCATCGACGGCGCGGGGACGGTGCTGGAGAGCCAGCACCCGGCCTGGCAGCCCGGCGACCGCTTTGTGCACAACGGCTGGGGTGCGGGCGAGACGCACTGGGGGTGCCTTGCCGGGCGCGCGCGGCTGAAGGGCGATTGGCTGGTCAAGCTGCCGGCGGCCTTCACGCCGCGGCAGGCGATGGCCATCGGCACGGCCGGCTACACGGCGATGCTGTGCGTGATGGCGCTGGAACGCCACGGCGTCGCCCCTGGCAGCGGCGAGGTGCTGGTCACCGGCGCCACCGGCGGCGTGGGCAGCGTGGCGATCGCACTGCTGGCCCGGCGTGGCCACAAGGTCGTGGCGGCCACCGGCAAGGCCAGCGAGGCGGCGTACCTCACGGGCCTGGGAGCCGCAACGGCAATCGACCGCGCCGAACTGGCTGCGGCCGGCGGCCGGCCGCTGCAGAAGGAACGCTGGGTGGCGGTGGTCGATGCGGTGGGCAGCCACACGCTGGTCAATGCGCTGGCGCAGACGCGCTACGGCGGCATCGTCGCCGCGTGCGGCCTCGCGCAGGGCATGGATCTGCCCGGCAGCGTGGCGCCATTCATCCTGCGCGGCGTAGCGCTGGCCGGCATCGACAGCGTGATGGCGCCGCGCGCGCTGCGCGAGCGTGCCTGGGCGCTGCTGGCCGCCGAGCTGGCGCCGGCGACGTTGGAGAGCTTGATGACCGAGGTGCCGCTCGAAGGCGCGCTGGAGGCGGCGCAGCGGCTGATGGAAGGGCGCGTGCGCGGGCGCATCGTGGTGCGGCTGTAGGCAGGCCGCGGGTCTCTCGTGCCGCCCGCCGCGCTCGCTGCGTCGCGACCTTCCGCCGCGGCCCAGCCGGCCGCTGCAGTTCGCCCGCAGCGGCCACCGGCACGCGCCGCAGCGCCGGGCTGCGGTTCTTGATCTGACGCAAGAACCGGCCCGTGCCCTCGGTGCCGAATGGCCGCCGCGCGGTTGATGAGTCAGGGGCATGTCAGTGCCTACGGGCTCAATCCGCCTTCGTTCCGAAGACGCCCCAGAACGAGGAGACTCCAAGATGACGAGCTACGCCGACTTCCACCGCCGCTCGCTGCACGAGCGCGAGGGTTTCTGGGCCGAACAGGCCAAGCTGATCGACTGGCACACGCCGTTCACTCAGGTGTGCGACAACAGCCGGCCGCCGTTCAGCCGCTGGTTCGTCGGCGGCACCACCAACCTGTGCCACAACGCGGTGGACCGCCATGTGGCCGCACGCGGCAGCCAGAACGCGCTGATCTTCGTCTCCACCGAGACGAACCAGGAGAAGGTGTACAGCTACGCCGAGCTGCACGCCGAGGTGCAGCGCATGGCTGCCATGCTGCGCGAGCTGGGCGTGAACAAGGGCGACCGCGTGCTCGTCTACATGCCGATGATTCCCGAGGCCGCCTTCGCGATGCTGGCCTGCGCGCGCATCGGCGCGCTGCATTCGGTGGTGTTCGGCGGCTTTGCCAGCGGCAGCCTGGCCACCCGCATCGAAGACGCCGAGCCGGTGGCCATCGTCAGCGCCGACGCCGGCAGCCGCGGCGGCAAGGTGGTGCCGTACAAGCCGCTGCTCGACGAGGCGATCCAGCTTTCCAGGCACAAGCCGAAGAAGGTGTTGATGATCGACCGCGGCCTCGCCGCGTTCAACCGCACCGCCGGCCGCGACGAAGACTACGCCGCGCTGCGCGAGAAGCACCTGAACGCGCAGGTGCCCTGCGAGTGGGTGGAGAGCACACACCCGAGCTACACGCTGTACACCAGCGGCACTACCGGCAAACCCAAGGGCGTGCAGCGCGACACCGGCGGCTACGCCGTGGCGCTGGCCGCCAGCATGAAGCACATCTTCCTCGGCAACCCGGGCGAGACGTACTTCAGCACCAGCGACATCGGCTGGGTGGTGGGCCACAGCTACATCGTCTACGGTCCGCTGATCTACGGCATGGCGACCATCATGTATGAAGGGCTGCCGATCCGGCCCGATGCTGCCATCTGGTGGAGCCTGGTCGAGAAGTACAAGGTCACCTCGATGTTCAGCGCGCCCACCGCGGTGCGCGTGTTGAAGAAGCAGGACCCGGCGGCGTTGAGCAAGCACGACCTGTCCAGCCTGCGCGCGCTGTTCCTGGCCGGCGAGCCGCTGGACGAGCCGACGGCCAAGTGGATCGCCCAGAGCCTGGGCAAGCCCATCATCGACAACTACTGGCAGACCGAGACCGGCTGGCCCATCCTGGCGCTGTGCAACGGCGTGGAGAAGCAGGTCTCGAAGTTCGGCAGCCCCGGCAAGCCCGTCTATGGCTACGACCTCAAGCTCATCGACGAGAACACCGGCAAGGAATTGACCGGCCACCACGAGAAGGGCGTGGTCGCCATCGAGGGCCCGCTGCCCCCGGGATGCATGCAGACCGTGTGGCGCGACGACGAGCGCTTCGTCAAGACGTACTGGAGCAGCATCCCCGGCCGGCAGGTCTACAGCACGTTCGACTGGGGCATCCGCGACGAGGACGGCTACATCTTCATCCTCGGCCGCACCGACGACGTCATCAACGTCGCCGGCCACCGCCTGGGCACGCGCGAGATCGAAGAGAGCATCAGCTCGCACCCCAACGTCGCCGAAGTCGCGGTGGTGGGCGTGGCCGATCAGCTGAAGGGCCAGGTGGCGATGGCCTTCGCGGTGCTGAAGGACACGAGCCAGGCCGACACGCCCGAGAAGGCGCTGAAGCTCGAGGGCGCGATCATGAAGGTGGTCGACGACCAGCTCGGCGCCGTGGCCCGCCCGGCGCGCGTGCGCTTCGTCACCGTGCTGCCCAAGACGCGCAGCGGCAAGCTCTTGCGCCGCGCCATCCAGGCGGTGTGCGAAAGCCGTGACCCTGGTGACCTCACAACGATCGAGGACCCCACGGCGCTCGAGCAGATCAAGAGCCTGGTCACGGTTTCGGCCTAGGCTCATGTCCGCGAAGCAGACGTGAAGCGGCGAGGCCGCGGGCCGAAGCCAAAGGCGTGATCCGGGCGACCTGACCACCATCGAGGATCCCACGGCGCCGCAGCAGGTGAGGGACCTGGTGGCGGTGAAGTAGCGAAACATCGGCTCGGCCGCGATTGGCCGCGATTGGCCGCGATTGGCCGAGATTGGCCGCGGTGGGCCGAGATTGGCCGCGGTGGGCCGCGAAGGCCCGGTCCCCCTCCGGCGGGGCCGGGCCTTCGTGCTTTGTGGGGGGACTGATGGCCTCCACCGGGGCGATGGGCGCCGGCGACTCGGGCGCGGACATTGCGGTGACCGTCATCGCCGCTTCCTCGCGACGACCTGCGGTTGACCACCACCTCGGAGCCGCCATGCCCTTCACTCGCCGCCACTTCCTGCGCTTCGTCGCGGCCGCTCTGCCCACGGCCGCCACCAGCGGCGGCCACGCCTGGCCGACCTCGAACTCGGCCCCGAACGTGGCCGCTCAACTCGCACGCACCGCCGCCGCCGACATCGACCCCCGCGGTCACCTCGTCAGCGAGAAGCTCGACGGCGTGCGCGCGTTGTGGGACGGACAGCGGCTGCGCTTTCGCAGCGGCCTGCCGGTGATCGCGCCGCAGTGGTTCGTGTCGCGGCTGCCGGCGGTGCCGCTGGACGGCGAACTGTGGATGGGCCGCGGCACCTTCGATGCGCTTTCGGGCGCGGTGCGCCGCGCCGCCGCCGTCGATGCCGACTGGCGCGCCGTGCGCTACGAGGTCTTCGATCTGCCGGGTGCGCCGGGCCCGTTCTTGCAGCGCGCCAAGCGCGTGGCCGAAGTCGTGCGCGCGGCCGGCTTTCCAGCCCTGGCCGCGGTGCAGCAGCACGAACTGGCCGACCGCGAGGCGCTGCAGCGCCTGTACGCCGAAGTCGTGCGCGGCGGCGGCGAAGGGCTCGTGCTGCACCGTGCCGACGCCCCATGGCGTGTGGGCCGCAGCGACGCCGTGCTCAAGCTCAAGCCGGTGGCCGACGCCGAGGCGCAGGTGGTGGCGCATGTGCCTGGCCGCGGCAGGCACGAAGGGCGGCTCGGTGCGCTGCAGGTGCGCACGCCCGAGGGCGTGGAGTTCCTGCTCGGCACCGGCCTCAGCGACGCCGAGCGCGAGCGGCCGCCGGCCGTCGGCAGCTGGGTCACCTACGCATATCGCGGCGTGACGGCACAGGGTGTGCCGCGCTTCGCGAGCTACCTGCGGCGGCGCGACCCGCGGACGTGAAGCCGCCGCCGCTATTGCCAGTGACCACGATCTCGAGGGCTGCGGCCCCGGTGTGCGGGGCAGGGCGGCGCAGGCCGCCCCGGCTACAGCACGTCGCTGGCGAAGTCCGCCAGCCGTGAGCGCTCGCCGCGCGCCAGCGTGATGTGGCCGCCATGCGGCCAGCCCTTGAAGCGGTCGACGGCGAAGGTCAGGCCCGAGCTGCCCTCGGTGAGGTAGGGCGTGTCGATCTGCGCCAGGTTGCCCAGGCAGACGATCTTGGTGCCGGGGCCGGCGCGCGTGATCAGTGTCTTCATCTGCTTGGGCGTGAGGTTCTGCGCCTCGTCGATGATGACGTACTTGTTCAGGAACGTGCGCCCGCGCATGAAGTTCAGGCTCTTGATCTTGATCTTCGCGCGCACCAGGTCGTTGGTGGCGGCGCGCCCCCACTCGCCGGCGCTGGAATCGGTGCGTGCCAGCACTTCGAGGTTGTCGTCCAGCGCGCCCATCCACGGGTTCATCTTCTCCTGCTCGTCGCCGGGCAGGAAGCCGATGTCCTCGCCCACCGGCACGGTGACGCGGGTGACGATGATCTCGCTGTAGCGGCGGTCGTCGAGCACCTGGCTCAAGCCCGCGGCCAGCGTCATCAGCGTCTTGCCGGTGCCGGCGGTGCCGGCCAGCGTGACGAAGTCGCACTCGGGGTCCATCAGCAGGTTCAGCGCGAAGTTCTGTTCGCGGTTGCGCGCGGTCACGCCCCACACGGCGTTCTTGCCGTGGGCGTAGTCGCGCAGGGTCTTGAGGACCGCGGTCTTGCCGGTGATCTCGGTCACGCGGGCGTACAGCGGCGTCGCGCCGGGCGCCTCGAGGTAGACGAACTGGTTGATGAGCAGCGCCGGCACCAGCGGGCCGCTGATGCGATAGAAGGTGTTGCCGCCCTGCTGCCAGCTCTCCATCGTCTTGCCGTGGCGCCCCCAGAAGTCGCCTGGCAGCGGCAGCACGCCGGTGTAGAGCAGGTCGCCGTCTTCCAGCGCCTTGTCGTTGGCGTAGTCCTCGGCCGGCAGACCGAGCGCACGCGCCTTGACGCGCATGTTGATGTCTTTGGACACCAGCACCACGTCGCGGCCGGGGTGTTGTTCGCGCAACGTCTGCACGACGCCCAGGATCTGGTTGTCGGCCTTGCCCTGCGGCAGACCGTCGGGCAGCTTGATGTCGAAATGCGTGGTCTGGAAGAACAGCTTGCCGCCGGCCTCGCGGTGGCCGGTCTTGGCCAGTTCGATGCCGGCGCGTGCGTCGGTGCCGTGCCCGTTGAGCGTGGTGGACTTGGCCAGCGCGTCCAGCTCGCGGCTGACCTGCCGAGCGTTGCGCGCCACCTCGCTCATGCCCTTCTTGTGGTCGTCGAGCTCTTCCAGCGTGATCATCGGCAGGAAGATGTCGTGCTCTTCGAAGCGGTACAGACAGCTCGGGTCGTGCATGAGCACGTTGGTGTCCAGCACGAAGAGCTTGGCCGGCCCGGCGGGCTTGGCCTTGCGCGGCTTGGCGTTCGGCTGTGGCAGCGGGGCGCGCACCGCGCTTGGGGGGGTCAGCGTGGCCGGGGCCGACCGCGGCGCGGCTGCCAGCGCGGAAATCGGCGCGGAAATCGGCGCCGCGGCCACGGACGCAGCGAGCGCGGCGCCAGTACCGAGGGCATTGCCGGCCGGGCGGGCTACGGCCGGCTGAAACAGCCTGGCGGCGGGGCGTGCTGCGCCCGGGCTGCCGGCGTCCAGCAGGTCAAGCGCGCCCTGGGGCGGGCTCTCGGTGGCATCGCGCGACTTCAGCGAGCGCCTGTCGGCCTTCGGGGCGGCCTGGGTCTCGAAGGCGGCCGCCGGCAGCAGGTCGCCGGGGCGGGCAGGGGGCTTGGGCAGGGGCATGCAGGCTTTGCGTTGACGCGCCGGCATGCAGTGCGGCCGACGCAGGCTGCTGCGCAAGGGGCGCCTTCGGGCGCCGCGCTCGCGCAACGCTTCGTCAGGCGGTTTTCTTCAGCGCCTTGACCGCCTTGAGAACCTCTTCGACATGGCCAGCGACCTTGATGCCGCGCCACTCGGCGCGCATGACGCCGGTGGCGTCCATCAGGAACGTGCTGCGCTCGATGCCCTTGACCTTCTTGCCGTACATGATCTTGTTCTTGACCACGCCGAACATGTGGCACAGCTTCTCTTCGGTGTCGGCGATCAGCTCGAACGGCAGCTCGAGGTTGCCCTTGAACTTCTCGTGGGAGGCGAGGTTGTCGCGCGACACGCCGAACACCACCGCACCGGCCTTGGCGAAGTCTTTGTGGTGGTCGCGGAATTGCATCGCCTCGGTGGTGCACCCAGGCGTGTTGTCCTTCGGATAGAAGTAGAGCACCACCGCGTGGCCCAGGTGGCTGTGCGGCGTGAACTTCACGCCGCTGGTGGCGGCCGCCTCGAACTCCGGAAGGGGCTTGTTGATGGCAGGCGTCATGGAGGAGGTTCTCTGCTGCTCACCCGCCGGCCCGAGCCGGTTCGGCACCGGAGGGGCCTGGGGTGGGGGCCGAATCGGCGACAACTGCAAATTATAGATGGCCGACTTGCCGGGTCCGGCCGGCCGGGTTCCGCCGGCTTGCGTACGGCCGGCGAGCCCGGTCGGCGCGCCCGGCCAGGGGCCGGTCAGTCCACGCCCAGCAGCAGCGCGGCCAGCACCGAACGGCCTTCGCTGGCCAGCACGTTGTAGGTGCGGCAGGCGGCGGCGGTGTCCATGCACTCGATGCCGATGCGCCGCTCGATCAGCGGCCGCACCAGTGCCGGCGCGGCGAAGCGCATGAGGGTGCCGCTGCCGAAGACGACCAGCTCCGGCGCGAACTGCGCCATGCGCTCGAAATCGTCCGGCGACAACTCGGCCCAGGCCCTCACGCCCCATGGCACCACCGCGCCGGCCCAGGGCACGAGCACGCTGCCTTCGATCATCTGCGCGCCCACCCACAGCCGCTCGCGCACCCCGGCTGCGCCGCGCTCATGGCGCGAGATCAGGTTGGCGCCTTGCAGCGTCTCGGGCACGAACTTCATGGATGGATAATTCTAGGTTCCATCGCCGCGCCTCCTCCCTTCCCGACCCGCATGGCCCCCGTGCCTGCCGCAGCATCTTGAACGCCCTGTCCAAGCCCAGCCCCGCGGCCGGCGCGCCGCGCCCGGTCTCCAAATCAGCCAAGCTCGCCAATGTCTGCTACGACATCCGCGGGCCCGTGCTCGACAAGGCGCGCCAGATGCAGGAGGAAGGCCACAAGATCATCCAGCTGAACATCGGCAACCTCGCGCACTTCGGGCTGGCGCCGCCCGACGAGATCGTGCAGGACATGATCCGCAACCTGCCCGACGCTGCCGGCTACACCGACAGCAAGGGGCTGTTCGCGCCGCGCAAGGCGGTGGTGCACTACGCGCAGGAAAAGCGCATCGCCGGCGTCGCGGTGGACGACGTGTACCTCGGCAACGGCGCCTCGGAGCTCATCGTGATGAGCCTGAACGCGCTGCTCGACGACGGCGATGAGATCCTCGTGCCCGCTCCCGACTACCCGCTGTGGACCGCGGCGGTCTCGCTCTCCGGCGGGCGGCCGGTGCACTACCTGTGCGACGAGGGCGCCGGCTGGCTGCCCGATCTGGCCGACATCGCGCGCAAGATCACGCCACGCACGCGCGGCATCGTGGTCATCAACCCGAACAACCCCACCGGCGCGCTGTACCCCGTCGACCTGCTGCAGGCGCTGGTCGAGCTCGCACGCACGCACCAGCTGATCGTCTTCGCCGACGAGATCTACGACAAGACGCTGTACGACGGCCACACGCACACGAGCCTGGCGTCGCTGGCCGACGACGTGCTGTGCGTCACCTTCAACGGCCTGTCCAAGAACTACCGCAGTTGCGGCTACCGCGCCGGCTGGATGATCGTCTCGGGCGACAAGCGCCACGCGCGCGACTACATCGAGGGGCTGAACATGCTCGCCTCGATGCGCCTGTGCGCGAATACGCCCGGGCAGCTGGCCATCCAGACCGCGCTGGGCGGCTACCAGAGCATCAAGGACCTCGTGGCCCCCGGCGGCCGCCTTTGCAGGCAGCGCGACCGTGCCTACGAAATGCTCAGCCAGATCCCGGGCGTGAGCGTCGTCAAGCCGAAGGCGGCGCTGTACATGTTCCCGCGGCTGGATCCAACCGTCTACCCGGTGGAGGACGACCAGCAGCTGGCCTACGAGCTGCTCGCCGAGGAAAAGGTGCTCATCGTGCAGGGCACCGGCTTCAACTGGGTCGCGCCCGACCACTTCCGCATGGTCTTTCTGCCCAATGTCGACGACCTCACCGAGGCGGTGATGCGCATCGACCGCTTCCTCGCCCACTACCGCAAGCGCCACGGCACATGACCTCATCGATGAAGCCCATTCGCATCGGGCTGCTGGGCCTGGGCACGGTGGGCGCGGGCGTGTTCCACGTGCTCGCGCGCAACGGCGAAGAGATTCGCCGGCGTGCCGGCCGCGCCATCGAGATCGCGGCGGTGCACCGGCGCGACCTCGCCGCCGCGCGTGCGATCGTCGGCTCGAAGGCCCGCATCGACGCTGACGCGATGGCCATCGTGCACGACCCGTCGATCGAGATCGTCGTCGAGCTGATCGGCGGCACCGACGTCGCGCGCCGGCTGGTGCTGGCGGCCATCGCCGCGGGCAAGCACGTGGTCACCGCCAACAAGGCGCTGTTGGCCGTGCACGGCACCGAGATCTTCGAAGCCGCGCGCTCGCGCGGCGTGATGGTCGCCTTCGAGGCCGCGGTGGCCGGCGGCGTGCCCATCATCAAGGCGCTGCGCGAGGGCCTTTCCGCCAACCGCATCGCCTGGGTGGCCGGCATCATCAACGGCACCACCAACTTCATCCTGTCGGAGATGCGCAGCAAGGGGTCGGACTTCGGCACCGTGCTGAAGGAAGCGCAGCGCCTGGGCTACGCCGAAGCCGACCCCACCTTCGACATCGAAGGCATCGATGCCGCGCACAAGCTCACCATCATGAGCGCTATCGCGTTCGGTGTGCCCGTGCAGTTCGCCAAGGCCACGATCGAAGGCATCAGCGCGCTGCAGGCCGCCGACATCCGCTACGCCGAACAGCTGGGTTATCGCATCAAGCTCCTGGGCATCACCAAGCGGCGCGACGACCTCGAGGCCTCCACGCCGGGCGTCCACGACCGCACCGGCGGCATCGAGCTGCGCGTGCACCCGACGCTCGTGCCGGCGACGCGGCTCATCGCCAACGTCGAAGGGGCGATGAACGCCGTGGTCGTCAACGGCGACGCCGTGGGCACCACGCTGTACTACGGCAAGGGCGCCGGCGCCGAGCCCACCGCCAGCGCCGTGGTGGCCGACCTCATCGATGTGACCCGGCTGCACACCGCCGACCCCGACCACCGCGTGCCGCACCTGGCCTTTCAGCCCGGCTCGCTGGCCGACACGCCGATCCTGCCCATCGAGCAGGTGGTCACTGCTTTCTACCTGCGGCTGCGCGTGGCCGACGAGAAGGGCGTGCTGGCCAGCCTCACGCGCATCCTGGCCGACAACGACATCTCGATCGACGCCATCCTGCAGCGCGAAAGCGCCGAAGGTGAGAACCAGACCGACCTCATCATCCTCACGCACGACACGGTCGAAGGCCGCATGCGCCAGGCCATCGCGCAGATGCAGGCGCTGAAGACGGTGCTGGCGCCGATCGTGCGCATCCGCAAGGAGGAGCTGAGTTGAAGTACCTCAGCACCCGCGGTGATGCCACGCCGCGGCGCTTCTGCGAGATCCTGCTGGAGGGCCTGGCGCCCGATGGCGGGCTGTACCTGCCCGAGCGCTACCCGCAGGTCGATGCGGCCACGCTGGCGCGCTGGCGCGGCCTGTCGTACGCCGATCTCGCCTTCGAGATCCTGTCGCTGTTCATCGACGACATTCCGCCGGCCGACCTGAAGCGGCTCGTGCACACCACCTACACCGAGGCCACCTTCGGTACGCGCGCCATCACGCCGCTGAAGAAGCTCGAAGACGGGCTCCATCTCGAAGCGCTGTCCAACGGCCCGACGCTGGCCTTCAAGGACATGGCGATGCAGTTGCTTGGCCGCCTGTTCGAATTTGAACTGGCGCGCCGCGGCGAGCATCTGAACATCCTGGGCGCCACCAGCGGCGACACCGGCAGCGCCGCCGAGTACGCGATGCGCGGCAAGCGCGGCATCCACGTCTTCATGCTGAGCCCGCACGGCCGCATGAGCCCGTTCCAGCAGGCGCAGATGTTCAGCCTGCAAGACGCCAACATCCACAACCTCGCCATCGAAGGCGTGTTCGACGACTGCCAGGACATCGTCAAGGCGGTCAGCAACGACCTCGAGTTCAAGCGCCGCTGGAAGATCGGCACCGTCAACAGCATCAACTGGGCGCGGCTGTTGGCGCAGGTGGTGTATTACTTTGCCGGCTACTTCCAGGCCGCGCAGTCCGATGATGGGGTCGTCAGCTTCGCGGTGCCCAGCGGCAACTTCGGCAACATCTGCGCCGGCCACGTGGCGCGCCGCATGGGCCTGCCGATCAAGCGGCTCGTGCTGGCGACCAACGAGAACGACGTGCTCGACGAGTTCTTCCGCACCGGCACCTACCGCCCGCGCGGCGCGGCCGAGACGCACGAGACCTCCAGCCCGAGCATGGACATCAGCAAGGCGAGCAACTTCGAGCGCTTCGTGTTCGACCTCGTCGGCCGCGACGGCGCGCGCACGGGGGCGTTGTTCGGTGAAGCGCTGTCGCGCCAGGGTGGATTCACCGTCACGCGCGAGGAGTTCGCGCGCATCCCGGGGTACGGGTTCGTTTCCGGGACGAGCACGCACGCCGACCGGCTGGCCACCATCCGCGGCACCTGGCAGCGCTGCAACGTGCTGATCGACACCCACACGGCCGACGGTCTGAAGGTCGCACGCGAGCACCTGGAGCCCGGCGTGCCGATGATCGTGCTGGAGACGGCGCTGCCGGCCAAGTTCGCCGCCACCGTCGCCGAAGCCTTCGCCGACAGCGGCAGCCCGGCGCCGGTGCCTGAGGTGCCGGCGGCGCTGGCCGGCATCGAGCGGCTGCCGCGCCGCTTCACCGTATTGCCGGCCGACACGGCGCGGGTGCAGCAGCACATCGCGGCGCACGCCGGCTGAGCTGGCGCATTGACGCTTCAGCCATGCCAAGCCCGGCCGTGCCCGAATCCGCCGCCGCCAGGCCGCGCGCGATGCTGTCGCTGGACGACGCGCTCCAGCGCCTCGTCGCCGGCAGTCGCGCGCTGGCGCTGACGCAGACCGAGACCCTCTCCACGTTCGAAGCCCACGGCCGCGTGCTCGCGCAGGACGTGCTGTCCGTGCTCGACGTGCCGCCGGCCGACAACACCTCGATGGACGGCTACGCGCTGCGCGCCGCCGATGTGCCCGCGGCGGGCACCGTGCTTGCGGTGTCGCAGCGCATCCCGGCCGGCGTGGTTGGCGCGCCGCTCGTCGCGGGCACGGCTGCGCGGGTCTTCACCGGGGCCCAGGTGCCGCCGGGCGCCGACGCGGTGGTGATGCAGGAGCAGTGCGAAGCGATGGCGGGAGAGGGGGCCGGCGGCAACGACGGCAAGGGCGGTGCTGGTCTGGGCAACGTGCGCGTGCTCGCCGTGCCGACGGCTGGCCAATGGGTGCGCCGCCGCGGCGAAGACGTGCGCGCGGGCGCCGTCGCGCTCACCCGCGGCAGCCGCCTCACGCCGCAGGCGTTGGGGCTGGCGGCCTCGGTGGGTGCCGGCACGTTGCGGGTGCTGCGTCGCCCGCGCGTGGCCGTGTTCTCCACCGGCGATGAACTGGTGATGCCCGGCGAGCCCTTGAGGCCCGGCGCCATCTACAACCGCACCCGCTTCACGCTGCGCGGCCTGCTGCAGGCCGCCGGCTGCGAGGTGCGCGACTTCGGCATCGTGCCCGACCGGCTGGAGGCCACGCGCGAAGCGTTGCGCGCCGCGGCGGCCGGCTGCGACCTCATCGTCACCAGCGGTGGCGTCTCGGTGGGCGAAGAAGACCACCTGCGCCCGGCGGTGATGGCCGAAGGGCGGCTGGAGAACTGGCAGGTCGCGATGAAGCCGGGCAAGCCGCTGGCCTTCGGTGCGGTGCGCCGCGGGAACGGCTCGAATGGCGCGAATGGCGCGGCGGGCAGCGCGGCGGGCGAGGCGGCGAACGAAGCGCTCTTCGTCGGCCTGCCCGGCAACCCGGTGTCCTCGTTCGTCACCTTTGTGCTGTGCGTGAGCACGGTGTTGCGCGCGATCCAGGGCCTGCCCACCGCGCTGCCGCGACCCCTGCCGCTGAAGGCCGCCTTCGACTGGCCGCGCCCCGACAAGCGGCGCGAGTTCCTGCGCGTGCGCCTGAATGCCCAGGGCGAGGTCGAGCTGTTCGACAACCAGAGTTCGGGCGTCCTCACTTCCGCGGTGTGGGCCGATGGCCTTGTCGACAACCCGGCTTCGCAGGCCATCACGCGCGGCGACACGGTACGCTATCTGCCGTTGTCGGAGCTGGTCGCGCGATGAAGGTGCAGGTGCGCTACTTCGCCTCGCTGCGCGAGGTGCTGGGTGCGGTCGAGGGCGTGGAGCTCCCGGCCGGCGCCACCGTGGGCGCGCTGCGCGAGGCGCTCATCGCGCGCGGCGGCCGGCATGCCGACATGCTGGCCCGCGGGCGCGCCGTGCGCTGCTCGCTCGACCAGCACATGGCCGACGAAGGCGCGCCGCTGCGCGAAGGGGCCGAGGTGGCCTTCTTCCCGCCGGTGACCGGCGGCTGAGCACGCCCCCGGCATCGCAGAGGTTGCTTTGTCGATGAACCAGGCCGCCGCGCTGCGCGTGCGCATCCAGCGCGAAGACTTCGACCTCGCTGCCGAGGTGGCCGCGCTGCGCGCAGGCGATCTCGCCGTCGGCGCGGTGGCCAGCTTCATCGGCACCGTGCGCGACCGCAACGGCGGCGGCGCCGGCGAGGTGAGCGCGATGGAGCTCGAGCACTACCCCGGCATGACCGAGCGTGCGATCGAGGCCATGATCGACGAGGCGCAGCGCCGCTTCGACATCCGCGCCGCGCGCGTGGTGCACCGCGTGGGGCCGCTCTCGCCCGGCGAGCAGATCGTGGGGGTCGTCGTCGGTTCGGCGCACCGCGGCCAGGCCTTCCAGGCCTGCGAGTTCCTGATGGACTACCTGAAGACGCAGGCGCCGTTCTGGAAGAAGGAGACCACGCCCGAGGGTGCGCGCTGGGTCGACGCGCGTGTGGCCGACGACGCGGCGCTGGCGCGCTGGGGCATCCGGTCGGGCAATGCCGCCGGCTGACGAGACCTCGGCCGTCGCCACGGCGGGCGGCGGCCCCGCGGCTGACGGTGCGCCCGATGCCCGCGCGCTGCGCAGCGCGCTGGGGCGCTTTGCCACCGGCGTGACCATCATCACCTGCGTCGACACGGCCGGCACGCGCACCGGCCTGACGGCCAACTCCTTCGGCGCGCTGTCGCTGGACCCGCCGCTGGTGTTGTGGTCGCTGCGCCGCGCCAGCCCGAGCCTCGAGGCGTTCGAGGCGGCCTCGCACTTTGCCGTGAACGTGCTGGCCGAGTCGCAGGTGGAGCTGTCGCGCCGTTTCGCCGTGCGCGGGCCGGCGGCGACCGCCGGCGCCGGCGCGGACTCGGAACACCGGTTCGATGTCGGCGAGTGGACCTCCGGCCTGGGCGGCGCGCCGGTGCTCGCCGGCTGCGCCGCGGTGTTCGAATGCCGGCGTGTGGCCGCGCATGACGGTGGCGACCACCGGCTGTTCATCGGGCGCGTGCTGCGCCTGGCCGACATCGCGACGGCGCCGCTGGTCTTCCAGGGCGGCCGCTACCACATGCTGGGGGAGGTGCTGTAGATGGCCGATCTGCCTGCAGCGCGCTACGTGCCGTTGACCATCGCCGGGGACGAGGCCACGCTCACCGGGCAGCAGCGCGAGCTCATCGGCCGCGTGGCCGAACTCGGCCCGGGCTGGGCGGCGCGCGCCGCGCGTCACGACCGCGAGGCGAGCTTTCCGCACGAGAACTTCGCCGAGTTGCGCGCCGCCGGCCTGCTGGGCATCGCGGTGCCGCGCGACCACGGCGGGCTGGGCGCCGACTTCACCACCCATGCGCTGGTGTCGGCCGAGATGGGACGCTGGTGCGGCGCCACCGCGCTGGCCTTCAACATGCACGTCAGCTGCTGCCAGTGGAGCGGGTTGGTCGCCGACGCACTGCAGATGACCGCGGCCGAGCGGGCCGAACACGGACGCATCCGCGCGCTGCACTACGCGCGCATCGTCGGTGAAGGGCAGCTGTACGCCCAGGCGGCCAGCGAGGGCGGCCCGGCCGCCGCCGGCGCGGCGCCCTGGGCCACCAGCGCCCGCCGGGTGGACGGCGGCTACGTCGTCAACGGCCGCAAGGTGTTCGCTTCGCTGGCCGGCGCGGCGCAGTGGTACGGCGTGCCCTGCACGCTGGAGCGCCCGGGCCACGAGGGCCGCGGCACCCGGCGCGACGCGCTGTACCTGGCGGTGCCGGCCGATGCCCCGGGCCTGGAGATCCACGGCGAGTGGGACGCGCTGGGCATGCGCGCCACCGCCAGCCGCAACCTGCGCTTTCGCGACGTGTTCGTGCCCGACGAGGCGCGCCTGCTGCCCGAGGGGCTGTACCACCAGGCGGCGGCGCGCTTCCCGCACATGTTCTCGACGCTGGCGCCCACCTACGTGGGCATCGCGCAGGCGGCCTACGACTTCACGGTGCAGTACCTGCGTGCCGAAGTCCCCGGCATGCCGCACGTGCTGCGCCGCATGTACCCGACCAAGCAGTTCGCGGTGGCCGAGATGCGCATCAAGCTGGAGGCCACCCGCGCGCTGTTTCTGCAGTGCGCGCGCGAGGCCCGCGTCGACCCGGACAAGGACGCGCGCATGCGCCTGTACGCCGCGCATCACGCCGTGATGGAGAACGCGCACGAGATCTGCCGGCTGGCCGTGCGCACCTGCGGCGGCCAGGGCATGCTGAAGTCGCTGCCGCTGGAGCGACTGTTCCGCGACAGCCGTTGCGGCAGTCTGATGCTGCCGTGGACCGCCGAACTCTGCCTCGACCGCCTGGGCCGCGAGTGCCTGTACGAGGCCGGCGAAGGCGACGAACAGATCGAGGCTTGAGACACGCCGTGAACGGATCGCACATGCCCGAGCACCACGCCATGACGCACTCGCCCATCGTTGCGGCTGCGGGCCCGTCCCGGCGGCAGTGGCTGCGCGCGATGGCGGCCGCGGCCGCGATGGGCGGCGCCGCGGGCCGCGGCCAGGCCAACGGCTACCCGGCCGACGCCTTCGAGATCGACGACCCTCAGGGCGCGGCCACGCGCGAGGGCTACCGGGCGGTGGCCGATTTCGAGCCGCTCGCGGCGATGTGGCTGTCGTACGACCCGGGGCATGCGGTGCTGAGTGCCGGGCTGGCCGCGGCACTGGCACCGCGCGTGTCGCTGCACTTTCTGGTTCGCGACGACCAGGCCGAGCAAGAGGCGCGCGCGGCCCTGCGCGAACACGCCGGCCTGTTCGGCCCGGGCGCGGCGCATCGGCCCGTGCGGTTCGTGCAGGAGAGTGCGGCGAGCTTCTTCCTGCGTGACCTGGCCGTGTTCACCGCGGCGCCCGGGGGGCGCACCGGTCTGGTGGACTTCCGCTGGTCGCAGTACGGCGTGCCGGCGTGGTGCCAGCGGCGCTGGCGCGACGACCGCGACGCGGCAGCGCAGTGCTCGGCCGATGCCGACTACTCGCGCGAGGAGTTCGAACAACTGCTGGCGCGCCACCTCGGGGCGCGGCTGCACCCCAGCAGCCTGGCGCTCGAAGGCGGGGGCTTCGAGACCAACGGCCGCGGCCTGCTGATCGCCAACGAGGCGCTGATGCGCAGCCGCAACCCGGGCCTTTCACGCGCGGCGATGGAAGCCGCGCTGCTGCGTCTGCCCGGCCTGAAGAAGGTCATCTGGCTGCCCGAGGGCCTGGCCGAAGACCCGCACCTGCGCGCCGGCATCGTGGGGCCCTACGTGGCCTGGGGCAGCGGCGGGCACACCGACGAGTTCGTGCGCTTCGCCGACCCGCGCACCGTGCTGCTGGCCTGGCCCGAAGACGCCGACGCCGCTGCGCACCCGGTGGCCCGGCTCACGCGAGCGCGCATGCAGCGCAATCTCGAGTTGCTGCGGCGGGCCACCGACGTGGAACGCCGCCCGCTGCGCGTGCTGCCAGTGCCGATGCCGCGCCCGGTGCAGCGGCCGGCCGTGCTGTCGGCGGATGCCGATACCGCGCTGTCGGAAGGCTGGACGGCTGACTTCTTCGCACCGCACGAGGGCCGGCGCAACGGCCAGCAGGTGATGCGCATGGCCACCTGCAGCTACCTGAACTTCGTCGTCGCCAACGGCGTGGTGGTGCTGCCCGACTACCTGCCGCACGGCACGCCGCGGGCGCAGCAGCTGCGCGTGCAGCGCGTGTTCGAGCGCGCCTTCCCCGGGCGCGAGGTGCGCTTCGTCGATGCCATCAGCGCCAACTGGGTGGGGGGCGGGCTGCACTGCGCCACGCTCAGCCAGCCCCGACCGGGCTGAAGCGGCCGCCGGCGAGGCGGCGGCGGCCATTGCCGAGGGCTCGCCCGGGTGCGGCCGGGTGTGGTGAGCGCCGCCTACGCTGCGGCGGCCTGCCACGCCATCGAGGCCACGCGCAGGCGCTCACCGAGGTGGGCGGCGATGTTGCGGTACAGCTTGGCTGCCACCTCCGGGTGCTCGGTCATCAGCTGGTCCAGGCTCTCGCGCGAAAGCACCTGCAGGCAGGCCGGGCCGTCGGCCACGGCGTCGGCGCTGCGGCCGGCCTGGTCGACCAGGGCCATCTCGCCGAACATCGTGCCCGGCCCGAGGCTGGCGAAGCGCTGGACTCGCGGTACCGGGGCGGGTGCGTCTGGCTTGCCGGGTACGCCGCCCTCACCGTGGGTACCCGGCGCAGGCGCTGCCCGCACCACGGCGCTGACCGAGCCGCGGGTCACCACGTACAGCGCCTCGGCCTCGTCGCCACGGCGGAACACCACCTCGTCGGCGACGAGCTCGCGCCGCCGCATCGCGGCGCCCACCACGCGCAGCTCGCGCGCCGTCAGGCCGCGCACCAGCGAGCAGGCGGCCAGCGGCAGTTCGGTCTCCGTGGCCAGCAGGTCGGCCAGTGCCGGGTCGCCCTGCGCGGCTTCGGCCAGCAGCGCGGTTTCGGCGGCTTCCATCGCCTGGTCGGCATCGGCGTAGCGGCGCGGCGCGCCACCGGCGCTCCACGGCACGAAGGCCGCAAGACCGCTGGCTACCGCGGCGCCTTCGGCCGCACCGGCCAGCAGTAGCTGCTGGCCCCGGTGCGCCAGGCGCTTGGCAATGTCGTGCAGCAGCATCGCGCCGGACTCGTCCACCGTGCTGACGCGGCGCAGGTCGAAGATGACAAAGCGCACCGGCGGCGGCAGCGCGTCCACGCGCTCGGGCAACTGGGCTCCGCTGCCGAAGAACAGCGCCCCCTCCAGCTCCAGCAGCGCGATGCGCGTGCGCAGGCCGATCAGCCGCGCCTCGATGGCCCCGGGGTAGATGCGGCGCGACGGGCGCGCCATGCCGTTGAGTTGGTCGCGCACCAATGCGCGGTTGACGCGGCGCACGAAGACCACCAGCGACAACGCCACCCCCACGGCCACCCCCCACGCCACCCCGAGCGTTACCGTCAGCGTGCACACCACCAGCATCACCAGCAGACCCAACGGCGTGTCGTCGCCGGCGGCCAGCCGGCCCTGGCGTGACGCCTGCCACCAGCGCGCGGCGACGCGCAGCGACCAGGCGTCCACCAGACCGAACCCGACCATCAGCATGACGCCGGCCAGCACGCTTTGGGGCACCCAGTCCAGCGCCGGGCCACCCAGCACGAACAACGCCGCGGCGGCTGCGGCGAAAGCCAGCGAGGCCGTGGCGCCGTTGCCGCCAGCGCGCTGCACTGCCAGCGCGCCGGCGCGCAGATGCACCACGGGCAAGGCACCGACCAGGGCGCCCGCCACGTTGGCCAGGCCGACGGCGGCGAGCTCGCGGTCGGCACGCACGCGCCGGCCGCTGCCCTGCTCGATGCTGACGATCGACAGCATCGACTCGAGGCTGCCGATGAGCGCCAGCAACAGCGCGGTAAGCGCGATGTCACCGGCATGGCGACGCACGAAGTCCAGCACCCCGTCGTCCCACCACGGCGCGAGCACATGGCCCGGTGGCAGTGAAGGGGTGATCGCCCCCACCATGGTGCCCAGGGGCACCTGCGGCCAGGCGAGCTGCAGTGCCTCGGCCACCAGCAGCCCCGCCACCAGGCCCACCAGCAGCGCCGGCCACGCCGGGCGCTTGCGGCCCACCCAGGTGATGCACGCCGCCGTCCCCAGGCCCAGTGCCAGCGCGGCGAGGCTCGATACGCCCGGCACCAGCCACTGCGCCAGCGGCAGACCGGCGGCGCCCCCCAGCAGCGCGGGCACCTGCGAGAGCACGATCAGCAGGGCCACGCCATTGATGAAGCCGGCGAGCACCGGCTGCGGTACGAAGTGCGCCAACCGGGCCAGGCCGCACGCCGCCAGCACCAACTGGGCCAGCCCCATGCCCAGCACGGCGGCAGCCGCGGCGGAACCGGCCAGCCGCGCCGCTTCTGCGAGCTGCTCCGGCGAGGTCGGGGCGGCCAGCGCCGCGGCGAGCTGCGGATCCCGCGCCAGCTGCACCATGAGCGCCGCCAGCGTCACGGCAGTGGCCGAGCTCGGCGCGGCGATGGCGATGCTGGCGCGGCTGAACGCGGCCACCACCGCGCTGCCCGCGACGGCCGCGGCAAACGCGCCCGGCACGCCGGCCAGCGCAGCGGCGGGCCCCAGCGGCGCAAACGCCAGCAACCCCAACGTCAGCAGCACGGCCAGCATGGCCAGTGCACCGACGGCGCCGGCACCGACGGACCGCAGCGCGCGCCCGGCATCGACAGCGGGCGGGGCGGTGCTGTTCATCGGGCGCGCAGTGTAGGCAGCAGGTCAGCGCGCGGTGACCCGGGCTTGCCCGACTTGTGGCTCGGTGGGTGCGCTTGAAAACGGCGGCATGCGCCCCATGTGCCCTGACAACGGAGGTCTCTTCCCATGCGACAGGAAAAGCTGACGACAGCCTTCATGCAAGCGCTGGGCGATGCCCAGAGCATGGCCGTGGCGCGCGACAACCCCTACATCGAGCCTGCCCACCTCTTGGCGGCGATGCTGCAGCAGGCCGATGGCCCCAAGGCGCTGCTCGATCGCGCCGGCGCCGACACCGTGGCGCTGGCCACCGCGATGGACACGGCCACGCGCAACCTGCCGCAGGTGAGTCACGGCCCAGGGGGCGGACAGCCGGTGCAGCCCGGCCGCGACCTCATCCAGTTGCTGCAGGTCGCCGACAAGGAAGCCACCAAGCGTGGCGACCAGTTCATCGCCAGCGAGATGTTCCTGCTCGCCGCGGCCGACTCGAAGAGCGACTTCGGCGGCATCGTGCGCGGCCATGGCCTGACGCGCAAGGCGCTGGAAGCAGCCATCGACGCCGTGCGCGGCGGCAGCAAGGTCGATTCGGCCGAGGCCGAAGGCCAGCGCGAGGCGCTGAAGAAGTACACGCTCGACCTCACCGAGCGCGCGCGCCGCAACAAGCTCGACCCGGTGATCGGCCGCGACGACGAGATCCGCCGCGCCATCCAGGTGCTGCAGCGGCGCAGCAAGAACAACCCGGTGCTGATCGGCGAGCC
>JAEUPC010000080.1 GCA_016789865.1 Rubrivivax sp.
CCGCATCACACCAGCCCCTGCTTGCTGGCCAGCACCGCCGCCTCGGCGCGGCTGGACACGTTGAGCTTCTTGTAGATGGACTTGATGTGGTCGTTGACGGTGAACCACTTGATGCCCATGAGGCTGGCGATCTCCTTGATCGTGAAGCCCTTGCTCAGGTAGGTGAGCACCTCGGTTTCGCGCGGCGTGAGGCGTTCGGTCTCCGGCGGGCGCTCGATCGGCACCGGGCGGCTGGTGGGGCTGGGCACGCTGCTGGCGCCGAAGCCCGTGTTGCCGAGGAAGCCCGGGTCGGTGATCACCGTCTCGCCCGGGGGCACCTGGCGGAAGTGCTGCAAGAGCCGCCTGGCGATGGCCGGCGAAAGCGGCGGCTGCCCGCGCACGATCTTCTGCAGCTCTTCGACCAGCACCTCGAAGCGGTCTTCCTTGAGCAGGTAGCCGTCGGCACCGCATTGCAGTGCCGGAAAGAGGTGGTCGTCGTCGGAGTACAGCGTGGTGACGACCTTGGTGGCCGGGTACTGCGACAACTCGGCCAGCAACTCGATGCCGTTGCCGTCGGGCAATTCGAGGTCGACCAGCATCAGCTTGTACGGGTCGGTGCCGTGCAGCCCGGTGGGGCCGCCGGCCAGCGCGACGTGCTTGCGCGCAGTTTCCAGGTCGCCGGCTTCGGTGATGTGGTGGGCGTCGGAGAAGCTCTCGCGCACGACGCGGCACAGGAAGCTGCGGGCGACCGGGTTGTCTTCGAGGATCAGCACTTTGACCGTCATGGGTGCTTCCCAAGGAGGCCCTGTCCAGGCCCGGCTGAGATGTCAAGGAGCGGCGGGCCGGCGCAGGCCCCGGCCGGGAGGTCGGCAGCGGGAAGGCATCCTATCGCCAATCCGAAGGAATGGTTCGGCACGGTGTGGCCTGTTCAATCGTTGACGAGCACGACCTTGCCCAGCACCTGCCGGCTGCCCATGCGCGCATAGGCGGCGCGGATCTGCGACATCGGCAGCCGCTGGTCGATGGCCGGCTTGACGCGACCCTGGGCGTACCACTGCACCAGCTGGCCCAGCATCGCTGCGCCGGCCTTTGGCTCGCGGCGCATGAACTCGCCCCAGAACACGCCCACCAGCGAGGTGCCTTTGAGCAAAGGCAGGTTCAGCGGCAGCGAAGGGATGCCGCCTTGCGCGAAGCCGATGACGAGGTACCGGCCGCGCCACGCCATCGAGCGGAACACCGGCTCGGCGAGGTCGCCGCCCACCGGGTCGTAGACGACATCGGGGCCCTTGCCGTCGGTCAGCGCCTTGATCTGCTCGCGCAGCGCGGGCATGTCGCCGCTGCCGTAATTCAGCGTCGCATCGGCGCCCAGCCGCTTGCAGAACTCGGCCTTGGCGTCACTGGACACGGCGGCGATGACACGCGCGCCGGCGGCCTTGGCGATCTGCACCGCCGCGCTGCCCACGCCGCCGGCGGCACCGAGCACGAGCACGGTTTCGCCGGCCTCGAGCTGGCCGCGGTCGATGAGCGCGTGATGCGAGGTGCCGTAGGTGAACGCGAAGGCCGCGCCGTCGACGAGGTCGAACCCCGCGGGCAGCGGCAAGGCCATCGCCGCTTTCGCGCAGGCGTGGGTGCCGAAGCCGCCCGCCGCGCCGATGCAGGCCACCGCCTGGCCCACCTTCAGATGCGTGACGCCGGGCCCCGCGGCCTCGACGTGGCCGGAGAACTCCGAGCCGGGGACGAACGGCAGCGCAGGCTTCATCTGGTACTGCCCCTTGACCGTGAGCAGGTCAGGGAAGTTCAGGCTGGCGGCGTGGATGGCCACGCGCACCTCGCCGGCCTGCGGCTGGGGGGTGGGCAACTCGGCCCAGCGCAGCTTGTCCACGCCTTCCAGCGTCTCGCACAGCCAGGCATGCATGGCGAATCTCCTCGTGGTGTTCTTGTCCGCGGCGCCCGGCCCGTGTGGCACCTGCCGGTGCGCCCTCGGCCGCCGCGGGCCCCGCGGTGAGGCGGGCGTCGCCGCGGAGTGCCGCCAAGCGGCACGGCCGGCCGATCATACGCAGCGGGCTACCATGACCCTGCCACCGAAGTGAGCGGTAGGCAAGGCGTGCCCTAGGGGTGCGCCGGTGAGGGGCGGGCGGGCTTCAGGAGGGCCAACGAATGACGTTCAAGGTGTGCATCGTCGGCGCGGGCGCCATCGGCGGCCTGGTCGGTGCGAGGCTGGCAGCGTTGGCCGACGCGCAGGTGTCGGCATTGGCGCGAGGCGCGACGCTGGCGGCACTGCGGCAGCACGGCTGGCGGCTGCACGAAGGCGGCCAGCGGCTGCAGGCCCCGGCCCGCGCCGAGGAGGATGCGGGCGCACTGGGCGCGCAAGACCTGGTGGTGATCGCCGTCAAGGGCCCTTCGCTGCCGGCGCTGGCGCCGCGGCTGGCGCCGCTCATCGGCCCGGGCACCGTGGTGCTGCCGGCGATGAACGGTGTGCCGTGGTGGTTCAGCCAGGCGATGCCGGCGCTGCACGGCGAGCCGCTGGCCAGCGTCGACCCTGGCGGGGTCATCGGACGCGCCGTTCCCTTCGAGGCGGTGCTGGGCTGCGTCGTGCACGTGTCCAGCAGCACCAGCGAGCCCGGCGTGGTGCAGCACCGCATGGGGCAGGGCCTGATCATCGGTGAGCCGCTGGGCCAACGCGGCGGCCGGCCTGGCGCGGATGGTGGTGAGGGCGCCACGGCGGGCCCCGCCACGACCGCGGCCACGCCGGTGGCCACGCCGGTGGCCACCGGCACCGCTCGCGTGCGCCGGGTGGCCGAGTGGTTGCGCCGCGCCCGCTTCGAAGTCACCGTGTCGGCCGATGTGAAGCGCGACGCCTGGTACAAGCTGTGGGGCAACCTGACGATGAACCCGGTCTCGGCGCTCACGGGGGCCACCATCGACCGCGTGCTGGCCGACGAGCTGGTGCGCGGCCTGTGCTCGGGCGCCATGCGCGAGGCGGCCCGGGTGGGCGAGCGCATCGGCTGCCCGATCGAGCAGAGCCCCGAGGACCGCCACGCCGTCACGGCCAAGCTGGGTGCCTTCAAGACCTCGATGCTGCAGGACGTGGAGGCCGGCCGCGCGATCGAGCTCGATGCCATCGTCGGCGCGGTGCACGAGATCGCGCGCCGGGTGCGGGTGGACACGCCGGTGATCGACGGGCTGCTCGGGCTCACGCGCCTGTTCGCGCGCATGCGCGGGCTGTACCCCGACTGAGCCGGCCCTGGCGGCCCGGGTGCGCCCGGAAGCACCTCCGTGGGCGCGCAGGGCGCCATGGGCGCCCTTGCGCACGCCCCCAGAAGGCGCGCCGCTTTGCCGGGTGGCGCTCAGCCCACGTCGTCTGTGGGCACGGGCGGCAGCAACTCGCTCACCCGCAATTCGAGTTCGCGCCCGACGAAGCCCGTAAGGTCGCGGTCGGCATGGTGGGTGAGCCGCGCGGCCGCCGAGCTGCCAAGCGCTGCGCGCAGGCGGCCGAGGAACGGGCTGGAGGCGATCAGCGCGAAGCCGGGCATGCGGTCGCCGCGGGCCGCGTCTGCGAGCATGTGCGCCAGCTGCTCGGCAAAGTGCTGCTGCTCGCGCTCGCGCGGCGAGGTGGGTGGCTCGAAGTGCGCCCGGCCTGCGCCGTGCGCGCCCTGGCCGGCACGGTCGTGCTCGGTGGTGCTGGCCTTCAGGCGGCTGTCCGGGTGCACGAAAGACTCGAGTTCGCGCAACGCGCCGTTGTCATGGTCACGCTCGAACAGCCGCGCGCGCGCCGCGTTGGCCAGCAGCACCCAGTGCAGCCGCTCGTCACGCGGCGGGCGGTGTTCGTAAGTCATGCGCGCGCATCCTCCGGCGAGCTCACTTGACCAGCAGCACCGGCACCTTCGCGTCGTGCAGCACACGCTGCGCCACCGAGCCGATGACCAGGCTCTTCATCGCGCCCATGCCGCGCGTGCCCATCACGATCTGCTCGGCGCCGAACGCCTCGGCCTCGCGCAGGATCTCGGCGCTGGCGTAGCCCACCGCGCGGCGCGAGGGCAGCAACTCCAGCCCGAATTCGCGGGCCTGCTGCTCGGCGACGGCCAGCACGGCCTCCTGGTGCGCCTTCTGCGCGTTCTCGATCACGTCGTAGCTCATCATCGGCACCTCGCCGTACACGATGGGCTCGTCGCGCACGTGCAGCAGCGCCACCTTCAGCGCCAGGCCATTGCGGGCCAGCGCTGCCACGGCGGCCATCGCCCGCCGCGCATGCTCCGAGCCGTCCACGGCAATCAGCATCTTCAGCATCGTGGCCTCCTTGCGGTTGCGGCGCTCCACGCGCCAAGCGCAGCGTGCGCCGATTCCGGCCGGCATGCATTGAGCCGGCTCATGAGGGCGCGGCGGCGGTTGCCGGCGCGCGACAGGCGGCTGGCCAGAGCAGACCAGGGCAGACCAGGGCAGACCAGGGCAGACCCGGGGACGGTGGCGAGCCCGCGGTTATGCTTTCCCGAGCGTTTCCCGGAGTCCCCCGCGATGCAACTCATCCGCCTGCGCCAGCCCGCCAGCCTCGACCAACTGCAGCTTGCCACCGCCGAGCCGCGCCGCCCCGGCGCCGGCGAGGTGCTGCTGCGTGTGCACGCCAGCTCGCTGAACTACCACGACTACTGCGTCGTGGTCGGCGAGATCCCGGCGGCCGATGGCCGCGTGCCGATGTCCGACGGCGCGGGCGAGGTCGTCGAGGCCGGCCCGCCGCTGGAAGGCAGCCCGGTGTTCAGGCCCGGCGACGCCGTGATGAGCACCTTCTTCACGCGCTGGCGCGACGGCCCGGTGGCCAAGGAGGTGGCGCGCCAGGTGCCCGGCGACGACATCGACGGCTTCGCCAGCGAGTTCGTCACCGTGCCGGCGTCGTGGCTGACGCTGCAGCCGCGCGGCTACAGCCACGCCGAGGCGGCCACGCTGCCGTGCGCCGCGCTGACGGCGTGGCGCGCGCTGGTCGTCGACGGCCCGTTGAACGCGGGCGAGACCGTGGTGGTGCAGGGCACCGGCGGCGTCTCGATCTTCGCGCTGCAGTTTGCCAAGGCGGCCGGCGCCACGGTGATCGCCACCTCGTCGTCGGACGAGAAGCTGGAACGGCTGCGCGCGCTGGGTGCCGACCACGTCATCAACTACCGCACGCAGCCGCAATGGGCCAAGGGGGTGAGCGAGGTCACCGGCGGCGTCGGTGCCGACCACATCGTCGAAGTGGGCGGCGCGTTGACGCTGACGCAGTCGCTGCGTGCCTGCCGCATCGGCGGGCACATCTCGATGATCGGCGTGCTGAGCGGGCGCGAAGGGCCGGTGTCCACGGCGCTGTTGATGACCAAGAACATCCGGCTGCAGGGCGTGACGGTCGGCAGCCACCGCCACCAGCGCGAGATGGTGCGCGCCATCGAGGCCAACGGCATCCGCCCGGTCATCGACAGCCACTTCCCGCTGGCGCGCATTGCCCAGGCCTTCCGCTTCCAGAAGGCCGGGCGGCACTTCGGCAAGATCGTGCTCGACCTCTGACCGGGCGCCGCCGCGGCGCGGGCCCTACAGCGCCGACTTGTTCAGCTTCACCTCATCGACGAAGCCGCCGACGTAGCCGAACGGCACGAAGTCGCGCGTGGCGCACACCGCCGGCGGCACCGGCGCGGGGCTGTCCACGCACACCTTGCGCTGCAAGGGGTAGCTGGCGCGGATGCGGAAGTCGGTGACCTTGGCCAGCACGTACTTGATCTGCTCCTCGCCGGCGACCTGGTCCTCGATCAGCCAGCAGCCGCGCCGGACCGGGTCGTTGCGGTCGCAGGTGGAGTTGAGCAGCGCGTCGTTGGTCAGCGGGATGCCGTGGCGCTTCCAGCTCAGCGGCACGTCGTTGTCCTTCGGGTTGTAGGTCAGCGTCAGCACCGCGAACGGCGGGTCGCCGCCGCGCAGCACCACCTGGTCGAAGGTGGTCACGTCATCGACCACGCGCACGCGGAAGTCGCCGCCCACCACCGGGTCGTCGTCGGCCACCAGGCCCGGCAGGCAGATCTGCCCGAACAGGAAGAACGGCACGCACACCGTGCCCAGGTTCTGCGTGTAGAAGCGCTCGTCGGGCTTGAACCAGAACGACAGCTCGCCCTTGTAGAAGTCGCTGCGGTTGCCGCGGAAGTGCGGCGGCGCGGTGAGGTAGTGCACGTCGTACAGGAAGTTCTGGTTCACCAGCTTGTTCAGGTGCTTGGCGTGCACGTAGCCGTAGAAGATGCTCTGCGGTGTGGACGGCGCCCCCCAGGCCAGCGTCAGGCCGCTGCCCGACGAAGCCCACTGGTCGAAGTCGCCCTGCGTCTCGAAGCTGTCGAGCACGAAGCCGGTGAAGGCGCTGCCCTTGAGCTGGCACTCCTTGATGTCGTACCTGGTGCTCTCGCTGACCTTGGCGATCGAG
>JAEUPC010000120.1 GCA_016789865.1 Rubrivivax sp.
GACCTTGACCGGCAGCACCTGCGGAAAGAACAGCACCGCGACGCTGTAGAAGTAGGCCACCGAGGTGCCCAGCGCGATCAGCAGGTCCATGTTGATGGAGCGGTTGCGCAGCGCATTGAAGGCGCCGACGTAGAAGCTCCAGCCACCGATGAACTGCACCGGCGTGACGAGCAGGAACAGCCACACGCCCCACGTGAACCAGGGCAGCGCGGGGATCGGTACCCAGGTCAGCAGCGTTGCGCCGGTGGCCAGCGCGATGAAGGCGCCGGCGCGCATGATCGCCAGCGCCAGCACGCCGGTCAGCGCGATGGTGACGCGCGTGCGCATCGACTTGAGCTCGGCCTCCGGCGACTCGAAGGTGCGCTGGCAGCCGGCGCTGCAGAAGTAGTAGGAGCGCCCGGCGCGCTCGGTCTTCAGCGCGGTCGCCTTGTCGACCACCATGCCGCACACCGGGTCCTTGGCCTGGCCCGACTCGGCGCGCCGCAGCGCGGTCTGCAGCGGCCGGCCCACCACGCGCATGTCCCCACCGTGAGGAGATGCGGGGGTGGGCGGCGTGGCGTCCGATCTGCCGGTCCTCGCGCCGGCGTAGCGCGCCGGGTCGCGCTGGAACTCGCCCAGGCAGTGCCCCGAGCAGAACAGGTAGGTTCGCCCAGCATGCTCGGCATGGCCTGCCGCGCGGGAGGGATCCACGGTCATGCCGCACACCGGGTCGACCGACGCGGCGGCCGCCGCAGAGGGCGCTTCGTGAAGCACGGCTCGAGTCATGTCATTCTCCTGATCAATGCGTGCAAAGGTGGGTGGCGGGTCTCACGGCATGCGGCGCGCGGCGCCCTCCCAAGCGGCCGCACCGGCAGCCAGAGCCGTCAACCCGCCGGCGATGAGGAATGGCAGCGGCGGCGCCAGCGCGAACAGGCTGCCCGTGGCCGCGGCACCGACCGCCTGCCCGAGGTTGGCCGCCGCGGCCTGCCGCCCCATGGCCCAGCCCTGGCGCGTGCCGGCCGCGCTCGAGATGCGCACGGCCAGCGAGGGGATCAGCACGCCGATGCCGGCTGCTGCCAGGACGAACGCCGCGGCGGTCACGCCCCTTCCGTTCGAGCCGGCCAGAAGGGCGAGGCCCGCCGACAGCACGAGGAGCGCGGCGACGACGAGCCGCGGCTCGCCCAGCCTGCGTTCCAGGTGCGGCAGGGCCCAGAACTGGACGGCGATCATCACGCCGCTGCACAGTGCGAAGTACAACGAAACCGGCCACCCGTCCGCGGCCGGCGCCCTGCGCGCTGCCAGGGTGGCACCGACCTCGGCCACCGTGATCGCCAGCACGACGACGGCCGTCAACAGCAGCGAGCGGGCGATACGCCGCTCGTCGCCGGGCGGCGCACCGTCCGAGCCGGACGGCACCGCCCGGTTGACCGGCAGCGTGAGCACGCCTGCGGCCGCCACCAACCCGACCACAGCGACGACATGCAGCGCCAGCGCACTGATCGCGCCATGGCCACCCACGGAGAGTATCGGTGCGGCCAGCCCGTCGCCGAGCGCGGGACCGAGCAGGAAGCCCAGAGCCGTGGCCGATGCGATCCAGGCGAAGCGGCGCTGCAAGCGGGACGGCGCCGACGCGGTGACGACATAGGCAAACACCGCCGGGAGCACCGCCGCCGAGGTCAGCCCGGCGATGGCACGCGCCGCGTACAGCCCGCGAAGTCCGAGCGACCCGGTCACGGCCCACAGCGCCGCGCTCGATCCGGCCAGCCCGGCGATGAGCACCCAGCGGCGGTCGATCCGATCGGCCAGCGCGCCCCAGGCGGGCGCAAACAGGAACAGGGCGAGCGTGTACGTGCCGGTGAGCCAGCCCGTGTGCCCTTCCACGTCGGCTGCCGAACCGACCCCCGCGCGCTCCACCAACCCGGGCAGCACA
>JAEUPC010000125.1 GCA_016789865.1 Rubrivivax sp.
CCTGGGCGCGAGCGTCGAGGGGGATGCTGAGGTCCGACATGATCCGAACCGTTCCTCCATGGCAGGCAAGAGGGCAACGACACCGAACCAGCCACCCGCGGGGCGGGCGTCGCAAGCGACGTGCCGCGGGGGCAGGCCACCAGAGCCGATCCACCCCATCCGAAGCGCTCGGGGGGGTGTTGCGGCGCGGGCGGGATTCTAGGGCCGGGGGTGCCGGGCCGCGCCGACCGTTTGATGAGCCCGCGCACCCGTGCGGAAGGCGCAGGCCCGGCGCACCCGAGCGTCTAGAATCGCGCCCCTTTACTTCCGTCCTCGCCGAATGGCCCGAAGCCCCGCAAGGCCTGCCGCGCAACCAGGTGGTGGCAGCGCAGGCACACCCGTCCCCGTGCCGGCCAGCTATGAGCAGGCCCTGGCGGAACTGGACCGGCTGGTGGAGCAGATGGAACAGGGCCAGATGCCGCTGGATCGGCTGCTCGACGACTACCAGCGTGGCGCCGAGTTGCTGGCCTTCTGCCGCGCGCGCCTGCAGTCAGTGGAGCAGCAGGTCAAGCTGCTGGAAGGCGGGCAATTGAAGCCCTGGGCAGGTGCATGAACGCGCGCGATGTCGATGCCTGGACGCACCGGCAACTGGCCGACGTGGAGCACGCGCTGGACCGCTGGGTGCCCACCGACAGCCCGGCCGGCCTGGGTCAGGCGATGCGATACGGCGTGCTCGACGGCGGCAAGCGGCTGCGCCCGCTGCTCGTGCTGGCTGCGGCCGAAGCGGTGCAGGGCAATGTGCAGGCCGCGCTGCGCGCTGCGGTGGCGGTGGAGCTCATCCACGCCTACTCCCTCATCCACGACGACATGCCGTGCATGGACAACGACGTGCTGCGCCGGGGCAAGCCCACCGTGCATGTGCGGTTCGGCGAGGCGCAGGCGATGCTGGCCGGCGACGCCATGCAGGCGCTGGCCTTCGAAGTGCTGACCCCCGACGAGGGCGTGCCGCCGGCCCTGCAGGCGCGGCTGGTGGCCCTGCTGGCCCGGGCGGCCGGGCATGTGGGCATGGCCGGGGGGCAGGCCATCGACCTGGCCAGCATCGGCAAGCCGCTCAGCGAGACCGCCTTGCGCGACATGCACCGCCGCAAGACCGGTGCGTTGCTGCAGGCCAGCGTGCTGATGGGCGCAGCCTGCGGCCACGCGGCCCCGGCGGCCTGGCAGGGACTGTCCGACTATGGCGCGGCCGTCGGCCTGGCGTTCCAGGTCGTCGACGACATTCTCGACGTGACGCAGGCCTCCGAGACGCTGGGCAAGACCGCCGGCAAGGATCTCGACCACAACAAGCCGACCTACGTGTCGGTGCTCGGCCTCGAAGAGGCACGGCGGCACGCCGTCGAGCTGTGTGCCCAGGCGCACCAGGCGCTGGCCCGCAGCGGCCTGGGGTCTGCCACCGGCACGCTGGCGCTGCTGGCCGACCGGGTGGTCGAGCGCCGGAATTGAAGAACCCCTTTGCCGGATCACCGATGAGCCCCGCAAGCCCTCCCGTCCCGCCGCTGCTGGGCAGCATCGACAGCCCGGCCGATGTGCGCCGGCTCGGCCGGTCCCAGCTCGGCCAGTTGGCCGCCGAACTGCGCGAGTTCGTGCTCAACACCGTCAGCCAGACCGGCGGCCATCTCGGCAGCAACCTCGGCACGGTGGAGCTGACGGTGGCGCTGCACTATGTGTTCGACACGCCGCACGACCGCATCGTGTGGGACGTCGGCCACCAGACCTACCCGCACAAGGTGCTCACCGGGCGCCGCGACCGCATGCACACGCTGCGCCAGCTGGGTGGCATAGGCGGCTTTCCGCGCCGCGACGAAAGCGAGTACGACACCTTCGGCACCGCGCACAGCTCGACTTCCATCTCTGCAGCGCTGGGCATGGCCGTGGCCGCGCAGATGAAGGGCGAGGAGCGCCGCGCCGTGGCTGTCATCGGCGACGGCGCGATGAGCGCCGGCATGGCCTTCGAGGCGCTGAACAACGCCGGCTTCGGCCACAACGGCCAGGCGGTGGACATGCTGGTCGTGCTCAACGACAACGACATGTCGATCAGCCCACCGGTGGGTGCGTTGAACCGCTACCTGGCGCGCCTGATGAGCGGCCAGTTCTACGCCGCCGCGCGTGAGGGAGCCAAGGCCGTGCTCAAGCCCGTGCCGCCGCTGTTCGAGCTGGCCCGTCGGTTCGAAGAGCACGCCAAGGGCATGGTGGTGCCCGGCACCATCTTCGAGGAGTTCGGCTTCAACTACGTCGGCCCGATCGACGGCCACGACCTCGACTCGCTGATCCCCACGCTGGAGAACCTGCGGCAGAAGAAGGGCCCGCAGTTCCTGCACGTCGTCACCAAGAAGGGCTACGGCTACAAGCTCGCCGAGGCTGACCCGGTGAAGTACCACGCCGCCAGCGGCCGCTTCAACCCGGCCGAGGGCTTTCCGAAGGCCAGCGGTCCGAGCAAGCCCACCTTCACGCAGGTGTTCGGGCAGTGGCTGTGCGACATGGCCGAGGCCGACCAGCGCCTGGTGGGCATCACCCCGGCCATGCGCGAGGGCTCGGGCATGGTCGAGTTCCACAAGCGCTTCCCCGGGCGCTACTTCGACGTCGGCATCGCCGAGCAGCACGCCGTCACCTTCGCCGCAGGCCTGGCCTGCGAGGGCATGAAGCCGGTGGTGGCGATCTACTCCACGTTCCTGCAGCGCGGCTACGACCAGCTGGTGCACGACGTGGCGATCCAGAACCTGCCGGTGGTGTTTGCGCTCGACCGTGCCGGCATCGTCGGCGCCGACGGTGCCACGCACGCCGGCGTCTTCGATATCGCCTACGTGCGCTGCCTGCCCTGCTGCAGCATGCTCACGCCCAGCGACGAGAACGAGTGCCGCATGGCGCTGACCACCGCGTTCCGGCAAGACCATCCGGTGGCCGTGCGCTACCCGCGCGGGGCCGGCATCGGCGCCGAGATCAAGCCCGAGCTCACAGCCTGGGAGTGGGGCAAGGGGGTGGTGCGCCGCGAGAGCTCGCTGCGTGCCGACCGGCCCGAGGCGCGCGCGCAGCGCATCGCCATCCTCGCCTTCGGCACGCTGCTTCACCCGGCATTGGCCGCCGCGGCGCGGCTGGACGCCACCGTGGCCGACATGCGCTTTGCCAAGCCGCTGGACGAAGCGCTGGTGCTCGAGCTGGCCCGCACGCACGCCTTGCTGGTGACGGTGGAGGAGGGCTGCATCGCCGGCGGAGCGGGGGCCGCGGTGCTCGAGTGCCTGGCCGCCGCAGGGGTGGGGGTGCCGGTGCTCACGCTGGGCCTGCCCGACCAGTTCATCGAGCATGGTGACCCGGCCAAGCTGCTGGCGCTGCTGGGCCTGGACGCCAGCGGCATCGAGAAGGCCGTCCGCGAGCGCTTCGTCACCCAGGTGACAAGGCCGGTGGCCGCGCTGGCGGCGGTCAGTTGAGCGGCCCCGGGCCGAACCCTGGCCGTGCGCGGCGCGCTGTAACCCCTGCGAAGCGCTTGCCCGGGCGAGCGATGTCATGCTCGCGATCTCGATGAACAACCTGACTGACGCCCTGCACATCCCCGACACGCAAAGCGCGCGTGACCATCGCCACCTGGCGATCCAGCGCGTGGGCGTGAAGGACCTGCGGTACCCGCTCACGCTGCGCGTGGCCGGCGCACCGCAGACTTGCGCGGCCACCTGGGCGCTGGACGTGGCGCTGCCGGCCGAGCAGAAGGGCACGCACATGTCGCGCTTCGTCGCCTGGCTCGACGAGCTGCACGCCTGCGGCGTCGTGCTGGACGCCCACACGCTGCGCGAGCGCCACGGACAGATGCTCACCCGCCTGGCCGCCACCGCCGGCCGCGCCGAGGCGGCCTTCGCCTTCTTCCTGCGCAAGCGCGCCCCGGTGTCCGGGCTGACGAGCCTGCTCGACTATCGCGGCCGCTGGATTGCCGAGACGCCGACGCCGGGCATGGACGCCACCCTGTGGGCCGAGGTCGGCGTGCCGGTCAAGAGCCTGTGCCCGTGCTCCAAGGAGATCTCGGACTACGGCGCACACAACCAGCGCGCGGTGATCACACTGCGCGTGGAGCTGCTGCAGGCCGTCGAGTGGCACGAGCTCGTGCGCCTGGCCGAGGAAGAGGCCAGCAGCGAGATCTGGCCGATGCTCAAGCGGCCCGACGAGAAGTGGGTCACCGAACGCGCCTACGAGAACCCGAAGTTCGTCGAGGACCTGGTTCGGGATGTCGCGCTGCGCATCGAACGCGAGCCGCGCATCGGGCGCTACGTCGTCGAAGTCGAGAACATCGAGTCGATTCACAATCATTCCGCCTACGCGCGCATTGAGCGCGCCTAGGCCTTGCCTGACGGCAGGCGCGCCGAAGGCGCGGGAATGATGGCGGCCTCCGGGATGCGCCCCGGACATCCCAGCTGCAACCCCAGCGCGCGCTTCGGTCGCGCGTAGCGGCCGCGCCCACGGCTGGTATTGCGCCCCGGCCGACGCCCCGCGCCCGGCGCCCAGCGCCCCCCGGGGCCCGCCTTGTAGGAATTCGCCCTACACGAGCGATCGAAAAAGCTGGACTGCAGCGACCGATGTGAGTCGCTGTTGCAGGGCATCTCCGGTCGATACAGTGCGTTTCGTCGACTGTCATCACACACACCTTCCCCCGGAGCCCGCCCGAAATGACCCCCGACCAGATCCTCGCCGAGATCCGCGAAGCCAACCTGTCGTACCTGATGCTGGCGCAAAGCCTTGTGCGTCATGACCGCGAGCAGGCCCTGTTCCGCCTGGGCATCAACGAGGAGACCGCCACGCTGCTGTCGGCGCTGACGCCGGCGCAGATGATGAAGATCGCCACCGGCAACCAGCTGCTGTGCCGCTTCCGCATGGACGACGACATGGTGTGGAACCTGCTCACCAGCCACGGCAAGGGTGCCGCGAACGACGGCATGTCGCGCCTGC
>JAEUPC010000189.1 GCA_016789865.1 Rubrivivax sp.
AACCACGTGCCGTTCAAGGGCAACGCCGACAACATGCAGGCCGTGCTCGGCGGCCACACCATGGCCGCCAGCGACGCCACCGGCTGGGCGCCGCATGTCGACGCCGGCAAGCTGCGCCTGTTGGCCACCTACGGCAGCAAGCGCACCAAGCGCTGGCCCCACGTGCCCACGCTCGACGAGCTCGGCTACAAGACGGTGAGCGATTCGCCCTTCGGCGTGTGCGGCCCCAAGGGCATGGACCCGGCGGTCGTGAAGACCCTGCACGACGCGTTCAAGAAGACGCTCGAAGACCCGGCGGTGCTGGCCACCTTCGACAAGTTCGACCAGTCGGTGATCTACCTGGACACCGAGGCGTACACGAAGTGGGCGCGTGAGACCTTCGAGGCGGAGAAGGCGACGATTCAGCGGCTGGGCATGGCCAAGCCGGGATGACGCCACTCACCTGGCGGCCTGCAGCTTGCGCAGCACCTCGCGCTGGTGCTCCACCACCCAGGGCCAGGTGCCTTTGTTCGGCATCGCCTCCAGGGCCGCCTGCATCATCTCGAGGCCGCGGCTGCGTTCACCGAGCATCCACCGGGCGCGGCCGATCTCGAAGTCGATGCGCTCGAGCGCCTCGGGCCAGTTGGACGTGTAGTAGTCCAGACCGCGGATCGACTCCAGCAAGGCGATCGCTTCCCTTGGGCGACCCAGGCCGGTCAGTGAGTGGGCGCGCCCGAATTCGATCCAGCCGCGGAAGGGCCGCCGATTGCCGTAGGCGCGGGTCTGGATGGCGTTGGCTTCGTCGTAGAGCGCCAAAGCGCGCACGATGTCGCCCTGCAGGGCCACGATGCCGGCGCGGTCGAGTTGGGTCACGATGACGTACTGGTGGTCTTCGCCCATCGCACGTCGGAACAGCGCCTGGGCGCGCTCGCTCGATCGCAGTGCGGGCTCGAGGCGTCCGAGCCGGTAGTTGGTGGTCGAGACCTCGAACTCCGCCCAGGCGGCGTAGAACTCGTTGCGCCCCTCCCCCGCTCGGTCCATCCAGTCGCGGGCCTGCTCGAACTCGGCCAGCGCTTCATCCAGCCGCCCGGCCTGTCGAGCCCGCTCACCGCGGTTGATATGGACGTTGGCGTGCGCTTCGTGGGCTGCGGTCTTGACCAGGTAGGGTGGTGCAGCCAATCGGGCGAAAGCCGCCTGGGCCTCGGCGTCGTTCTCCATGGCGACCGCGACCTCGCCCACGCGGCGCAGGGCATCGACTCGTTCGGGGCTCCCCTCGCGCGTGAGGGCTTCGACGATCTGAAGAAGCCGCCGGGCCTGCGGTGCCGCTTCGGCGTGTCGATGCGAGAACATCAGCAGCTCATGCCGCGCCCGCGAGGCGAGCATCGCCAGCTCCGAAGGCCTGTCCAGGCGCGCCGGCCCGGCCAGCTGTTCGGCGCCTTCCAGCTCGGCGAAGCCTTCGCGGGTGGCTGGCAGGAATGCGAGTATCCGTGCGTTCACGAACCGGGCGGCGAGCAGTTCACCGTCCGACTCGGCGGCGTGCTTGCCCAGCAGCGTGAGGCTCTTGTTGATCTCGGCGCGGGCGTCCGGCCATGCCGCCGCCTTCATGTACGCCTCGGCCAGCCGCCTGCGCATCGCGCCTTCGATGCGCGGCTGGTCCGCAAATCGTTCGCTCGCTCTCAGCGACGCCTTCCTCAGCACTTGCAGCAAGGTGGTGGGTTCGGTGGCCGCGCGCATCGCCTCGCGCTCGGGCGCCTCCAGCACGTCGCGGTGAAGGAACTCGCTGATGGCCTGCGCGTTGGTCGCGGCTTCCTGCGCTTGCTGGAGCGAGCCGCGCGAGGCGATGTAGAACCACAGCGTTCCCGCCAAGCCGACAACCAAGCTGGCAAATGCAGCGGTGAGCCAGGGCCTGCGCGCTCTTCGGCGCTGGAGTTCCGCAGTCAGTTGCGCCTGCTGCGCTGCCGCCAGGCTTGCAGCCTTTCGATCGGCCCGACGCGCCTGCAGCGCGCCCAGCCGCCCGACGAGCTCCCGCACGCTTGCCACGCGCCGCGCGGCGTCCCCTTGTGTCGCGGCCGCCACGTCCTCTTGCAGCAGCTCATCGTTGACGTCGCGCTGCCAGCCGGTGGCCAACGGCCGCTTCAGCTCACCGGCCAGCAGCTGGTACAGCATCACCCCCAGCGCATAGACATCGCTCTTCACCGTGGCCCCGTGCCCGCCCAGCAGTTCGGGCGCCAGATACATCGCGGTGCCGCCGAGCGCCTGCGGGTCGGTGGCCGCGCTCACCGTCAGGCCCATCGCGGTGAGGCCCAGGTGGTGCAGCCGTTCGGCATCCAGCACATGCCCGCTGCCGAAGTCGGTGAGCACGGGCCGCCACGCGCCCGGCTCGCCGCCCATCAGCACGTTGGCCGGCTTGATGTCCTTGTGCAGCACGCCCACTTCATGCGCCGCGGCCACGGCTTCGGCGATGGGCATGAACAACGCCAGCCGCTCGTCCACCGTCATCGCGGCGAGGCGACCTTCTTCCTCGGCGGCCCAGGCCACCAGGTCGGGGCCTTCGTATTCGCATTCCAGGAAGAACGGCGGCTCGGCGAAGTTGGCGTCGACCAGCCGCGCCACGCCAGGCGGCGCTTCCTGCGGCTGCTCGGCACGCAGCACGCGGTGCAGCGTGAACTCGCGCTTCAACGAGCGCAGCCGTTCGGCATCGGTGGCGAACTTGAACACCCTTGGCTGGTGCAGTTGCCGGTGGCGGGCCAGCCACACGAGACCGCGCCCATCCAACGCCCGCTCGAGGCGATAGCCCTCGCGGCCGGGCACGGCCTGGCCCGGCTGCAGGTCGAGCGTGGCGTCGGCCAGTCGACCCACGACCACGCGCTCCACCGTGCCGCTGAAGCGGTAGCCCACGCGCGGCACGTTGACGATGCGCGCCCCGGCCTGCGGCCCCAGCGCCTTGCGCAGCTTGTTCACGGCGCTGGCCAGCACGTGATCAACCGTGATGCGGCCCGCCCACACTGCCTCGAACAGCTCGTCCTTGGTCACCACCTCGTTGGGGCGGCGCAGCAGTTCGGCCAGCAGCTGCAACGGGCGCGGCTCCACCGCCACCGGCTGGCCCTGCACGCGCAGCGCCGACTGCGCCTCGTCGAACTCGGCGTCGTCGAAACGGTAGCGAAAGCTCAGCGCGCGGCCCGCGGCGGCGCCATCTTGATCAGGTCCCTGCTCATGCTCGGCGCTGGACATCGCGCGCGGGCCCTCCCCCGGTTGTTTGTTCTTCGGTCGCCATCCACGGGCAGCGGGCGGCCCGCCCGAGGGAGAGCCGCCCGCCCAGTCGTGAGATTAGCGCAGGGCCGGCTTCACTTCTCGCACTTGAAGATGGTGGTCACCTCGACCGAATCCTCCTTGGCGAGGCCGAGGTAGCGCATGCCGGCCGTCACCCCGGCGTCGATGCGGCTGTCGCCGGTGTTGGGCTTGTCGCCGTGCTTGTCGACGACGTTCTGCGAAACGACGACGTACTTGCCCGGCTTGTCCAAGGCCGGGATGGCACCGGTCTCGCCGCAGTAGGCTTTGGCGTCGTTGTCGAACTTGCGCATCGCCTGGGTTCGGTCGGCGCCCTTGACGATGGACTGCAGCTGCCCACCGGGCTGCGGCGTGACGGCGCCGGCAAGGCGCGGGCCGCTGGCGCAGGCGGCAAGGGCGAGGGCGGCGGCGGCGAGTGCGGCGCGCAGCGCAAGACGATGGCAGATCATGATCTCGGATTCCTTCTTCGGGTTGATGACAGCGATGCGAGGGGAAACGCCGGGAGAGGTCATCTGAGGACCACCCCCCAGAGGTTGCTGACCGACCGGCTCTGGCCGGCTGGCAAGGCCGAAGAGGGCAGCACGTCGTAGCCGTTGCGCAGCGACATGAAGCCCACGCCGTTGGGTGCGAGCAGCGGGAACGAGTAGCCGACACCGCGGTTGATGGTGTCCACACCCAGCACGTAGTCGCCCGGCGCGGCACTGGCCGGGCGTTTGACGAGCACGTTGTTGGCGGCGTCGTAGGTGCTCCAGTTGGCGTTCTGGTTGAAGCCGCCGGTCTTGGTGCACAGCGTGTCGCCGTTGCGCGCGACGGCGCAGTCCCAGTCGTTGCCGGGAATCGCCGCCTCGTCGGGCAGGCTGGTCTCGCCCGACCATGGGCCTGCGGCCGGCCGGCGCCACATCTTGCGCCGGAAGATGTCGTGGAACGTGGTGATGCCCGTGTCGCTGACCACCAGCACCTGCTTGTTCAGCGTGGTGGCGACCGCGGCCAGTTCGGTGACCTGCCAGGCACCGGTGGCCGTCTCGCTGGTCGCAGCGAAATAGCGCGGCTGGACGCCGTTGTTCTGCGTCCAGATGACTGCCTGATGCCCGTTGCGGCCACTGGCGGCGGCCACCAGCGACGCGGTGTTGGCCAGCGAGTCGAGCACCGACTGCGCGCCGAAGCCGGCGGCCACGTCGCCGCGGTAGACCACGATGTCGGTGGTGCCCCCCTGCGCCGCTTCGGCCACCAGCAGCAGGCCGCCGTCGCGGTCCAGCCCGAGGCTGGCGGGGTCGCGGTCGACGGTCGCCTCGAGGACAGGCTGCGCGGTGAAGCCCGCCGCGGCGCGGGCGCGCCGCCAGGTTCCCAGGCGCGTCGTGAACGTGCCGGTGCCCGAACGCACCCAGCCGCTGCCGATGAAGGCGATGTCGCCCCGGTCGTTGATGCGCATCGTCACGTCGCTGGCCGAGGTGAGCCCCGGCGCATCGCCGGCCAGCACCGGGGCCTCCCAGCCGGCGCCGCCATCGGCGAGGTAGCGCGCCACGTACCGGTAGGTGCAGGTGCCGCTGGTGCTGTAGGTCGTGGCGGTGCACGGCGCACGTCGTGTGAAGAGCACCGCGGCATGCCCGGTGGGCGCCACGGCCACCCGCAGGCCCTCGGTGTTGGCCGCGGTACCCGTCAGGCCAGGCACCGTGTCCACCACCACCGGTGCGCTCCACGCCGGCGCGAAGCCCGCGGTGCCCGGGGTGCCCCGCGTCGCGTAGACCGTGGCGCGCGTGGCCTCGGTCTTGATGAACGCCACGGTGACGTTGCCGTCATCGTCGATGCCCTCACCTCGGGCCTCCACGGGCGTGTCACCCGATTCGAGGAGCTGACCCGCCGCCCAGGCCCGCGCCGGCAGCACGGTGAGCACCGCCGCGCCGCTGGTCACCGCGCCGGCGGCGTTGCTCACCTGCACGCTGAATGCGGCGCCGTTGTCGGCGGCGGCAAGCGCTGCGGTGGTATAGGTCGCGGCCGTGGCGCCGGGGATGTGCACGCCGTCGCGCCGCCACTGGTAGGCCAGCGGCGCCGTGCCGCTGGCAGAAACGCTGAAGGTGGCCGTGCCGCCAGCCGCGGCGGTGGCCGAGACCGGCTGCGCGGCGATGCTGGGCGCTTGCGGCGGGGTCGGCGGCGGCTCGGCATCAGTGCCGGCATCCCCTCCTCCGCAGCCGACCAGGGCGGCCAGCCCGAACGCCAGGACACAAAGGCCCAGGCCCCATCGGGCCGGAAGCACGAACAACTTCTTCTTCAAGGGCGATCCTCCACAGGTTGGTGCCGGCGGTCTTGCCGCGGCAGCGTGAAGGTGCCGTGACATCGGGCCGGCGTACTCACGGCCCGTTCACGGAACCCTCACGGCCCGCGAGAACCCCTCTCGGTGAGGGAGGGCGTGCAGGGCGGGCGTAGGGTCGGCGCGACGCCCACGCGCGGTGCCGATGCGCGGGACGGCGCCGGTCACGTCGATCGACAGGCCGCATCCGCTCATGGGCAATCCCGCTGGCGGCACGCAGCCCGGCGGTGCAGGATCGGCCCACCTCACTTTCGATGACGGAGAACCGATGCCCCGCCCCGTTTTCGCGGCCCTCACTTCCGCTGGCGCCGCGGCCGCCCTGCTGGCCGCCGCCACCGCCTTCGCCCAACCCTGCCCCGACAAGAACCTCAACTACTGGCAGGCCTTCCCGCCCGGCGGCGAGAGCGACATCTCGGCGCGCCACCAGCAGGTGGTGCTGAAGAAGAAGTGCCCGGGCATCGACCTCATCGTGCAGTACAAGGCCGGCGGCGGCGGCGCGGTGCTGTGGGGGCAACTGAACACGCTGCCCGGCGACGGGCTGAACATCGCCGGCGTGAACCTGCCGCACCTGGTGCTGCAGCCGATGGAAGGCACGGTGTCGTACAAGACCGAGGACATCACGCCGGTGTTCTGGTACCACTACACGCCCGATGCGCTGGTGGTGCCCGAGCAAAGCCCGCTGAAGAGCTTTGCCGATTTCGTGAAGGCCGCGCAGGCCAGCCCGGGCAAGCTGAACCTCGGCGGCTCGGCGCTGCGCTCGGCCAACCACGCCGCGCACGAGCGCATGAACGCCGCCTTCAAGGTGCAGACCACCTACGTGCCCTACAAGGGCACCGGCGACCTGACGCTGGCTGTGCTCGGCGCGCAGGTCGACGGCGCGATGAGCTACACCGCCTTCGCCATCAACAACAAGACCAAGGTGCGCGCGCTGGCGGTGGCGATGGAGCAGCGCCACCCGATGCTGCCCGACGTACCCACCTTCAAGGAACTGGGCGTCGACTGGGTGGACGGCGCCTTTCGCGGCGTGGGTGTGCCGCGCAGCACGCCGCCCGAGCAGCGCCGGCGCATCGCCGAGCTGTTCGCGGCGCTGAATGCCGAAGCCGAGATGAAGGAGCTGGCCGCCAGGAGCGGCTTCGAACTCGTCAACATCGGGCCCGACCGCATGGAAGCCTTCATGCGCGAACGCATCCGCGTGTACCAGGAGGTGGGGCGGCAGATGGGGCTGGGCAAGTAGCGGCAGGGCACGCGGCGCCGGCGGCGCCGGCGGCGGCCCGTTACCGGTCGCCCGAGGCAGTCCGCCCCCCCAGTTCGCAGCCGGTACGCCGGCGTTCCTTCGTCACGGCGGAGGATTCAGACCTGAGAGTGGTACCCCTCCAATGGTTCCTCGCGGCATTGCATTGCCGCCGGAGGACCTCATGCGCTACCACATCAAGGGCCGTGTCATCGACGAATTCAGCGGCGAAGGCCTCGCCGGGGTCCGCGTCGAAGCGTGGGACAAGGACTTCCTGATCGCCGACGACCATCTCGGCTCGGCGACCACGCTCACCGACGGCAGCTTCGACATCACGTTCGACGAGGCCGCGTTCCGCGACCTGTTCTTCGACAGCCGACCGGACCTGTACTTCAAGGTCTGGTGCAACGGCGCCCTGCTGGCCAGCACCGAGAACTCGGTGCGCTGGAACGTCGCGCAACACGACATCGGCGTCGAGATCAAGTGCCCGCACCCGCCGGCGGCCGCGCCGGTGGAACGCCACATCTACTTGAAGATCGAGCGGCTGGAGCACTACAGCCCCGTGCGCCCGCAGGAGAAGGTGGTGCCGCCGGTGCGCTACGGCCGCGACTGCATGCGCAACCACGGCCACGAGAACGGCCTCATCCCCAACGCCGAGATCGAGGCACGCGCGCTCGACGCGGTGATCTACCGCGAGTACCTCGACTCGGCCTATCTGGTGCCGAAGTCGGCCAAGCTCATCGACGCGGATGTCAACGAGCCTTCGTGGGCGCACCGCGTTCCGGGCACGGTGATCTACACCCACCCGGGCCAGCGGCTGAAAGTCCATGTCTGGAACGGCGACGACGTGCCCCACTCGCTGCACGTGCACGGCCTGCGCTACGGCATCGACTCCGACGGCTCGTGGCCGTTCGGCACCGAAGCCGCCCACCACGGCGGGCGCTCTGACGCCATCTGCCCCGATGGCAGCTGGACCTACACCTTCGATGTCCCCGAAGACGCGCTGGGCGCCTGGCCGTTCCACGACCACACGCACCACGCGTCGATGAAGATCGACCAGGGTCTGTTCGGCGGCATCGTCGTGCTCGGCCGCTGCGACCGCCCGCCGCGGCGCTTCGTCTTCCCGTGGCAGGTGCTGCGGCCGATCTACCTGGATGTGGCGCGCTGGCAGGGGCTGAAGCAGCCGTTCCCCCAACCGCCGCAAGACCGCCACGCGGGGCACGCCGAGGCCCCGGCACCGGCCGCGCAGGAGCGCCCCGCGCCCGATGCCGACGAAGTCATCGCCGTCGTGCCGCAGCTGCACCGCCGGCGCCTGAAGCCGGCGGCGCACGAGATCCTGTTGCAGCACCTGGACTTCCTCGAGGAGTTCACGGTCAAGGAGCTGGCGCTGCCCAGGCGCGTGATCAACACCGACCATGTGCCGGTGTTCCTGCACGTGATGAGCAACCCGGACTCCCGCCCGGTCTTCGACACCGACGACATCCACGAGCTGGGCGGCGAGGCCGAACTCGAGTTCCCGGTGGCTGGCGACTACACGTACTTCTGCCGCCATCACCCCGAGATGACCGGCACCGTGCACGTGGTTCCGGGCGGGCCCGACCCGGTGACGGTGACCATCACGCCCGGCGCGCCGGCCGCGTTCAGCCCGGCCGAAGTCACCGTGGGGGCCGGCGGCAGCGTGCGCTGGATCAACAACACCATCGACCACCATACCGTCACCTCCACCGCCGGTGCGGCGATGAGCACGCACTGCATCAACGGCCGCGGCTTCGTCGGCAACACGCCCACCATCGTCGGGCGCAGCGGGCAGCGCATCCGCTGGTATGTCTTCAATCTCGACACCAGCACCAACTGGCACAACTTCCACCCGCACGCGATGCGCTGGCGCTTCGCCGGGCAGAACGTGGACATCCGCAGCCTCGGCCCGGCCGAGTCGTTCGTCGTCGAGTCGGAGATTCCGCCGGTGCTGCTGCTCACCGCCGACGAGGAGCGTGCGCAGGACCCGGACCATCGGCCCGCGGGCGCCACGCTGCGCCGCCTGAAGGGCGACTTCGTCTTCCACTGCCACGTGCACCATCACATGATGAACGGCATGGTGGGGCTGGTGCGCGCCCGCCGGAGCCTTTGGCTCACCGATGACATGGCGCACGAGATCAGCCACCGCACCGGCCTGCCGCTGGACGACGGCGGCAACGCCTGCCCCGATGTCGACGCCCACCCCTGCATGCACCACGGCAGCGGCCGCTGGGAAGAGGTGGCCGGCGCGCCACAGGTGGCGTTCATGCACGCGGTGCTGCTGCCCCACACCGAGCGCGTGCTGTTCTGGGGCTACACGCGTGCCGACCAATCGCGCGTGTGGGACTACTCCACCGCCGCCGGCAGCTACCTGCTGCCGGCCAACCAGCCGGCCGACTCACCCGGGCTGGACATCAACAGCTCGAACATGTGGTCGGCGCAGCACACGGTGCTGGACGACGCCGCCGGCAGCGTGCTGGTGCATGGGGGCTTCTCCCCCGACAAGAGCTTCCTCTTCGACCCCGCCACGCTCACCTGGAGCCGCACGGCCGACACCGCCGACGACCGCTTCTATTCGACGACGCTGACGCGCGGCGACGGCAAGGCCGTGACGCTGTACGGTTCGGGCTCGAAGTCGGTCGAGGTGTACACGCCGGGCGGTGGCTGGGCTGCACCAATCGCCATGCCGGCCGGCATGAACCACCACCAGTACTACCCGTGGACCTACGTGCTGCCAGATGGGCAACTGTTCATCGCCGGCCCGCACGTGCCCACGAACCGCTTCGACCTCGCTGCACCCGCGGCGGCCGTGGCCTTCAACACGCTCGCCGGCAACCGCAGCACCGGCGGCGAGAAAGGCAGCTCGGTGATGCTGATGGTGCGCCCGCCGTCGCACAAGCCGGTGGTGACCATCCTCGGCGGCAACCCGGCGCCGGCGCAGAAGAGCGTGGAGATGATCGACCTGTCGGCCGCCACCCCGGCCTGGGTGGCCTGGCCCGACATGAACCTCGCGCGCGCCCAGCAGTTCACGGCCACCCTGCTGCCCGATGGGCGCATCTTCGTCGCCGGCGGCATCACCGGCGGCGCCGACGGCGGCGCCTGCGAGATCTTCGACCCGCGAAACCCCGCCGCCGGCTGGGTGCTCGGCCGGCCGATGAAGTACGCGCGCTCCTACCACTCGGCCTTCATCCTGCTGCCCGACGGCAGCGTGCTTGGCGGCGGCGACCCCGGCGGGCCGGCCGGGCCCACGCCCCACGAGCGCTTCTACCCGGACTACTTCGAGCAGATGCGGCCGAACATCGGCGCCGCACCGGCCACCCTGCACTACGGCAGCGCGTTCAGCGTGGGCACGCCGCAGGCCTCCGAGATCACCGAGGTGGTGCTGCTGCGCGGCGGAACGGTCACGCACGGCTTCAACATGTCGCAGCGCGGCCTGGAGTGCGAGATCACAGGTGTGAACGCGGCCAGCGTGGATGCCGTGCTGCCGGCCAACGCCAACCTGGCGCCGCCGGGCTGGTACCTGCTGTTCGTGCTCAATGCCAGCCGGGTGCCTTCAACGGGGCGGTGGGTGCGGGTGACCGTGTGATCGAGGCCGGCCGGGCATGAGGCAAAGCCCGGCCAGCCGCCGCGGCGGGGAGGCATCGGAGGTGCGGCCAGCGTGCAGCGGCCGCACGAACGACAATCGCCCTTCCTGCCGGGGCCGCTGACCTGACCCCGGCGCTGTCCGCAGCCTGCCGGGGCGAGCACCCCCGGCCCTCCGCCCCCGCACACCCATGAGCACCGTCGCCTCCTACCCGCACGTCCAACTCTTCATCGCCGGCCAGTGGCGGCCGGGCCGGGCCGGCGAGACGCTGGCCGTGAGGAACCCGGCCACCGACGCCGAGATCGGCCGCGTCGCCGTGGCGCGCAAGGCCGACCTGGACGAGGCCCTGGCGGCCGCCGCGAAGGGCTTCGAGGTCTGGCGCAAGACCCCCGCGATCGAGCGGGCGAAGATCATGCGTGAAGCCGCGCGCCTGTTCCGCGAGCGCGCCGCCGCCATCGCGCCGCTGCTGACCATGGAGCAGGGCAAGCCGCTGGCCGAAGCGAAGGCCGAGCTGATGGCCGCGCCCGACATCATCGAGTGGTTCGCCGAAGAGGCCCGGCGCATCAACGGCCGCATCACGCCGCCGCGCGCCGCCGGGCAGCTGGCCCAGGTGTTCAAGGAGCCGGTGGGCCCGGTGGCGGCGTTCTCGCCTTGGAACTTCCCGGTCAACCAGGTCGTGCGCAAGCTGTCGGCGGCGCTGGCCACCGGCTGCTCGATGATCGTCAAGGCGCCCGAGGAGACGCCGGCGTCGCCGGCCGAGCTGATCCGCGCCTTCGCCGACGCGGGCGTGCCCGCCGGCGTGGTGAACCTGGTGTTCGGCACACCCTCGGAGATCAGCGAGTACCTGATCCCGCACCCGGTGATCCGCAAGGTCACCTTCACCGGCAGCACGGTGGTGGGCAAGCAGCTCGCGGCGCTGGCTGGTGCGCACATGAAGCGCGTGACGATGGAGCTCGGCGGCCACGCGCCGGTCATCGTGGCCGAGGACGCCGACATCGCCAAGGCGGTGAAGATCGCCGGCGGCTCCAAGTTCCGCAACGCCGGGCAGGTGTGCATCTCGCCGACGCGCTTTCTGGTCGCCAACAGCGTGCGCGACGAATTCGTCAAGGGGCTGGTGGCGGTGTCGCGCGGCCTGAAGGTCGCCGGCGGGCTGGAGGAAGGCACCTCGATGGGGCCGCTGGCCAACCCGCGCCGCGTGGCGGCGATGGAGCGCCTCACCGCCGACGCGGTGAAGCGCGGCGCGCAGGTCGCCACCGGCGGCGAGCGCATCGGCAGCGCCGGCAACTTCTTCGCCCCGACGGTGCTGGTCGACGCCCCCACCGACAGCCTGGTCTTCAACGAAGAGCCCTTCGGCCCGATGGCCGCTGTGCGCGGCTTCGACCGCATCGAAGACGCCATCGCCGAGGCCAACCGGCTGCCCTACGGCCTGGCCGCGTATGCCTTCACCGGCTCGCTGCGCACCGCGCACCTGCTCAGCGAGGGGCTGCAGACCGGCATGCTGTGGATCAACCAGCCGGCCGCCGCGGTGCCCGAGATGCCCTTCGGCGGCGTGAAGGACTCGGGCTACGGCAGCGAAGGCGGCCCCGAGGCGGTGGAGGCCTACCTCAACACCAAGAGCGTGACGACGGCCTGCCTCTGACGCGCTGGTCGTCGGCCCAGGCCGCGGCCCGGGCACCCGCACCGGCGCCACACGGCACCGCAAGTCATCCAACGATGAGGAGACAAGCATGACCGACCACCGTCGGCGGCTGGCCGCGGGCCTGGCCGCGATGACCTTGATCGCCGCCGGCGCGGCCGGCCCGGCCGCCGCACAACCGACCTGGCCCGACCGGCCGATCAAGGTCATCCTGCCGTTCCCGCCCGGCGGCCCGAGCGACATCGTGATGCGCCTGGCCGCCGAGAAGATGCAGGCCGCGCTGAAGCAGCCCATCGTCATCGAGAACCGCCCGGGGGCCGGCGGCAACCTGGGCACCGCGGAAGCGGCGCGCGCCGCGCCCGACGGCCACACCTGGCTGTGGGGCACCGACACGCTGGTCACCGTCAACCCGCATGTCTACAAGCAACTGGGTTTCAAGGTCGAGGATCTGCAGCCGGTGACCATCGGCACGAGCTTCAGCCAGACGCTGGTGTGCAACCCGGCCACGGGCGTGAAGAGCGTGAAGGAGCTCGTCGACAAGGCCAGGGCCGGCAAGCTCAGCTACGCCTCGGGCGGTGCCGGGGTGCCCGGGCACCTCTCCATGGAGCTGTTCCTGCACATGGCCGGCATCGAGATGACGCATGTGCCGTACAAGGGCCCGGCGCCGGCCACGCAAGACGTGATCGGCGGCCAGGTGCCCTGCGGCCTGCTGGCCGGCCCCACGGTGCTGCCGCACATCCGCGCCGGCAAGCTGGTGGCGCTGGCGGTCTCGGGCGCGCAGCGCTCGCCCACCCTGCCCGATGTGCCGACGATGGCCGAGACCGGCGTGGCCGGCCTGGCCGGCTATCGCGCCGACTTCGCGCTGGCGATGTTCGCGCCGAAGGCCACGCCCGAAGCCATCGTCTCGCGCATGCGCCAGGCCTTCGTCGAAGCGATCAAGGCGCCCGACGTGGTGGAAAAGCTGAAGGCCGGCGACCAGGTCGTCGTCGGAAGCACCAGCGCCGACGCCGCACGCACGCTGGCCGCCGACTCGCAGAAGTGGGGCGAAGTGGCGCGCCGCATCAAGCTCGGGCTGGACTGAAGAGCCTGGGAGCCTTGACGTGAGCCCTGCCGTGAGCCCTGCCGTGAGCCCTGTCCTGCAAAGCCACATTGCCGGCCGCTGGCTCGGCCAGCACCCCGCGCTTGCGCTGCACTCGGCCGTCAACGGCAGCGTCGTGGCGCACACCCATGCCGAGGCCCCCGACTTCGCCGAGGCCATCGCCTTCGCGCACCGCCGCGGCGTGCCCGCGCTGCTGGCGCTGGACTTCCAGGAACGTGCCGAGCGGCTCAAGCTCCTGGCGAAGTACCTCGGCGAGCGCAAGGAAGCACTGTACGCGGTGTCGGCCCACACCGGCGCCACGCGCACCGACGGCTGGATCGACATCGAAGGCGGCACCGGCACGCTGTTCGCCTACGCCGGCACGGGCGGCAACGAACTGCCCTCGGGCAACGTCGTGCACGAAGGGCCGGCCATCCCGCTGGGCAAGAAGGGCAGCTTCGCCGGCACGCACATCCTGGTGCCCCGCCGCGGCGTGGCGGTGCACATCAACGCGTTCAACTTTCCGGTCTGGGGCCTGCTGGAGAAGTTCGCGCCGACGTTTCTGGCCGGCATGCCCACCATCGCCAAGCCGGCCACGTCCACCAGCTATCTCACCGAGAAATGCGTGCGGCTGATGCTGGAGTCGGGCCTGCTGCCCGAGGGTGCGTTGCAGCTGGTCATCGGCGGCACCGGCGACCTGCTCGACCGGCTGGAGGAAAGCGACGTCGTCACCTTCACCGGCAGCGCCGACACCGCCGCGCGGCTGCGCGTGAATGCCAACCTGCTGCGCCGCTCGATCCCGTTCAACGCCGAGGCCGATTCGCTGAACTGCGCCATCCTCGCCCCCGATGTGACCGAGAGCGACGAGGAGTTCGACCTGTTCGTCAAGGAAGTGGCGCGCGAGATGACGGTGAAGGCGGGCCAGAAGTGCACCGCCATCCGCCGCGCCATCGTGCCGCGCCGGCTGCTCGATGCCGTGGCCACGAAGCTCGCCGAGCGCCTGGCCAAGGTGGTGGTGGGCGACCCGGCGCTCGAAGCGGTGCGCATGGGCGCGCTGGCCTCGAAGTCGCAGCAGGCCGACGTGGCCGAGCGCGTGGCCGCACTCGCCGCCGGCAACGAGGTGATCTTCGGCGAAGGCCCCGGCTTCAAGCCGCAGGGCGAAGGCGTCGAGCAGGGCGCCTTCTTCGCGCCGACGCTGCTGCTGTGCCGCAAGCCGCTGGTCAACGCCGCGGTGCACGACATCGAGGCCTTCGGCCCGGTGAGCACGTTGATGCCGTACGACGAACTCGACGAGGCCGTGGCGCTGGCCGCGCGCGGCCGCGGCAGCCTGGTGGGCACGCTGGTGACCAAGGAGCCGGCGACCGCCGCGCGCGTGGTGCCGCAGGTGGCCGCGTTGCACGGGCGCTTTCTGGTGCTGGACCGCGAGGCCGCTGCCGAATCCACCGGCCACGGCTCGCCGCTGCCGATGCTCAAGCATGGCGGCCCGGGCCGCGCCGGCGGCGGCGAGGAACTCGGCGGGCTGCGCGCGGTGAAGCACTACCTGCAGCGCACCGCCGTGCAGGGCTCGCCTTCCATGCTGGCCGCGGTGACGGGCGAGTTCGTGCGCGGCGCGAAGGTGGTCGAGACCGCGATCCACCCGTTCCGCCGCCACTTCGAAGACCTCGTCATCGGCGAAAGCCTGCTCACGCACCGGCGCACGGTGAGCGAGGCCGACATCGTGGCCTTCGGCGGCATCAGCGGCGACTTCTTCTACATGCACTTCGACGAGGTGGCCGCGGCCAAGAGCCCGTTCGGCAAGCGCATCGCGCACGGCTACTTCGTGCTCTCGGCGGCCGCCGGCCTGTTCGTCAGCCCCGCGCAGGGGCCAGTGCTGGCCAACTACGGGCTGGACACGCTGCGCTTCGTCAAGCCGGTGGGCATCGGCGACACCATCCAGGCGCGGCTGACGGCCAAGCGCAAGATCGACCGGCGCAAGAAGGGCGCCGACGGCGTGGGCCAGGGCGTGGTGGCCTGGGACGTGGAAGTCACCAACCAGCTCGGTGAAGTGGTGGCCAGCTACGACATCCTCACGCTGGTGGCCAAGCGCGGCTGAGCGGGCAAGCGGCCGCAACGCCTTTCGCCTTGAACACGCGGCGCGTCGTCTTGCTGCTGGGCAGCACGCAGACACTGGCCTGGGCCTCGTCGTACTACCTGCCGGCGATCGTGGCCGCGCCGATGGCGCGCGACCTCGGCCTGTCGGTGACCACGGTGTTCCTGGCCTTCTCGGTGTCGCTGGTGCTGGCGGCAATGGTGGGCCCGGCCACCGGCCGCTTCATCGACCGCCACGGCGGGCGGCCGGTGCTGATGGGCACCAACTTGCTGTTCGCGGCGGGCCTGGCCGCACTCGGCCATGCGCAGGGGCCGGTGTCGCTGTTCGGCGCCTTCGCGCTGGTCGGCGTGGCCATGGGCGCGGGCCTGTACGACGCCGCGTTCGCCGGCCTCGTGTGGCTGTACGGGCGCGCCTCGCGCAACCCGATCACCGGCATCACGCTGCTGGCGGGCTTTGCCAGCACCGTGGGCTGGCCGCTCACCGCCTGGATGAGCGAGCAGTGGGGCTGGCGTGGCGCCTGTCAGGGCTGGGCGGCGCTGCATCTCGTGCTGGGGCTGCCGCTGAATGCGTGGCTGCCGCGCCGCCAGGCGGCGGCCGGGCCGCACGGGGCCGCCGATGCAAGCGAGCGGCAGGCGCCCGAAGCGGTTGCGGCCACGCAACCCGTGGCCGTCGCCGAGGCCCCTGCTGCGCCGTGGGGTCCGTTGGTGCTGCTGGCCTTCGTCTTCGCGACCACGCGCTTTGTCACCACCGGCATCGGCGCACACCTGCCGGGGCTGATGATGGCCGCCGGCGCATCACTGGCCGCGGCGGTGGCGGTGGGCACGCTGGTCGGTCCGGCGCAGGTGGGTGGGCGGCTGCTGGAGTTCGGGCTGCTGCGGCGCTGGCACCCGCTGCTGTCGGCGCGGCTGGCCGCCGCGGGGCCCCCGCTGGGCATGGGCGCGCTGCTGGCCTTCGGGCTGCCGGTCGCGGCACCTTTTGCGCTGCTGCATGGCGCGGGCAACGGCATCATCACCATCGCCAAGGGCACGCTGCCGCTGGCGCTGTTCGGCGCGCAGGGTTACGGCCGCCGGCAAGGGTGGCTGTCGCTGCCGGCACAGGCGCTGCAGGCCTTCGCGCCATGGCTGTTCGGGCTGGCGCTGGAGCGCTCGGCGCAGACGCTGATGGCGATGTCGTGCGTGATCAGCGCCGCCGGGTGGGTGGCGCTGATGGCCCTTCGGCTGCCGGGGTCGGCCACCGGCGCCACGGCGGCGCCGCGTTGATGAAGAGGGCCCGGTGAATCAGATGGCGCGGCCAGCGACACCGGCAATTCCACCCGCCGCCCCGAGGGCATTGGGGCGCCCGCGCCGGCCATGAGCAGCCTGTCGGTCACCCAGCCGCTTCGGCGCGCCGCCTTCCGCGGCCTGCTGGCCGGCGGCCTCATCTACTTCGTCGGCAGCTTCATGCAGGCCATGGCCACGGCCTGGCTGATCGTCGAGCTGGATGGCTCGGCCTTCCTCGCCGCGCTGGTGCAGACGGCCTCCTTCGGCCCGATGTTCCTGCTGGCCCTGCCGGCCGGTGTGCTGGCCGACACCACCGACCGGCGGCGCCTGCTGCTAGTGGTGCTGGCGGTGCAGGCGGGCGTGGTGCTGGTGCTCGCCGCGCTGCTGGCGCTGGGCTGGGCCGGCGCCGGCACGCTGCTGGCGCTGACCTTCGTCTGCGGCTGCTGCACGGCGCTGCTGTCGCCCGGCTGGAACTCGGCCGTCGTCGACACGCTGCCGCGCGAGGAGTTGCCTCAGGCCATCACGCTGATCGGCATCTCGTACAACGCGGCGCGCGCCATCGGCCCGGCGCTGGCCGGGGCGCTGTACGCGCTGGCCAGCCCGGTGGCCGTGTTCCTCGGTGCTTCGCTGGGCGTGCTGGCGCTGTGGCAGGCCGTGCGCTGGCATCCGCCGCGGCCGCATCCGCCGTCGCGGCTGCCGGCCGAGCGACTGTGGGGCGGCGTGCTCAGCGCGCTGCGCTTCGCGCGCCACAGCGACGCCGTGCTGGCCCAGCTCGTGCGTACCGGCGCCTTCGGCGCGGCAGGCGCGGCGCTGTGGGCGCTGCTGCCGGTGATCGGCCAGCGCCAGCTGGGCCTGGGCGCCACCGGCTTCGGGCTGCTGATGGCCTGCCTGGGTGGCGGCGCCGTGCTGGCCGGCCTGTTCATCGGCCGCTGGCGCCAGCGCCTCGGGCTGGAGCGGCTGGTGGGCACGGGCACGCTGCTGTTCGCGATGGTGATGCTGGTGGCGGCCTGGAGCCGCTGGAGCGCCCCGGTGTACGCGGCGTTGTTCGTCGGCGGCGGCTGCTGGATGGGCGTGATGTCGACCTACAACATGGCCACGCAGGCCAGCGCGCCGCGTTGGGTGCGCGCGCGGGCGAACGCGCTGCACGTGCTGTGCTCGCTCGGCTCGTTTGCCGTCGGATCGGCGGTCTCGGGAGCGCTGGCGTCCCTGCTGGGTCTGTCTTGGGCGCTGACGCTGGCGGCGCTGGCGTTGGCCGCCGGGCTGCTGCTCGTGCGGCGCTTTCCGCTGCGCATGAGCGAGCTGGAGGAGGTGACGCAGGCGCCGCTGTCGGAAGACCTGTTCGTCGCGCACCGCCCCGACCCCGAGGCGGGCCCGGTGTCGGTGGAGTTCGTCTACCGGGTGCAAAGCGATCGTGCCGAGGCCTTCCTCGACGCCGTGACGCAGCTGCGCGGCCCGCGCCGCCGCGACGGCGCGACGCTGTGGCGCGTCTACCGCGACCTCGCCGACCCCAGCCGCTTCGTCGAGCGGTTCATCGTCACGAGCTGGGCCGACTACCTGCACCAGCGCGCCCGCGCGACGCTGGCCGACCTCGAACTGGAAGCCAGCCTGCTCGAGTACCTGGTCGAGCGCCGGTCGCCGACGGTGCAGCACTTCATTGCCGAACGCTGAGCACGGCGGCGACGCGCCGCCCCGGGCGGCTGTCTGGACCTGCTGGCGGTACCGCCCATTTCGGCGGCCTCCACGGCGGCCTCTACGGCGCTCGCTCCCACGCCGCCCCTTCCTCGGTGAGGATGGCGTCCAGCGGCACGTCGTGCGGCTCGGCGGCCAGCCACGGCAGGAAACCGTGCGCGTAGGCCAGGCCCACCGTCACCGGGCGCGGGTGCAGGTCGGCCAGCGTGCGGTCGTAGAACCCGCCGCCGTAGCCCAGGCGCAGCCCGCGCGGGCCGTAGCCCACGCACGGCACCAGCAGCAGCTGCGGGTGGAACTCCTCGGTGCCTTTGGGCTTGGGGATGCCGTAGGCGTCTTCTTCCATCGGGCAGCCCGGAAACCAGACGTGGAAACGCAGGTGCTTGGTCTCGCGGTCGGCCACCGGCAGCCCGATGCGCCGGCCCTCGTGGGCCTCGCTCCAGCGGTACAGCGCCGGCAGCGCGTCGAATTCACCCTTGATCGGCCAGTAGGCGCCGATGGTCGACTCGCCGCGGGCCACCAGCCACACGCGCAGCACCTCCTGCAACTGCACGGCGCGCCGATGGCGGTCGAGCAGGCCCTGGCGCTCGGCCTGCAGCTGGCGGCGCAGCGCCTTCTTGTCGTGCGAAGGTTCGAAGGAGGGCAGGTCGAGGGACATGGCGGCGCTTGGACGGCTGGTATTGTCCGCCCGCCACGCACCCGGCGCACCCCCGCGCCCAATCTGCCCGGCCGCAACCGATATCGGTACACCCATGGGTCCCGCCTTCGTCGAACACTGCCTGGAGCTGCTCGCCACGCTCGGGCCGGTGCGCTCGCGCCGCATGTTCGGCGGGCATGGCCTGTACGCGCGCGACCTGTTCGTGGCCCTCATCGCGTTCGACCGCCTGTACCTGAAGGTCGACGCCAGGACCGAAGCGAGCTTCGTCGCGGCCGGTTGCCAGCCCTTCATCTACGAGGGCAAGGGCAAGCCGGTGCGCATGAGCTACTGGACCGTGCCCGACGAGGCGATGGAGTCGCCGGCGCTGATGGCGCCGTGGGCGCAGCGGGCCTGGCAAGCGGCCTCGGCCGCCAAGTCCACGCCCCGGGCCGCCGGCCAGCGGGCCCGATGACGACAGCCCCGCGGCCCCGCAGCCCTGCGGCTCCGCAGCCCCGCAGCCCCTCGACCCCGGGGGGCGACGAAACAGTGCGCCTTTCACAGCAGAATTCGACCCCATGCCGCAAGTGCAGATGCCTACAGTGGTCGGCGTGAAGCGCCGCATCGTCGCCACTTTGGGCCTCGTGCTCGTTGCCGCGGCGATGGCTGCGCCCCCGCGTGCGGTGCGCGCGCAGAACGGCGGCAGCCTTGCGGCGCCGGGCGACGACCCGGTGGTGCAGGCGCGCGAGGCCTTTCGCGCCAAGGACCGCCACCAGCTCTTCGCGTTGCGCCAGGCGGCCGCGATGCAAGACCACCCGCTCGCCTCGTGGGTGGAGTACTGGGAGCTGGCGGTGCGCCTGGCCGATGCACAGCCGGCCGACTTCGACGCCTTCGCTGCCCGCTGGCGGGGCACCTATGTCGAAGACCGGTTGCGCAACGACTGGCTGCTCGAACTTGGCCGCCGCCGCGACTGGGCGACGCTGCGCACCGAGTTCCCGCGCTTTCGCATGAACGACGACCGCGAGGTCACGTGTTTCTCACTGCTGGCCGCGCATCAGCACGGCGGCGCACTTGCCGGCGCGGCGGCGGGTGGCGGCGCTTTGGCGGCTTCGGCGGTCCCATCAATCGCCCCCACGGCGGCCCCCACGGCGGCCCCCACAGCGGCCTCATCAGCGGCCTCATCAGCGGCCTCATCGGGGGCCTCATCGGGGGCCCCAACCGCCGCCGCCGCTGCGAGCGCCGGCACCGCGCCCGCCGGAGCACTTCCTGCCGCCGCAGCTCCCGCGCCCGCGGCCCCGGTGCCCGCACCCGCTGCGCCCCCCGCCCCCGATCTGCGCGGCGCCGCCCGCGTGGCCTGGCTCGCGCAGCGCGAGCCCGACGACGGCTGCTCGCTGCTCGCGCAGACGCTGTTCGAGCAGCGCGTGTTCGGTGCCACCGAGCTGTGGCAGGGGCTGCGCGCCGCCACCGAGCTCAACCGGCCGCGGCTGGCGCGCGAGCGCGCGGCGTTCGTCGATGCCCAACTGGCCGCGCAGGTGGACGCGTTGTTCAAGGACCCCGGCCGCTTCCTGCGCGAGCGGCGCGGCACGCGCACCGAAGCCGGCCACGGGCTGGCCGTGCTGGCGCTGTGGCGGCTGGCGGCGGCCGACCCCGACCTCGCCTTCACCCACCTCGAACAGCACGAGGCAACCCGCCTGCCCGCGCTGGAGCTGGCTCGCGCCTGGGGTGGTGTGGCCCGCCACGCGGCGCTCAAGCAGCATCTGCGTGCCGCCGATTTCGCCCGTCGCGCCTTCGCCGCCTGGGACAAGGCCGTGGGCCGAGGCCGCCCGTCGATGGCCGCCGGCTCCGCTGAGGGCACCGAGGGCGGCACGGCCGCGCCGCCGGTTGTCGGCGTGCACGAAGCACCGTTCAGCGACGAGACGCTCGCCTGGATGGTCCGCGCGGCGCTGCGCGGGCCGGCCACCGACAAGGCGCGCTGGACCCTCGTGCAGCGCGCCGTCGAGGAGATGAGCGCGGCCGAGCAGCGCGACGCAGCCTGGGTGTACTGGCGCGCCCGCGCGCTGCGCGGCAATGCCGCACCCGGCGCAGAAGGCGAAGGCGCACGCAGCCTTGCGCGGCTGAAGCTGGAGGCGATTGCCGGGCCGCTGGGCTTCTACCCGCAGCTGGCGCTGGAAGACCTCGGCCGCCGGATCGCCCTGCCCGCTGCGCCGGTGCCGCTGGTGGACGCCGAGCGTGAGCCGCTGCGCCAGCACGCCGGCCTGAAGCGCGCCCTGCGGCTGATGGCGCTGGGCTTGCGCGCCGAGGGCGTGCGCGAGTGGAACTACTCGCTGCGCGGCATGAACGATCGCGAGCTGATGGCCGCCGCCGCACTGGCTTGCGAGCGCGAGATCTGGGACCGCTGCATCAACACCAGCGAACGCACGCGCGATGTGGCCGACGTGACGCAGCGCTACCCGTTGCCGTTCCGCGACGCCGTGCTCGCACAGGCGCGCGACACCGGCCTCGACCCGGCCTACGTGTTCGGCCTCATCCGCCAGGAATCGCGCTTCATCCTCGACGCCCGCTCGCACGTGGGCGCCTCGGGCCTGATGCAGCTGATGCCGGCCACGGCACGCTGGACGGCGCGGCGCGTCGGCCTGGCCGACTGGCGACCCGACCAGGTCACCGACCGCGACACCAACCTGCTGCTGGGCACCACCTACCTCAAGCTCGTGCTCGAAGAGTTCGGCGGCACGCAGGCCATGGGCGCAGCGGCCTACAACGCCGGCCCGGCCCGGCCCCGCCGCTGGCGGGAGGGCGCCACGGTGGAACCGGCCGCGTGGATCGAAGGCATTCCGTTCAACGAGACGCGCGACTACGTCAAGAAGGTGCTGGCCAACGCGGTGGTCTACGCGGCGCGGCTCGGGCCCGCGGCGGGTGCCGGCGCCGTGGCGGGCGCGGGCAGCGCCGGCCCGGCTGCGGCGGGTTCCGGCGCGGCACCCGCTGTGGCGCCTCCCGCCGTCGCATGGGTGGCGGCCGCGCCGCGGCCGAGCGCGGTGAGCCTCAAGGCGCGCCTCGGCGGGCCGATCGGTCCGCGCGACGCCGGCGCCCCGGCGGAGAACCGCGACCTGCCTTGACCGGCCCCGCCGGACAGGCTCGCGGCCGCCGATCGCAGCGCCCGGGCGACCAGACCCCAGCCCGTGGGGCGCCCGGTTCTACACTGGCGCCGCAGCATGGCGTCGACATCACACCGATGAACAAGATCCTGGTACTTGGGGGCAGCGGCTTCGTCGGCCGCTCGGTCTGCGAGCGGCTGGTGCGCCATGGGCTCGCGCCCGTCGTGCCGACCCGAAGGCTGGCCCACGCGGCGCACCTGCGCACGCTGCCCGGCGTGGAGCTGGTGCAGGCCGGCGTGCACGATGCGGCCAGCCTGGCGGCGCTGGCGCGAGGGTGCGACGCGGTGATCAACCTGGTGGCCATCCTGCACGGCACGCCGGCGCAATTCGACACCGTGCATCGCGCGTTGCCCGAAGCGCTCACGCGCGCCATGCACGGCGCCGGCGTGCGCCGCCTCGTGCACGTCAGCGCGCTGGGCGTGGCACCCTATGCACCGTCGCACTACCTGCGCAGCAAGGCCGCCGGCGAGGCGGCGCTGCGGGCCGGCGGCCTGGCGCTGACCATCCTGCGGCCGTCGGTCATCTTCGGCGCGCACGACCGGCTGCTCAACCTGTTCGCCGCGCTGCAGGCGGTGGCACCGGTAGTGCCGCTGGCCGCCAGCCACGTGCACTTCCAGCCAGTGTGGGTGGAAGACGTCGCCGAGGCGGTGGTGCGCACGCTGGCCGATGCGCGCTGGGCGGCGGTGGGCGAGGGCCGCACCATCGAGTGCGCCGGCCCGCAGGTGCTGCCGCTGGGGGAGATCGTGCGCCTGGCCGGGCGCCTCGCAGGCCGTGAGCGCCCGCAGATCGCGCTGCCTGATTGGACGGCGCGGGCGCAGGCCTTCGTGCTGGAGCGGCTGCCCGGTGTGCCGCTGATGTCGCGCGACAACCTCGATTCGATGAAGGTGCCCAGCGTGGCCAGCGGGCGGCTGCCGGGCCTGGTGGACCTGGGCATCACGCCGGCGGCGATCGGCGCTGTGGCGCCGGGCTACCTCGCGCCCGGACAAGGGGTGGCCCGCCTGGACGGCTGGCGGGCACTGCATCGCTGATGCGCGCGCCGCATCGTGCCGATGCAACATCGTGATCCCGCTGCCTTTCGGCATGGCCCGGCATCGGCGGCCTGACCACACCGCGGCCAAGGCCGCAAGAAGGAACCGCACACCATGCAACTCGTGATCGCCAACAAGAACTACTCCTCGTGGTCGATGCGCCCGTGGGTGCTGATGCGGGGCCTGGGCATCGACTTCGAGGAACGCAAGCTGAGCTTCATGCTCGGCCTGGGGACCGGCGGCTTTCGCGCCGCGATGCTGCCCATCAGCCCGGCCGGGCGCGTGCCCGCGCTGATCGACGGCGACCTTGTCGTCTGGGACAGCCTGGCCATCGCCGAGTACCTGCATGAGCGCTTCCCCGACCAGGGCGTGTGGCCCACCGACCGCGCCGCACGTGCGCGCGCGCGCTCGATCTGCGCCGAGATGCACGCCGGCTTCGGCGCGTTGCGCCAGCATTGCCCGATGAACGTCGAGGCCTCGATGCCCGAGGTCGGCGCCCGGGTGCTGCGCGAGCAGCCGCAGGTGCAGCGCGACCTCGAGCGCATCGACCGCATGTGGAGCGACGCGCTGGCCGCCGCCGCGCCCGGTGGCCGCGGCGGGCCGTTCCTGTTCGGCGCCTTCGGCGCCGCCGACGCCTACTACGCGCCGGTGGCACTGCGCGTGCGCACCTACGGCCTGCCGCTGTCCGGGCCGGCGGCCGACTACGCCCAGCGCCTGCTGGCGGCACCCGGCCCGGCGGCGTGGATCGCCGATGCGCTGCAGGAGCACGAGTTCGTGCCCGAGGACGAACCGTACCGCACGCGGCGCTGACCGGCCGGCGCGCAGGCCGCGCGGCCAGCCCGGGCTGCGCGTGCGCCGTGGGCTGCCCGCGTGCTAGAACCACGCGGGCTGCAAGGCCGCCACGCGAGCTCCGAGCCGGATCGCGACCCGGCCCAGGCCGGCCCAGGCCGGCGGCCATCGCGGCATCATTGCCGGCATGCAGCTGTACATCGTCGGCGGCGCCGTGCGCGACCGCCTGCTCGGCGAGCCGGTCAGCGACCGCGACTGGGTGGCCGTGGGCACCACGCCCGAAGAGCTGCTGGCGCTGGGCTACAAGCCGGTGGGCAAGGACTTTCCGGTCTTCCTGCACCCCACCACCGGCGAGGAGGTGGCGCTGGCGCGCACCGAGCGCAAGAGCGGACGCGGCTACCACGGCTTCACCTTCCACGCCGCGCCCGAGGTGACGCTGGAGCAGGACCTCGCGCGGCGCGACCTGACCATCAACGCGATGGCCGAGGCCGCCGACGGCACGCTGATAGACCCCTTCGGCGGCCGGCACGACCTGGCCGGCGGCGTGCTGCGCCATGTCTCGCCGGCGTTTGCCGAAGACCCGGTGCGGCTGCTGCGGCTGGCGCGCTTCGCGGCGCGCTGGCCGCACTTCACCGTGGCGCCCGAGACCGAGGCGCTGCTGGCGCAACTCGTGCAGGCCGGCGAGGTGGACGCGCTGGTGCCCGAGCGTGTGTGGCAGGAGCTGGCCCGCGGCCTGATGGCGCGGCGGCCCAGCCGCATGTTCGAGGTGCTGCGCGGCTGCGGTGCACTGGCGCGGCTGCTGCCCGAGCCGCGGCTGGACGCCGCGGCGCTGGCGCAGGTGGACGCCGCTGCGGCAGCCGGCGCCGCGCTGGCGGTGCGGTTCGCGCTCTTGGGCTGGGCCGAGGAAGGCGAGGCCGGCGCGAGCCCGGCGGTGGCCCGTGCCGCCCAACGCCTGCGGGTGCCCACCGAGGTGCGCGAATTGGCACAGCTGTTCGCGCGCGAGGGCGAGAGGCTGGCCGCCTGGCGCCCCGCCGGGCCGCGGCACGACGCGCAGGCCGATGCCGTGCTCGCGCTGCTGGAGCGCTGCGACGCGTTCCGGCAGCCGCAACGATTCCGGGCACTGCTCGAAGCCGCCCGCTGGTCACAGCCGCTGGGTGGCGGGCCGGCGCGGGGCACGCCGGGTGGCGGACCGGCGCGGGGCACGCCGGGTGCTGCCGCCGAAGCGATCGACACCCTGGGCCGGTTGCACGCGGCCGCGGCCGGCGCCGACACGGCAACGGCCGCGCAACGGGCACTGGACTCGGGCGCCCGCGGTCCCAAGGTCGGCCAGGCGGTGCAGCAGGCACGCCTGGCGGCGCTGCGGGCCGCCTGGCCTGCTGCGAGACAAGCGTGACAAGATGGCCCTGCGCCGCGCGCACATCGCGCACATCGCGCACGCTGCGTACGTCGCTCATGACAGCCACGGCGGGCACGCCACCGAAGGATCGAAAGCGAACATGAGGCTGGCCGAGGGCATCCGCCGGGTGGGCTTTCGCAAGTGGTACGAGCGCCAGCTGCTGCAAAGCCACGGCCACCTGGTGCTGACGTTCCTGTGCCTGGTGGCGGTGTTCGGCGCGCTGGAGGCCATGCGCGGCACGCTCGGCTGGGCCGAGCGCGTGGAGGAGCTGGCCACTCTGGTGCTGTGCGCCGGCGCGGGGCTGTGGGCGCTGCGCCGCTACCTCCTGCTGCTGAACCACGCCGAGCTGGCCGCCAGCCAGGCCGAATGCCCGCAGTGCAAGACCTACGGGCGGCTGGAGCTCGTGCAGTCCGACGACAGCGGTGAGCGCGTGACCGTGCGCTGCCGCGGTTGCGGGCACGGGTGGCGCATCGAGGTCTGACCGGGCGCGCGCGCCCATGGCACGCCGGCGCGCGTCTGCAGGGCAGCCAGGCAACTGCCGCACGGCGCAGGGAAGGCGCCCCCGGAAGACCCCCCCTCGCTGCGCCCGGGCCGCGGCCCCAGTCAGGTCAGCCGCGCAAGCTGTCGAACGGCGCCGGCCGGCCGGTGAGGTAGCCCTGCAGCAGGTCGAAGCCGATCTGCCGGCAGACCTCGGCCTCGGCCTCGGTCTCCACGCCCTCGGCCAGCGTCATCGAGCCCAGCTCCTTGCACATGCGCACGAGGTCGCTGACCAGTTTCTGCTTGGCGCCGCTGGCCTCGTTGATGCCGTGCACGAGCCCGAAGTCGAACTTGACGAAGTGCGCCGGCACCTCGGCCAGCTCGTTCAGCCGCGCCTGGCCGGCGCCGAAGTCGTCGTAGGCGAAGCGCACGTTGAGGTCGGCCAGCTTGGCGGCCAGCTCGCGCATGCGCTCGACCTCCATGACCGCCGTCTCATGGACCTCGATCACGAGGTCGAGCTTCAGGCCGTCGCGCGGCAGTCGCGACAGCGCCTCGAGGAAGCCGGGCTCGAAGGTCTCCTGCGGGTGGGTGTTCACGAACAGCGTGCTGCCCGGCGCCAGCTGCGCCACCGTGCGCACGCCGTGGTCGCGGAAGGCGCTGGACAGCTCGGCCTCGCGGCCCATGCGGGCGGCCAGCGCGAACAGGTGCACCGGCGAGGCCGGCAGCTCGGGGTGCGAGCTGCGGCCCAGCAACTCGAGGGCGAAGCGCTGGCCGCCCAGCGCCCGCACGATCGGCTGCACGGCGCCGCCGAGGCCAGCGCCGCCGAGCAGCTCGTTCATCTGCTTCTCGTGCGGCACGAAGTGGCCCGACAGCTGCGCGCCGGCCGGCGCGATCATCGTGCGGTCGGCGTTGACCGGAATGGTGGCGCTGCCCAGCACGCCGAGGCGGAACTCGGCGTTGCCGAAGTGGATGACGTCGTTCTCGTCGAGCACGCGCGCGGCGGCCAGCCGCACGCGGTTCACGTAGGTGCCGTTGGTGCTGCCGAGGTCGGTGAGGCGCAGCCGCCCGTCCTCGGTGGCCACCAGCACGGCATGCTGGCGCGACATGCCCGGCGCCGCCAGCGCCAGCTCGTTGCCGGCATCGCGCCCGACGCGAAACGGCACCAACGCCACCTCGTGCACCGTGTGCGAGCCGTCGGCCGCCACGCCCTCGAGGAACCAACGCCGGGCCGTGGGCGAGGGGCTGGGCGCGGCGGCGCTCTCGGCGCCGTGGCCCATGGCTTCCGTTGCACCCATGATGGAACTGTCCGGTGGCTTGCGCTCGCTTTGACTTGCCGGCCGCGGCGTGCGCCGCGGCCTCCCAACGTGGCCCGCATCTTACGCGGCAGGGTGCGGCCGCGCGCCTGCCGGGGCCCCCCTGTTTCCGCGGGCACCGGGGCCGCCGCGGCTCAGATCAGCAATCCGATCACGGCCCCGAGCACGGTGAGGACGATCGAACTCGTCAGCGGCACGAACCAGTCCCGCCCGCCGGCCCGGAACCGGATGTCCCCCGGCAGCCGGCCCAGGCCGATCTTGGCCAGCCAGCCCTGCAGCACGTTGAACAGCAGGCAGGCGAGCAGGAAGACGAGCAGCCAGCGCATGACCCGCACCCTACAGCATGTGCGTGCGGTCGCCGGCCCGAAAACCCAGCGGCCCGGCCGGCCCGAACCGCACGCCGCGGGCGAAGGCCAGCACCTTGAACAGCTCACCCATCTCGTGCTCGGCCAGCAGCTTGTGCGCCGGCGCGAGCGTGCGCGCGTCGGCCCCGTGCAGCCGCTCCAGCAGGCCGCAGTTCATCAGAAACCGCGCCTGGCTCGTGTAGCCCACGACCTCGGCGCCCACCTCCTGCGCGGCCAGCGCGAGGGCCGTGAAGTTGAGGTGCGCGGTGATGTCCTTGGTGCCGGGCTCGGCCAGCGGGTCGATGTCGGCGCGATGCGCGCGATGGCACATCAGCGTGCCCTGGTGGCGCTGCGGGTGGTAGTACTCGGCCTCGGGGAAGCCGTAGTCGATGAAGAAGGCAGCGCCGCGGGCCAGCCGCGCGGCCAGTGTGGCGACAAAGGCCTCGGCCTGGGGATGGATTTCCACCGTCGCCCCGGGCAACGCTTGTTCGGCCAGCGGCGGGCGCAACGCCGTTGGCCGCTCGGCGAAGGCCAGTCCAACGGGCACGACGGCCGCGCCCGGGCCGGCGGGGCTGGCCCCGTCATCGACCGCGCGCTCCCCCTGGCGATGGGGCGGGTGTACCGGCATCGGTTCGGCCGCTGTGGACGCTGCCGCTGCAGCGATCACGCCGCGCTCCAGCCAGGCCTGGCCGTCGAAGCGCAGCAGCTTCACCGGCATGGCGTCGAGCACCTCGTTGCCGATGACCACCGCTTCGATGGCGGGCGGCCACCTGTCGAGCCAGCGCACGGTGTCGCCGAAGCCGGCCAGGCGCTGCTGCTGCCGCGCCCGCAGCGCCCCGGGCAGCTCGACAATGGTGTAGCGGCGCAGTGCGATGCCGCGCGCTGCCAGCGCGCCCAGCACCTGCGCGGCCAACGCCCCGCTGCCGGCCCCGAACTCGATGACCTCGTCGAGCGCGGCCAGCCGCAGCACCTCGGCCACCTGTGCGGCCAGCGCCGCGCCGAACAGCGGCGAAAGCTCCGGCGCGGTGACGAAGTCGCTGCCGCCGGCGGGCCCGGTGCCGAAGAGGGGCGCCCCGCGGGCGTAGTAGCCCAGCCCCGGCTCGTACAGCGCCATTGCCATGTAGCGGTCGAACGGCAGCCAGCCGCCGGCCCCGGCGATGGCGGCAAGCACGCGCTGCTGGAGCAACGCCGATAATTCGCGGCCCGCGATGTCGGCAAGCCCCGGGGCATCACGGCCCGGCGGGCTGAGGCGGTTCACGCGCGGCATTCTAGGAAGCATGCCTGCCCTCTCGCCCGCCCCGCAAGCGCCCGCTGCCGGAAACACTGCAGCCGCGGCGCCGGTGGTTCTCGTCACCGGTGCTGCGCAGCGCATCGGCCGCGCCATCGCGCTCGAACTGGCTGCGGCGGGCTGGCGCGTGGCAGTGCACTATCGGCACTCGGCCGGCCCGGCCCAGGCGCTGGTGCAGCACCTGAACGCGGTGGCGAGGCCCGGCCTGCCGCTGCCGCTGCCGAGGGAGCCGCGCAGCGCGGCGTTCTGCGCCGACCTCGCCGACGAGGCCGCCTGCCGCGCGCTCGTGCCGGCCGTCGTGCGCGAGATGGGCCGCATCGACGCGCTGGTCAACAACGCCTCGCTGTTCGAGCACGACAACGCCGCCGATTTCAGCTTCGCGGCCATGGAGCGCCACTGGCGCGCCAACACCGGCGCGCCGCTGCTGCTGGCCCAGGCCCTGCACGAGGCGCGCGGCCATGCGCCGCCGCGCCACGAAGGCGGCTCGGCGGTGGTGGTCAATCTGCTGGACCAGAAGCTGTGGGCCATCAACCCCGACCACCTGTCGTACACGCTGTCGAAAGCCGCGCTCGAGGTGGCCACGCGCATGCTGGCGATGACCTTTGCGCCGCACACCCGCGTGTGCGGCGTGGCGCCGGGCATCACGCTGACCTCCAGCGAGATGAGCGCGGCCGAGTTCGACACCGCGCACCGCATGACGCCACTGGGCCGCGGCGCATCGGCCGACGAGATCGCGCGGGCCGTGCGCTTCCTGGTCGAGTCGCCATCGATCACCGGCACCACCTTGCTGGTCGACGGTGGCCAGCACCTGGCCGGGCAGGCCCGCGACGTGGTGTTCCTGGCGCGCGAGGTGCTGCCCGCGCCGCCGCGGTAGCCGGCGCCGAACGCGATTCCGCGCATCGAACCCGCACGTCGATCCCGCACCTCGCAGGCAAGCAAAGGCACGCGAAGCATGGCCACCCGGAAGAGCAGCTCGAAACCCCAGCCGGGACCACAACCGGGACCACAACCGCGCCCGGCTGCCCGCAAGGCTGCCGCGAGCCGGCCGGCGGGCGCCGCGCCGCGCTCGCCTTCGCATTCCACGTCGGCCGCCAGCGGCCTCGTGGTGCACCCGCTGACGCCCGCGCGCTGGCCGGATGTCGAGGCGCTGTTCAACGCCAAGGGCTGCTCGATGGCGCGCGGCTGCTGGTGCATGGCCTATCGCCAAAGCGGCCACGTGACCGTGCCCGCCGGTCAGTCGATGAGCGACTTCAACCGCAACGGACTGCGTGCGCTCACCGAGGCGGGCCAACCGCCGCCCGGCCTCATCGCCTACCGCGGCAAGGAGCCGGTGGGCTGGGTGTCGCTGGGCCCGCGCGAGCAGTTCGCGCGGCTGGCCAGGTCGCCGGTCATGGGGCCGGTGGACGACCGGCCGGTGTGGTCGATCATCTGCTTCGTGGTACCCACCGCGCACCGCCATCAGGGCGTGGCGCACACACTGCTGCAAGGCGCCATCGAGTTCGCGGCCCGGCATCGGGCCCGGCTGCTCGAGGCCTACCCGGTGGACAAGGCGGTGCGCGGCGCCGATGCCTGGATGTGGTTCGGCGCCAAGTCGATGTACGACCGCGCCGGCTTCACCGAGGTGGCACGGCGCAAGCCCGAGCGGCCGGTGGTCCGGCTGGTGGTCGAACCTGGTCCGACCTGACGCACCCGACACCCCCTTCCCGAGATCTTCGCCATGAACGCGCTTCACGACTCCCCGCCGCCGGCGCAGGCCGACCAACCCCCGCCCGCCGGCGCCGCGCCCACCAGCGCCCAGCCCGATCGCCCCGCGCACAAGGCGGCCTTCGAGGCCAACAAGCTCTCCAAGCGCCTGCACCGGCAGGTCGGCCAGGCGATCGCCGACTTCCACATGATCGGCCAGGGCGACAAGGTGATGGTGTGCCTGTCTGGCGGCAAGGACAGCTACGCGCTGCTGGACATCCTCATCAACCTGCGCGAGCGCGCGCCGGTGCGTTTCGACCTCGTCGCCGTCAACCTCGACCAGAAGCAGCCGGGCTTCCCCGCCGAAGTGCTGCCGAACTACCTGCGCAGCCGCGGCGTGCCCTTCCGCATCGAGGAGCAGGACACCTACTCGATCGTGAAGAAGCACATCCCCGAAGGGCACACGATGTGCAGCCTGTGCTCGCGCCTGCGCCGCGGCATCCTGTACCGCGTGGCCGGCGAACTGGGCGCCACGCGCATTGCGCTGGGCCACCACCGCGACGACATGGTGGTGACGATGCTGATGAACATGTTCTTCGGCGGCCGCCTGAAGGGCATGCCGCCCAAGCTGGTCAGCGACGATGGGCGCCATGTCGTCATCCGCCCGCTGGCCTACGTGGCCGAGACCGACCTCGAGCGCTTCGCCGAGGTCCGCCGCTTCCCGATCATTCCGTGCACGCTGTGCGGCAGCCAGGACAACCTGCAGCGCGTGCAGGTCAAGAAGATGCTGCGCGAGTGGGAGCGCCACTACCCGGGGCGCAGCGACAACATGCTGCGCGCGATGGCGCATGTCACCCCTTCGCACCTGCTGGACCGGAACCTGCACCCCTTCACCTCGCTCCAACCCACGGGCGTGCCCGACGCGCGGGGTGACGTGGCGTTCGACGGCGACGATCCGTGCGCGCCGCCAGACCCGGCGGCGGCCCGCCCGGTGGCGCTGCCGAAGGTCGGTTCATGGGGGCGGCCCGCGGCGCCCGGGGCGCCCACCGCCCCGCTCGACGCTCCGTTGGAGGAACAGGCATGATCGTCCCGCCCCTGCTGCATGCCGCGGTGGCCCCAGTGGCCTCGGCGGCGCCGCGGCGCATCGCAACGGCCCTGCTCGGCGCGGCGTTCGCGCTCACGCTGGCCGGCTGCGCCACGCTGAACTCGGTCACCAGCGAGGTCTCGAGCTTCGGCGAGTGGCCCGCCGGCCGCCAGCCCGGCACCTACGCGTTCGAACGCCTGCCGTCGCAGCAGCAGCGTGCCACCGAGACCGAGGCGCTGGAAGCCGCCGCCCGGCCGGCCCTTGAGAAGGCCGGCTTCAAGCCGGCGCCCGCGGGCGAAGCCCCCGACGTGACGGTGCAGGTGGGCGCGCGCACCACGCGCACCGACGTGGGCGCCTGGAACGACCCGCTGTGGTGGCACGGCGGCTTCGGCTACTGGCGGCGCGGGCCCTGGGTGGGGCCGGGCTGGTCGATGTCGGTCTACGCCAGCCCGCCGCGATACGACCGCGAAGTGGCGCTGCTCGTTCGCGACCGCGCCTCGGGCAAGCCGCTGTTCGAGGCCCGCGCCAGCAGCGAGGGCAGCGCCTACGGCAGCCCCACGGTGCTGGCCGCGATGTTCGAAGCCGCGCTGCTGGACTTCCCGAAGACCGGCCTGAACCCGCGCCGCGTGAACGTGCCGCTGGCGAAGTAGCCCGCTTGGCGCGCGGGCCTGGCGCTGGCCTGGCGCGGACTCGGCGCGGACCCCGCGCGGACTCGGCGCCGGTCAGTTCGTCGCGCCCGCCGGGTCGCCGGCCGCGGCGCCGCCGTTCATCACCGCGCGCAGGTCGTCTTCCCAGCCCTTGAACGTGGCGCGCGCGCGCTGCCGCTGTTCGGCGGTGGTGGCGTTGTGGATGCGTGCGGCGAAGGCGCAGTTGTAGTCGGTGAGCCGCTGCTGGTAGGCGCGGTAGCCGGGCTCGGGCGAGCGCTGGCTGCGTTCGGCCAGCGCGCGCAACGCCGCCAGCCGCTGGTCGCGGTCGGCGCGCTCGGCCAGCAGGCGGCGCAGGGTGGCCACGGTGTCGCGCTGCCGGCGCGTGCGTTCCGCGGCCCAGCCTTGCGCGTCGAAGGGCGAGGCGACCACGCCCTCGGCGATGACCTTGCGCTGCGGCTCGTCCAGCCGGCCGTAGATCTGCTCGGCACGATCGATGGCCCGCTTCACCGAGGCCGCGCGCCGCTCGGCCGCATCGGGCTGCAAGAACTCGCGCCGCATGTCGTCGAGGTTCTTCTCGTAGCGCTGCTCCAGGTGGCGCAACTGCGGCTCGCCGAGCCCGGGCACCAACTCGGCCGCCTGCACCAGCGCACGGTTGACCGCAGGCGACAGCGCCTCCGACAGCCGCTGGTTCCACTGGCATGCCGCCGCGGCCGTCAGCGGCTCGGCGACCTGGGCCTGCGCCGAAGCCAGCAGCGCGGCGTACCCGGGCAGCTGCGTCTGGCGGTGCCAATCGAACCAGCGCTCGAGGGCCCCTTTGACCTGCGGCGCATGGTCGCGCGAGAAGTCGAGGTAGCCGTCGAGCCACCACCACGCCAGCTGCGGGCCCGTGTTGTAGGCCACGCGCAGCGCGCTGCAGCCGGCCAGCAGCACGGGAGCGGCCAGCACCAGCGTGCCGATAATCGCCGCTCGCTTACTGACGGTCTTGCACAGACTCCACCAACGCATGGCACTGAACGTCGTCATCATGGCCGCGGGCAAGGGCACACGCATGAAGTCCGCGATCCCCAAGGTGCTGCACCGGATCGCGGGCACGAGCCTATTGGACCACGTGATCGGAACGGCCGTGGCGCTCGAACCCGGCCGCACGGTGGTGCTGGTGGGTCATGGCGCCGCGCAGGTGCAAGCCTCCATCGCCGGGCGCGGCGCGCGCTGCGTGCTGCAGGAACCGCAGCTGGGCACCGGCCACGCCATGCAGGTGGCGGCGCCGGCGCTGGACGATGCGCTGGCCACCACACTCGTGCTGTATGGCGATGTGCCGCTGCTGCGCGCCGAGACCGCGCGCGCGCTGGTCGCCGCCAGCGGCGGGCAGCGCGTGGCCCTGCTGAGCTTCAAGCCGGCCGACACGGCCCGGTACGGCCGCATCGTGCGCGACGCCGCCGGCCAGGTGCGCGCCATCGTCGAGTTCAAGGACGCAAGCGACGAGCAGCGGGGCATCCGCGAGGTCTACAGCGGCATCATGGCCGCGCCCACCCGGCTGCTCAGGCGCTGGGTGGCCGCACTGAAGAACGACAACGCGCAGGGCGAGTACTACCTGACCGACATCGTCGCGATGGCCGTGGCCGAAGGCGTGCCGGTGGTCGCCGAGGCCGTGGCCGACGAGGCCGAGGTGGCCGGCATCAACGACGCCGCGCAGCTGGCCGACCTGGAGCGCGTGTTCCAGCGCCGCCAGGCTCAGGCATTGATGGCCGCAGGCGTGCGCCTGGCCGACCCCGCCCGCTTCGACGTGCGCGGCACGCTGACCTGCGGCCAGGACGTCGAGATCGACGTCGGCTGCATCTTCGAAGGCACGGTGCACCTGGCCGATGGCGCACGCATCGGGCCGCATTGCGTGATCCGCGACGCCACCATCGGCCAGCGGGCGCAGATCCAGGCCTTCACCCACATCCGCGAGGCGGCGGTCGGCGCACGAGCCGAGGTCGGCCCCTACGCCCGCCTGCGCCCGGGCGCCCAGCTGGGCGAAGAGGTGCACATCGGCAACTTCGTCGAGGTGAAGAACTCGACGCTGGCCGCCGGCGCCAAGGCCAACCACCTGGCCTACCTCGGCGACGCCAGCGTGGGCGCGCGCGTCAACTACGGCGCCGGCAGCATCACCGCCAACTACGACGGCGCCAACAAGCACCGCACGGTGATCGGCGACGACGCACACATCGGCAGCAACTGCGTGCTCGTCGCGCCCATCACCATCGGCGCCGGGGCCACCATCGGCGGCGGCTCGACGATCAACAAGTCCGCCCCGCCGGGCAAGCTGACCCTCGCACGCACGAAGGCCGTCACGCTGGACGGCTGGCGCCGGCCGAAGAAGGTGCCCAAGGCCGGTTGACGCCGCCGGACCCGCGCGTGCGCCGCGCCGGGGCGCCGCCGCTCGCCGTCAGGCGCGCGCGCGCAGCCAGTGCAGCAACTGCGGCTCGGTCATCGGCGCGGCCAGCAGGTAGCCCTGCATCGCATCGCAGCCCATCGTGCGCACCGCCTCGCGCTGCGCCGCCGTCTCCACGCCTTCGGCCACCACTTGCAGCGCCAGGCCATGCCCCATCTCGACGATGGCGCGGGCGATGGCCACCGCGCCCGCATCGCCCGGCAGGCCGGACACGAAGCTGCGGTCGATCTTCAGCCGGTGCAGCGGCAGCTCCTTGAGGTGCGCCAGCGAGGTGTAGCCGGTGCCGAAGTCGTCCACGGTCACCGTGACGCCCAGGCGTCCCAATCGCCCGAGCGCTTCACGTACATCGGCCAGGTTGTCCATCAGCATGCGCTCGGTCAGCTCCAGCTCGAGCATCGTGCCCTCGGCCCCGGCCGCGCTCAGCGCTTCGGCCACCGCGTCGGCGAAACCGGGGGCCTGGAACTGCAGCGTCGAGAGGTTCACCGCCACCGGCACGGCCACCCCGCCGGCGGCGCGCCAACGCATCGCCGCGGCCAGCGCATGGCGCAGCACCCAGGCGCCGATCGGCAGGATGAGCCGGCGCTCCTCGGCCAGCGGAATGAACTCGTCGGGGCCGATGAGCCCGCGCTGCGGATGCGCCCAGCGCACCAGCGCCTCCACGCCGAGCACGCGGCCCTCGCTGCTGTCGGCGTGCAGCGCCACCTGCGGCTGGAAGTGCAGCACGAATTCGCCGGCGCTCACCGCCTGCGCCAGGCGGCTTTCCATCGCCAGCTCGGCCAGCGCCGCCTCGGCCATGCCGGGCTCGAAGAAGCGCAGGCGGGCCCGCCCGCCCGACTTGGCGCGGTACATCGCCTGGTCGGCGTGCTGGATCAGCTCGGCGCTGGTGCGCCCGTCCTGCGGAAACATCGCCACGCCGATGGAAGGCGTCACCGAGATCGTCACGCCGGCGGCCTGCAGCGGCGCACCGACGGCGGCGAGCAGCCGGCCGCCGACCTCGGCCACCGCCGGGGCGCCGGCGCGCGGGCTGAGCAGCACCAGGAACTCGTCGCCGCCGAAGCGCGCCACCATGTCGCCGCCGCGCAGCGCCTCGGCGATGCGCGTGGCCACCGTCTTGAGCAGCATGTCG
>JAEUPC010000190.1 GCA_016789865.1 Rubrivivax sp.
GCCGGAGTACACCTCGTGCGTCTCGGCGCTGGCCGCCGCGGGCGGGCGAATGATGCGCGGCGTGATCGACAGCATGATCTCCTTCTTGCTGCCGCTGCCGGTGTTGTTGCCGAACAGCGTGCCCACCATCGGCAGGTGCCCGAGCCCCGGCAGCTTGGCCGCGGTGTTGCGCTCGTCGTCGGAGATGAGGCCGGCGAGCACCTGCGTCTCGCCATCGCGCAGGCGCAGCGCGGTGGAGGCGTTGCGCGTGCCGATCTGGTAGGCCAGCGACCCCGAAGGCCCGGCGATCTCGCGCGTGATGCTGCTGACCTCCAGGCTCACGCGGATGCCCACCTCGTGCTCGTTGTAGACCTGCGGCTCGAAGTCCAGCTTGAGGCCCACCTCCTGGTACTGCACGGTGCCGGTGACCACCGAGCCGCCCGTCGTCACCGGCGTGACGGTGTTGGTGATGATCGGCACGCGGTCGCCGATCAGCACGCGCGCCTTCTCCTTGTTGCGCGCGCGCAGCCGCGGGCTCGACAGCAGGTTGGCGTCGGTGTCCTGCAGCCGGAAGTTGACGCCGGCCGACAGGCCGCTGGCCAGCAGGTTGTCGCGCGTGAGGTTGCGCAGCGTGCCCAGCGTGAGCTGGCCGTTGGCGTCGGTGGGCGTGGCCAGGCCGATGCCCTCGGGGAACTTCACGCCCAGGTTGCTCAGCCGGTCGCGCGAGACCTCCAGCACCTCCACCTCCAGCATCACCTCGGCGTCGGCCACGTCCTGCGCAGCGATGACCTTGGCCGCCACCGCGATGGCGTCGGGCGTGTCACGGATGACGAGGGTGCCGTTCTTCTCGTCGATCATCACGTCCTTGAGCTTGAGCACCGTCTTGAGCACGCCGTGGATGTGCTTGGCGTCGCCACTGGTGATGTGGAAGGTGCGCACGAGCAGGTCCTGGTACTCCTTGTGCTTGGCGGCGGTGGCCGGGTAGACGAACAGCGTGCTGCCGTTGAGGACCTTCTTGTCGAGCTGGTTCTGCAGCAGGATCAGGTCGACCGCGTCCTCCACGGCGGCGTCCTTGACGAAGATGGTGGTCTTCAGGTCGGGCTTGACGTCGCGGTCGAGCACCACGTTCAGGCCGGTGGTGCGGGCCAGCGCCTCGAACACCATGCGCAGGTTGGCGTCGCGGAACTGCAAGCTCACCGGCCGCCGCATCACCGAGGCGGCGGCCCGCTGGGCCTGGCGGGCCGCGGCCAGCTGGTCCAGCTGCGCCGCGATCTCGCGCTTGAGCTGCGATGCGGCGGCGTGCGTGCCGTTGACGGCCAGCGCGCGCGTCACTTGCTCCAGGGCGGCCTCGTGCTTGTGGTCCTTCAGCAGCGCGCGGGCCTGGTCCAGCCAGCGGGTGATGACCACGTCCTGCTCCAGCCCGGCCAGGCCGGCCAGCGCGCGGTCCAGCCCCGGCGAGGCCTTCAGCGCCTGCTGGTACAGCAACCGTGCCTGCGCGGAGTCGCCCGCGCCGCGGGCCTCGTCGGCGCGGGCGACGAGTTCGCGTGCGATGCCGGCCTGGGCGTTGAGCAGATCGAGCCGGTAGCGCGGGTTCTGCGGGTCGCTGGCGGCGGCTTCCTGCAGCTGGCGCAGCCCCTGCTCGCGCTGGCCGGCGGCCAGCGCCGCCAAGCCCTCGCGGTGCATGCGCTCGGCGGCACACCCGGCCAGCAGGGCCGCGGCGAGCGCGAGGGCCGCGACACCGCGCGCGCGGCGCAGTCTTCGCGGGGCCGTTGGGGGCAGGGGTGATTGCATCAGCGGCCTCCGGTGGGCAGCTGCAGCCGCTGGGGTTGCTGCAACGGCAGGTAGACGAATTCAAGCGCAGACGACGTGAAGCCGGCCAGCCGGTAGCGGCGCCCGGCCAGCTCGTCGCCGCGGCGCGCCACGATCAGCTCGTCGCCCATCGCCAGCAGCACCTTGGGGGCGCCGGGCTCGGTCTCGATGAAGCCGACGAAAGTGAAGGGCAGCGGCGGAGCCGTCGGTGCCGGGGGCGGCGCAGCTGCGGGCGGTGGTGGCGGCGGCGGGGTGGGCGCCGGCCTCGGCTTCGGTGGCGGCGGCGCGGCCCAGCTTCGCGGGGCGAACAGGTCGGCGGTGTTCAGCCGCAGCCCGGCAGGCGTGCCGCGCAATGCGGTGCGCCCTGCGGCCGGGGCCGACGCTGCCGGCTCCACCGCAGATGCCATGGCCGGCGCCTCGGCGCACGCCGCGCCGCAGGCACCGGCCAGTGCGAGCCAGCCTGTGGCCCAGGCGGCGCAGCGGGCCAGTGACGGCATGCGTGTTCGCGCGCCGGCCTGCGCGATGGTTTTGGTGGGCGGCGCGGCCGGCGTGCCTTCGCGAGGGCGTGGCGCGATCCTGGGCAGGCTCATGGCTCGGCCCTCTGGTAATGGAAGTTCAGGCGGATGCGCGCCTGCAGCTCGCGGCTGCCGATGTGGCTGCGCTCCAGCCGCAGGTCGTCCAGCGCGACATGGGGCAGCCGTTCGAGCAGGCTGCCGGCGAAGGCCTTGATGTCCGGGTAGCCGGCGGTCACGGGGAAGGTCGCGCTCACGGTGACGAGCGACGAATCGGCCAGCTTGCGCAGCTGGTACTCGCCGCTGGCCAGGTCGATGCGATGGGCATCGGCCAGCTCGAACACCGCGCGCAGGTCAGCGGTGTGCTGCCGCACGGGGGGCAGCAAGCGCAGCGACTGCAGCGCGCCGGCCGGCGCCGCACGCGGGCGCAGCTGCTGCAGCTCGCGCGCCTGCTGCTGCACGTGTTGCACCGCGGCGTCCAGGCCCGGGCGGCGCAGCGCGTGCCAGGCGGCCGCGGCGAGCACCAGCGCCAGCAGCAGGGCCGCCCAGGGCCCCAGGGGGCCGAAGCGCCGGCGCAACGGCCACGACGCGCGGCGCACCCGGCCGCTCCAGTCGGTGCCCGTGCCGAGCGTTCGGCGGGGTGTCATGGCGTGCCGCTCCACGACGCCTGCACCTGAAAGCGCACGCCGCGGCCGCCCGCCTCGGGCGGTACGGGTTGGTGCATGAGCAGCATCACGTCGGCCAGCCGCCCCTCGGCTTGCAGCGACTCCAGGAATCCGAGCATCGACTGCCGGTTGCGCGCCTCCAGTTGCAGCCGCACCGCCCGCTTCGATGCCGTGGGTTCCACGCCGAGCACCGCCACGTCGCGATTCAGGCCGCCTTCCAGCGAGCGCAGCAGGTGTTCCCAGGGTGTGTCCAGGTCGCGCTGCAGGTTCGCCAGCGCACGCTGTGCGCGCTCTTCGGCCGGGTTGGCGCGGGCGGCGGTGGGGCGCGCGGCCCGGGCCCGCGCCTGCGCCTCGTCCAGCTGGGCATTGGCCGCGCGCAGCCGCGCCATGTCGCCCTCGATGAACCAGGCGCCAGCCAGCGCCGCGGCGCCCACCAGCGCCAGCGTGGCCAGCCCGTCGGTGCGCCACTTCCGGTGCGGGCGTGCCAGGTTCAGCTCGAGCGATGGCAGCTTCACGCGGCGACCCCTTGGCGCATCAGTTCGACGCGATGCACGCGCCAGGACGGCGTGCTGCGCGGGTTGACCGGCACGGCGGCCAGCACGAGGCGGCGCGTGTGTTCGTCGACACTGTCGCCGTGGCGGGCCAGCAGCCGGCGCATCGCCTGGTTCAGTGCACCGGGGCTGTCGTCCTGCGGCTCGCGACCCAGCGCCGACATCGACCCGCGTCGCATGCGCACGAGGATGGCTTGGCCGGCGTGCAGCCAGGCCACCACGCCGTCACGCAGCTCGACATGGCCGGCCGCCTGGTTCCACGCGCGCACGAAGGCCGGCTCGATGCGCTCGACCGCCATGTGCTGCCGCTGCAGCGCTTCTTCCACGGTGCGCACCAGCACTTCGGGCACGGCCAGCAGCAGGGCGTGCCGGCCGTCGGCCTGCACCTGCCAGCGCAGCGCCTGGGCGGCGACGGTGTCGCCGAAGACCTCGGCGGCGCTGGCCTGCATCAGCGCGCGCAGCACGCGTTCGGACTGGCTGGCGAAATCGCCCTGCACGACATCGAGCCAGCACAGGCTGTCGTCCAGTACCACGCGGGCCGGCCATCCGCCGCGCGGCGGCGTGCCGGCGTGTTCGGCGACGGCCGGCAGCAGGCCGGCGAGCACCGCTTCGACCTCGGCGGCGGTGCTGCTCGCCGTGACCGCGCAGCCGGAGGTCATGACGCGGCCGCCGGGGCCGTTCAGCTGCACCCCGCCCGGGCCGAGCATCAGCTCAACGGTGGCCATGGGTCGGCGTGACACGCTTGACCTCCTCCAGCGTGGTGTGGCCGGCATGCGCCAGGGCCACGGCCGCCTGGCGCAGATCGACGAAGCCTTGCGCCACCGCGCATTGGCGGATGCGGCTGACCGGGGCGCGCTGCACCATCAGATCGCGCAGCTCGTCGGTCAGGCGCAGCGTCTCGGCGATCGCCAGGCGCCCGCTGTAGCCGCTGCCGCGGCACGCCTTGCAGCCGATGCCGCGGCGCCACGCAGCGCCGGCATCGTGGGGCACGCCGCAGGCGGTGAACAGCGCCGGCGCCGGCTCGTAGGGCTCGGCGCAGGCCGTGCAGCTGCGGCGCACCAGGCGCTGCGCCACCACGCCGGTGAGCGCCGACACCAGGTTGTAGGCGTCCACGCCCATGTTGGCGAAGCGGCCGATGACGTCGAACACGTTGTTCGCGTGCACCGTGGTGAACACCTGGTGCCCGGTCAGCGCCGCCTGCACCGCGATCTGCGCCGTCTCGGCGTCGCGGATCTCGCCGACCATGATCTTGTCCGGGTCGTGGCGCAGGATGCTGCGCAGGCCCCGCGCGAAAGTCAGACCCTTCTTCTCGTTGACCGGGATCTGCAGGATGCCGGGCAGCTGGTACTCGACCGGGTCCTCGATGGTGACGATCTTGTCCAGCCCGGTGTTGATCTCGCCGAGCACGCCGTACAGCGTGGTCGTCTTGCCGCTGCCGGTGGGGCCGGTGACGAGCAGCAGGCCGTAGGGCTGGTCGGCCAGCTCGCGCAGGAAGTCGAGCACCTGCGGCTCGAACCCCAGCGTCTGCAGGGTCAGCTGGCGCAAGGTGCCCGCCAGGTGCGCGCGGTCGAGCACGCGCAGCACGGCGTCCTCGCCGAACAGATTGGGCATGACGGAGACGCGGAAGTCGATGTCGCGGCCGTGCGCGCGCACCGCGAAGCGCCCGTCCTGCGGCACGCGGCGCTCGGTGATGTCCAGCTCGGCCAGCACCTTGATGCGCGACAGCGCCTGATCGGCCATCGCCGCGTCGGCCAGCTGCTGCACGACCTCGAGCACGCCGTCGACGCGGTACTTCACCGTCAGCCCGCTGCCGGTGGTCTCGAAGTGGATGTCGCTGGCGTTGGTGCGCAACGCGTCGTGCAGCATCGAGTCCACCAGCCGCACGACGGGGCTGGCAGCGGCGTCGATCTGCGCCAGCGACAGGTTGATGTCCACCTGGGCGGTGCCGGCACCGCCGCCGGCGGCGGGCGCCGCGAAGCGCAGCGAGTCCTTCGCGCGCATCTGGTGCTCGGCGCGCGCCAGCAGCGCCTTCAGGTCCTCGGGCGTGACCAGCAGCGTGTGCGCCCGGACCGCCGCGCGCAGGCGCAGGTCCAGCCAGGAGGCCAGGCGTGCATCGGTGGGGTCGGTCAGCATGACCAGCGTGCGCGGGCTGCCGGGCACGGTGCCCACAACCACCTGCCGCCGCTGGCACTCGGCGAAGCTGATGCGCGCGAAGTCGGGCACCAGCTGCCGCAGGTTCGCCGCGCTGGCGACCTCCAGGCCGAAGTGCGCCGCGGCTTGCGGCAGCAGCACGGCCAGCTCGACGCCGGCCTGCGCAGCCAGCCACGCCAGGCGCTGGCCGGGCTCGCTGAAGGCGATCGCCTCGCGCACCGCCGCAGGCGCGACCCATTCCGCCGCGGGCTTCTTTGCCGCGGTCACGAAGGCCAATCCGTTGCCGAGCTGCGCCATGCATCCACCTACTGCAATTGCGCCGCCAGATCGAAGATCGGCAGGTACATCAGCACGACGATCGCGCCGATGACCAGGCCGATGCCGATCATCAGCACCGGTTCGATCCAGCGCGACAGGGCGTCCAGGCCGGCCTCCAGACGCGCCTCCTGGCGCGAAGCCACGCGCTCCAGCATGTCGGCCAGCGAGCCGGTGCGTTCGGCCACCACCAACATGCGCAGCGTCACCGGGTCGGCCAGCCCTGCGTCGGCCAGGGCCTGGCTGATGGTCTGGCCCTCGTGCAGGCGACCCACCGCCGACTGCAGCGCCTGGCGCTCGCCGCCTTGCAGCAGCGGTGTGGCCTGCTGCAGGGCCTGCGGCGCCGGCACACCGCCGCGTACCAGCACGCCGGCGGTGCGGTAGACCTGGGCGTGCCGATACAGGCGGGTGAGCCGGCCCACCAGCGGCAGCCGCTGCAGCCAGCGCTCGGCGGCGCCGCTGCGCAAGTGCCACACCAGTGCCAGCGCGGCGGCCGCCAGCGCGCCCAGCAGCAGCGCCAGGGCCTCGGGGTGTTCGGCCATCACCCGGCCCCACTGCATGAGCCAGCGCGAGGCCAGCGGCATCTGCGCGCGCGTGGTCTCCACCAGCCCGGCAAAGCGCGGGACCACGAAGCCCAGCAGGAACAGCACGACCGCCGAGCCGACCGCCAGCAGGATCATCGGGTAGGTGGCCGCTGCGGCCACGCGTGAGCGCACCCGCTGCATGCGGCGCTCGTGCTCGGCGTGGCGTTGCAGCGTCTGCACAAGGTCGCCGGTGCGTTCGCTGGCGCGAACGGCGGCCACGAACAGCGGCGGCAACACGGCGCCGGCCTGAAAGGCCTCGGAAAGCGACCGGCCTTCCTGCAACGCCGCGGCCACCGCGGTGAGCAGCCGTTGCCGCTGGGCCGAACCCCCGCCGGCGGCCAACGCGTCGATCGCCTCGAGGACGCCGAGCCCGGCGCCCAGCAGCGTGGCCAGTTCCTCGGCCATGGCGCCGTGGTCGAGCGACTCGCGTGTACGCATCGCAAAGGCGCGGGGCAGCGCGGCGGCGAACCGCCGCGGGGCGCCCGCGGCGGACAACACCTGCCAGCCCCGGGCCGCCGCCAGCGCCAGCGCCGCAGCCTGGTCGGCCGCCTCCACGCTGTGCAGGGCCAGGCCGTTCTCGCGAGAGCGCACCACGAGGTCGAAGCGCATGGTCATGCCGGTGATGAGGGCGTGAAGGTTGTCGCGGGCGCGGGGGGTGCGGCGTGCCACGCCCCTCAGCGCGAGGTGGTCGTCGTCGCCGACCAGGAGGTCACGTCTTCGGCCTCGCCGGTACCGCCGGGCCTGCCGTCGGAACCGAGCGAGGACACGTCGACATCGCCGAACTCGCCCGGTGACTTGTACAGGTAGGCCCGCCCCCAGGGGTCGGGCGGCACCGCCTTCTTCAAGTACGGGCCGGCCCAGCGATCGGCCCCGTTCGGTCGGGTGGTCAGCGCAGCCAGGCCCTGTTCGGTGCTGGGGTACTGGCCCACGTCGAGCCGGTACTGATCCAGGGCCTTTTCCAGCGAGACGATCTGCGCGCGCGCCACCTTGGTGTTGGACTTGCCCACCTGGTCGAAGTAGCGCGGGGCGATCAGCGTGGCGAGCACGCCGATGATCACGATGACCACCAGCAACTCCAGCAGCGTGAAGCCGGCGCACGGGCGTTGCGGCGGGCGCGCGGCGCGGCGCGGGCGTGGTGCGAACGGGGTGGGCATGGGTGAGGTCCGGGGTGGCGCACGCCGCCTCGGGCTGCGTCGCGTGCCGGGGACTTTCCCGCCCGCAGATGAACCGCCCATTAACCGTGGGTCCCCTTTCCTGCGCTCCGGTGGTGGGGTGTCACCCTCATCAACGGGGGGTGCGGCCGCGTGCTGCCAAACACGTCACGACTGGCAGGCAGCGCGCGCCAGCGCGCACGCGCGCACGCCGCTCGACGTGACTCAATGCCCCGCCAACGCGGGAGCGGCCGCGGCGACTGCGCGCCAACCGCGACAATCACCGCCGCGCGTGTCTCGTGTTGTCCGGCACGGCGAGGCCGGCCGCAGCGGTTTGGGAGCGCGGGCCGGACACCCCGAAAACCCAGGGCGCCGGCCGTCGTGCCGGAACCGGGAGAACAAGACGTGTCCGACACCTTCGATGCCTGTGGAGCGCGCCCGTGAGGCTGCTGCTGGCCGAGGACGATGTCCTGCTCGGCGAGGCGGTCAGCCGCGGCCTGATGCAGCTGGGCTATGCCGTCGACTGGCTGACCTCGGGAGAGCGGCTGCGGCTGGCGGTGAAGAACTACACCTATGACTGCATCTTGCTGGACCTCGGCCTGCCCGACGTGCCCGGCGACACCTGCCTGCGCCTGCTGCGGCAGGAGAAGCTGAACACGCCGGTCATCGTCATCACGGCGCGCGACGGCAAGTCCGACAAGATCCGCGTGCTCGACGGCGGTGCCGACGACTACGTCAGCAAACCGTTCGACCTGGAGGAACTGGCCGCGCGCATCCGCGCCGTGGTGCGCCGAGGGGCCGAGCGCGCCGAGGCCGAGCAGACGGTGGAGTTCATGTGCGGAACGCTGGAGCTGCACACCGGCTCGCAGGCCGTGCTGCTGGGCGGGCAGCCCAAGATGCTGACGACCAAGGAGTTCTGGCTGCTGGAGGCCATGGTGCGCAACCGGCATCGCATCGTCACGCGGCAGATGCTCGAGGAGCGGCTGTACGGCTGGGGCGATGAACTCACCAGCAACACCATCGAGGTCTACGTGCACCAGCTGCGGCGCAAGCTGGGCAAGGACCTCATCAAGACGGTGCGCGGGCTGGGTTACCGCCTGGCGCGCACCGACGAGTTCTGAGATGTCGCCCCTGAGCGTGCCTTCTGCCCGGCGTGGCTGGTCGTTGCGCTCGCGGCTGTACCTGGTGGCGGGCCTGGCCGTGCTGCTGGCGTGGGTGGGTGGCGGGGCGGCCATGCTGATGGCCGCCAGCGAGGCCAACGATCGGATGTGCCGCGAGAACCTGCTCAACCTGGCGCAGACCATCCTGTCCTTCGCGCAGCACGAACTGGAGGAGATCCGTGCCGATGCCGGCGGCGCGGCGCCCGACAACGTGCACCGCGAGACGGCCGCTACCCTGCGGGCCCGCTACAGCTACCAGATCTGGTCGGACGCCGGCGAGCTGCTCTTGCGCAGCGTCCAGGCGCCGAGCGACAGGCGGGTCGCGCCGGCGGGGTTCGACGGATTCGGCAAGTTCGAGCTGGACGGGCGCCAGATCGAGGTCTACGCGCTGCGCGCCCCGGCGCAGGGCATGACCATCGTGGTCGCCGACCACGAGGACGACAACCTGCTGCAGGCGACCTTCGGCAGCTACTTCGGCCTGGTCATGGTGTCGCTGCTGCTGCCGGTGCTCGGCGGCACCTGGCTGCTGCTGCGCCGCTCGCTGGCGCCGCTGCTGCGCACGTCGCAGGAACTGGAGCGGCGCGGGCCGCAGGTGCTGACGCCGCTGGCCCTGGGTGATGCGCCGGCCGAGCTGGTGTCGATGATCGGCGCCATCAACCGCCTGATGCTGAAGGTGGACGACGCGCTGTCGCAGGAGCGCGGCTTCACGGCGCTGGCTGCGCACGAGCTGCGCACGCCGCTGGCGTCGCTGCGGGTGCAGGCCCAGGTGGTGGTGCGCAGTCGCGACCCCGCCGAGCAGCGCCGGGAGGTGGCGGCGCTGCAGGCCAACGTCGATCGCTGCACGCGCATGCTCAACCAGATGCTGGCGCTGGCCCGCGTGGACGCCCTGCAACCCGGTGCGCTGCAGCTGGAACGGATGGCGTTGAACGAAGTGCTGGCCGAGGTGCTGGCCGACTTCGCGGCGCTGGCCGGCGAGCGCGGCATCGAGGTCACCTGCCGGCTCGAGGAGCCGGGGGTGCACGCCGACCGTGTGCTGCTGCAGATGCTGCTGCGCAATCTGCTGAGCAATGCTCTGAATCACACGCCGTCGCAAGGCTCGATCGAGGTGTGCTCGGCGCCGGCGCAAGGCCACACGCTGATCGTCGTCGAGGACTCGGGGCCCGGCATCCCCGACGAGGAACAGGTGCGCGTGTTCGAACGCTTCTATCGCCGTATCGGCGAGCGCGGTGCCGGTGTGGGGCTGGGCCTGGCCATCGTGGCGGCCGTGGCGCGGGCCCACGTCGCGCACATCTCTCTGGCGCGTTCGCGGCTGGGCGGGCTGGCGGTGCAGCTGCGCTGGCCGGTGGCACCGCAGGGGCAGGGCGCGCCGGTGCCGGCCGGTGCCGGCGAGGGGGGGCTGGGCGTCGCCGCGGACTGAGCCGGCGCTTCCCAAGGCTCGTTTCATCTGGGGGCCGAACAATCGGCGCGTCGAGGTCGACGCAACGCAGGCGCCCCATGCACCCTCTCACCCCGCGCGAGGCCGAGCTCCGGTGGCTGGACGCCCCCGGTCGTGCCGTCGGTTGGGGCGATGGCCGGGCGGCCGACGAGCGGCCGCTGCAGGCGACTGCCACCACCCTGTCATGTGTGCTGCCCACCAGCGGCAGCCATCGCGCCGTCACGCTGCTGCTGCCGCAACTGACCCAGGCGTTGGCCCGCAGCACACGGCGCTGGGAACTGCTGGTCGTGGCCGCAGGCGAGCGGGACCCGGCGCCCCTGCAGGCCTGGTGCTGGCTGCGTGGCGTCAGGGTCGGCATCTGCGAGCAGCCGCTCGCCTGGGTTGAGGCGCTGCGCGCCGGACTGCGACACGCTCGCGGCGAGGCGGTGCTGGTGGCCGACGTGGGGGCCCGCCACAAGCTGGCCGCGGTTCCGGCCATGCTTTCGCTGTGGGGCGGGCGCGGCGAGGTCGTCTTCGCCGAGCCGCCCTCGGGACATCATGCGGCGCCATTGCGGGCCCGCGCCGAAGATGCCGCGGACCACCTCATGCGCATGCGCGCCGTCGGCGTGGGCGCGATCGACAGCGACCTGTACCTGATGGACCGCCGCATGGCGCGGGAGCTGCTGCGCTGACGCGGTGGCGCGCGTGCGCGGCGTGCCCGCGCCCGCTCAGGCTGTCCCGTACTTCGTGGCGAAGCGCACCCCGACCTGCTGCAGCAGCGCGGTCGGCAGCACGCCGCCGGCGCAGACGATGACCGCATCGTTGCGCAGCTCGATCGGTCCGGCAGCGCCTCTCAACGTGACGTGGTCCGCGGCGATGTGCTGCACCTCGCTGCCCAGCAGCAGCCGCAAGCGGCCGGCGGCGGCGCCTTCTTCCAGCGCGCGGCGGTTCTTCTCCTTGACCCGGGAGAAGGCCTCGCCGCGGTACGACAGGGCCACTTGCACCTGGGGCTGATCGGCCAGCGCCAGGGCGGCCTCGAGGGCGCTGTCGCCGCCGCCGACCACCAGCACCGCCTGCCCGCGGTACTGCTCGGGGTCCACCAGCCGGTAGGTCACCTTGGCCGACTCCTCGCCGGGCACCTCGAGCTTGCGCGGCGTGCCGCGGCGGCCGATGGCCAGCAGCACCGACGCGGCGTGGTACCGCGCCTGGCTCGTGCGCACGACGAAGCTGCCGTCTGCGGCGCGCTCGATGGCCTCCATGCGCTCGCGAAACCCGATGCGCAGGCCGGTGCGCTCGACGATGCCGTTCCACACCTCGAGCAGCGCTTCCTTCGGGATCTCGCCCACCTTCACCTTGCCCACCAGCGCCAGCTTCACCGGCGAGGTCATGGTGATCTTCTGCCGCGGGTAGTGGAACACCGCGCCGCCCAGCGAGTCTTCCTGCTCGACGAGGCGGAAGGCCAACTTGTGCTCCAAGGCGGCCAGCCCGGCCGACAGGCCGGCCGGGCCGGCGCCGACGATCACCAGGTCGAGTTCGGCGTTGCCGCGCGGACGCCGGCGCAGGTGCTCGATGGCCTGCCGCCCCTGCTCGGCGGCCTTTCGCACCAGTCCCATGCCGCCGAGCTCGCCGGCGATGAACAGGCCCGGCAGGTTCGATTCGAACTGGGGCGTGAGTTCGGGGATGTCCACGCCGCGGCGCTCGGTGCCGAACACGAGCTGGATGGCCTCCACCGGGCAGGCCGCCTGGCATGCGCCGTGGCCGATGCAGGCCGCCGGGTTCACCAGCACGGCCTTGCCGGCGACGATGCCCAGCGCGCCTTCGGGGCAGGCGTGGACGCAGCCGCCCGAGCCGATGCAGCGCGAAGGCTGCACCACCGGATGAAGGGAGGGCGGCTCGTTCAGGCCCTGCTGCTCGGCGTGGTCGCGTGCGGCCAGCGCCCCGCGCTCGCGACGGCGCAGGCGCCAGCGATGCACCACGAGCACGGCGAGGCCGACAAGAACATAGAGCGAAAGGGCGAGAGGGTCCATGCGCTGAGGGGGGGCGGTCGGCGGTGTGCCTGGAGGTGCCCGGAGTGCCTTGGGTGCGATGTTCGCCAGTGGCAGCGGCGGCCGACCTCAGATCGGATTCATGCTTGCGACCAATTGTCGGGGCCGGCGGCAGCCCGGCTTCCGCTCCCTGCCGCCCGCGCCCGGCAAAGCCCTTGGCCGACAAGCACTTGCGGGCGCCAACCCTGCGAGGCGTGCAGCGGTTCGCGCGCGCAGAGTTGTAACCGAGCAACCCCAAGGATTGGCTAAGGTTGTCGCATTACTGTGCGGCACGGCTGCCGGGCCGCACCCGAACCGCGACCATCACGTTTGGGGGGCCCATGGCCGTGACCTCCATGTCTTCGACCGTCAGCCCCAGCCCGAATGCTGCCTCCGCCGCCGCCACCATCGGCGCGGGGCCGGCTCGATCTGCGCGCGCGGCTGCTGCGCCCGGTGCGCGCTCCCGCAGCGGGCTGTGGGTCTATGCGGCCATGGTCGCCGCCGTGGCCGTGGCCTGGTTCCTCGGTCAGACCCCGTTCTTCGACCCGCGCACGGAGACCGGCTATTGGGTCGGCGTGGCCGGCGGCTTGATGATGGTGCTGCTGTTCGCCTACCCGCTGCGCAAGCGCTGGCGCTGGCTGGCCGGGTTCGGCAAGGCGCGGCACTGGTTCGTCGTGCACATGGCGCTGGGGGTGGCGGGGCCGGTGATCATCCTCGCGCACTCGGCGTTCCGCATCGGCTCGCTGAACGCGGGCGTGGCGCTGGTCAGCATGCTGGTGGTGGCGTTGAGTGGCGTCGTCGGCCGCTTCATCTACCTGCACACCCACCGCGGCCTGGGCGGCGAGCGCGAGACGCTGCAGGCCCTGCAGGCCAAACTCGGCCTGGCCGACACGTCGGCGCAGGGCGGGTTGCACTTCGCGCCGCGTGCGCTGGAGGTGCTCCATCAGGTGCAGGCCCACGCCGGGCACCCCGGCGATCGCTGGGTCGAGCACCTGGCGCGCCTCACGGTGCTGCCGCTGCGCCTGTTGGCGGCGCGGCGCACGGTGCGGCGTGAGCTGCACGCCGGCCTGGCGCAATGGGCCACGCACGAACAATGGCCGGCCGATGTGCACGCGCGGCGCCTGCGCAAGGCCATTCGCCTGGCCGACGAACACCTGGACGCCGTGCTGCGCGTGGCGCAGTTCGCCGCCTATGCGCGCATCTTCTCCCTGTGGCACCTGCTGCACGTGCCGTTCGTCTTCATGATGGTCCTGTGCGCCGTCGTCCACGTGGTCGCCGTGCATGCGTACTGACCGCCGCTTCGGCCAGCGCCCCCACGAGGGCACAACCCGGCGCGGCGCCGTTGCCCCGGCTTTCGCGTCGACCGGAAGGGCCCATGGTGCCGGCCGATGACGGCGCCGGCGCCCGGGCCGGCGGGCCGCGGCGCGGGCCGCTCGTGGTGGGGCTGGCTGCGCGGCACCGCCGTCTTGCTGGCGGCCTGCTGCGGCGCGGGCGCGCCGGCCCAGGGGCTGGAGTCGGCGCTGTCGCCGGGCCCGCTGATCCGCGGCCATCAGAAGGTCGAAGGCGAGTGCTCCAAGTGCCACGTGCGCTTCGACCGCGCCGCGCAGGACCGACTGTGCATCGATTGCCACAAGGAAGTGGGCCAGGACCTGCGCGCCAAGTCCGGCATGCACGGGCGCTTGAAGCCGCAGCCCTGCCGCGCCTGCCATACCGACCACCGCGGGCCTGACATGCGCATCGCGGAGTTCGACCGCAAGGCCTTCGACCACCGGGCCACCGACTACCCGCTGGCCGGCAAGCACGCCGACGCGAAATGCGACGCCTGCCACCTGCCCGGCAAGAAGTTCCGCGAGGCGCCGCTGGAATGCGTGGCCTGCCACAAGAAGGATGACAAGCACAAGGCGACGCTGGGCCCGAAGTGCGGCGACTGCCACGGCGAGCAGTCGTGGAAGGACGTCAAGCTCGACCACGGCAAGACGCGCTTTGCGCTCACCGGCAAGCACGCAGACGTGAAGTGCGATGCCTGCCACAAGAGCACCGTCTACAACGAGGCGCCGCTGACCTGCATCGGCTGCCACCGCAAGGACGACAAGCACAAGGCGCGCTACGGCGAGAAGTGCGACAGCTGCCACAACGCCAGGCGCTGGGGCGAAATCACCTTCCGCCACGACACGGACACGCGTTTCGCGCTGCGCGGCAAGCACCGCGAGGCCAAGTGCGACAGCTGCCACACCGGCATCCTCCATCGCGAAAAGCTCGGCAGCACATGCATCGACTGCCACCGCAAGGACGACACCCACAAGGGCAGCCTGGGCACCAACTGCGTCGCCTGTCACGTCGAGAGCGGCTGGCGCGAGACCGGCCGCTTCGACCACGACAAGACGCGTTTCAAGCTGCGCGGTGGCCACGTCAAGGCCGAGTGCAAGGCCTGCCACACCACCGCCGACTACCGCGCCGCGCCCAGCGAGTGCATCGGCTGCCACAAGAAGGACGACAAGCACGAGGCCACGCTGGGCACCGACTGCGCGGCCTGCCACACCGACGTCAACTGGAAGGCCAGCCGCTTCGACCACGACAAGACCAAGTTCGGGCTCACGGGCAAGCACACCGTGCCGCCGCTGAAGTGCGCGCAGTGCCATCGTGACCTGAAGAGTTTTCGCGGCGCGGCCACCGAATGCCTGTCGTGCCACAAGAAGGACGACAAGCATGAGGGCACGCTCGGCGCCGACTGTGCCAGCTGCCACACCGAGACGAGCTGGAAGGCCGGCCGCTTCGACCACGCGCGCACGAAGTTCGCGCTGGCGCATGGCCACGCCGTGCCGCCGCTGAAGTGCACGAGCTGCCACCGCGACCTGAAGAGCTACCGCCCCACGGCGCTGGAATGCGCGGCCTGCCACAAGAAGGACGACAAGCACGAAGGCCAGCTCGGCGCCCGCTGCGAGAGCTGCCACGGCACCGCGAACTGGCGCGTCGCCGGCTACGACCACGCGCGCGCGCGCTATGCGCTGGTGGGTGGCCACCTCAAGGTGGAGTGCAAGGCCTGCCACAAGAGCCTGCGCTACCGCGACGCGCCGCGCGAGTGCGTGGGCTGCCACCTGAAGGACGACAAGCACAAGGCGCGCTTCGGTGTTGCGTGCGAGAGCTGCCACAACGCGCGCGACTGGCGGCTGTGGAACTACGACCACCCCAAGCGCAGCGGCTACCGGCTGGAGGGCAAGCACGCGCGGGCTGCTTGCGAGGCCTGCCACAAGCAGCCGGCACCGGCCGGCAAGGCCGCGATGCCCCTGGACCGCGGCTGCGCCTCGTGCCACCGCCAGGACGACGTGCATGACGGCGCCTTCGGCCCGCGCTGCGAGCAGTGCCACGGCCAGGACAACTGGAAGCAGGTGAATCGCCGGATGCGCACCTCGCAGGGCTACGGTAGCGGCGCGGCGTCGCGCGTGGCCGCGCGACGGGGAGGTCTGTCATGAGCGCAGGGCGGTATCGGGTCTGGCTGGTGCTGGCGCTGTGGCTCGCGGCGTTGTTCGGCACGGTTGGCGTGCTCGGTCCGGCGTTCGGCCAGGCGGCGCCGGGACGCGACTTCGACCATCTGTCCACCGGCTACGCGCTGACCGGGGCTCACACGACGGCACGTTGCGAGTCCTGCCACGTGGCCGGTGTGTTCAAGGGCACGCCGCGGGATTGCGAGAGCTGTCACGTGGCCGGGGCGCGCCTGGCGCGTGGCAACGTGGTCAAGTCCGCCAGCCATCTGCCGACGACGCAGCCCTGCGAGAGCTGCCACAACACGCGCACCTACACCGGCGCCCGCATGAACCACAGCGGCGTGCCGCGCGGCGGCTGCGCCAGTTGCCACAACGGGCAGCACGCCGGCGGCAAGCCGCCCACACACTTGAGTACCACGGCCAGCTGCGACAGCTGCCACACGGTGAGCGTCTGGCGGCCGGCCTCCGGGTTCGACCACGCCGGCGTTGCGCCCGGCAGCTGCGCCGGCTGCCACAACGGCACGCGCGCCACGGGCATGGGTGCGAGCCATGTTCCCTTCGGGCTGACCACGGCCGGTGCCGCGGCGACCTGCGACAGCTGCCACAAGTCGGGCTTCCGTTCGTGGCTGCCCGCGCGCGTGCATGCCAACCTCGCCGTCACCGCGCAATGTGCCACCTGCCATGCCGGCATCAAGCCGGCCACCCCGGTGCATGCCGGGCAGGTCACGTGCGAGACCTGCCACAAGAGCACCACCACCTGGAGCGGCGCCAAGGTCGATCACGGCACCTTCAGCATGGCCACCAACTGCGGCGGCTGCCACAACGGCAGCGGTGCCACCGGCAAGAACGCCACACACGTCCCGGTGGGCGCGACGACCTGCTTCGCCTGCCACGGCACCACTACGTGGAAGCCCGGCAAGTTCAACCACACGCAGGTGCCGGTGACCGCGCAGTGCGCGAGCTGCCACAACGGGGCCTACCCACCGGCCGATGGCAAGAGCGGGACCCACACCCCGTACCAGCTCGTCGCGGCGCTGGCCTCGGCCAATTGCGATACGTGCCACAAGAGTGGCTATGCAAGCTGGACACCGGCGCGGCTGCACACCAGCGTCACCGTGGCCGCCCAATGTGCCACCTGCCACGCGGGCAACAAGCCGGCCACCCCGGTGCATGCGGGCCAGACGGTGTGCGAAACCTGCCACAAGAGCACCACCACCTGGAGCGGCGCCAAGGTGGACCACGCCACCTTCAATGCCGCCACCAACTGCACCAGCTGCCACAACGGCAGCAGCGCCACGGGCAAGAACGCCACCCACGTGCCGGTGGGGGCGACGAACTGCTTCGCCTGCCATGGCACCGCCACCTGGAAGCCCACGAAGTTCAACCACACGCAGGTGCCGGTGACCGCGCAATGCGCCACCTGCCACACCGGGGGCTACCCGCCGGCCGATGGCCGCGGCGCCGCGCACACGCCGTACCAACTGGTGCCGCAGCTGGCCGCCGCAAACTGCGACACCTGCCACCGGGCCGGCTACAGCGCGTGGACGCCGGCCCGAGTGCATGCCAACACGTCGGTCACTGCGCAGTGCGCGACCTGCCATGCGAGTGCCAAGCCGGCCACCCCGGTGCATACGGGCCAGACGGTGTGCGAGACCTGCCACAAGAGCACCACCACCTGGAGCGGCGCCAAGGTGGACCACGCGACTTTCAATGCCGCCACCAACTGCACCAGCTGCCACAACGGCAGCAGCGCCACGGGCAAGAACGCCACCCACGTGCCGGTGGGGGCCACCAACTGCTTTGCCTGCCACAACACGATCGCGTGGAAGCCGACCAAGTTCAACCACACGCAGGTGCCGGTGACCGCGCAATGCGCCAGCTGCCACAACGGCGGCTACCCGCCGGCCGACGGCAAGCCGGCGAACCACCTGCCGTACCAGCTCGTCGCCACGCTGGCCGCGGCCAATTGCGACAGCTGCCACAAGGCGGGCTACTCGAGTTGGGCGGGCGGCAAGGTGCACGCCAACGTCAGCGTGACCACGGGCTGCAAGACCTGCCACAACGGCAGCCATGCCGGCCAGGGCGCGGCGGGCAAACCGGCCAACCACATTCCCGAGTCGCAGCTGCTCAATGGCGCGGCGATGGAGTGCAACGCATGCCACGCCAGCACCACCAGCTGGTCGGCGCGCATGAACCACAACAACAGCCAGGGCGGCGGCTCCGGCTGGTGCAAGGGCTGCCATCAAAGCGGCACCAACTACGCCGGCGGCATGGAACGCAAGTCGCTGACCCACAAGACCAAGACGCCACCGGCCATCGACTGCTCCGAGTCGGGTTGCCACCGGCCGCTGGGCAACAAGGGCGCGCCGTACACGAAATGGGATTGATCGAACGCCTGCTGCGGCTGGCCGCCGTGGTGTGGGCGCTGTGGCTGGCTGCGCCAGTGCAGGCACAGCTGCTCGATGAGCTGGACCTGCGCCGCGAAGGGGCCGACGTCGTGCTGGTGGTGCGCTTCGTCACCGGCGTGCAGTTGCTGCGGTCGGTGGTTGCGGTGGCCGGCGACGAGTCGCTGGTCTTCTATCGCGTGCTGCCCGGGGCGCTGGGCGTCGAGGGCTCCGCGGCGACGCAGCGCCTCGGCGGGCGCAGCACGCTGGCCGGCAGCCGCGGAATCCCCACCGTCACGGTGACCGACGAGCCCGAAGCCGGCCGACCCGGCGACGAGCGCCGGCTGCTGGTGCGCTTTGCCGAGCCGGTGCGACACCGCATCCGCGCCGGGCGTGGCGACCGGCAGATCGAAGTGCTGCTGCTCGGGCTGGGCGCGGCCGTCGCGCCGGCTGCAGCTTCCGCGGCCGCGCTGCCGCCGTCGGGCGCCGGCCAGCCGCTGTCGGCGGCACCGATCGCCGGGGCCGCGGGCGGGTCGTACCGCGTCACCATCGCCACGACCGAAGGCGACGCAGGCAGTGCGGTGCCGATTCCGTCGGCTCTGCAGCACTTGAACATCTTCACCACTCGCCGCGTGGAGCAAGGGCGGGTGCTGCAGGAGACGCACATCGGCCTGTTCGCCACCCGGGCCGAGGCGGAGTGGGTGCTCTCGGTGGCGCGGGCGCGCTTTCCGGGTGCCAGGATCACGTTGCCCGAGGCCGAGGCCGGCGCCACGGCCCCCACGCCGACGACGACCATCGTGATCCCCAGCGCGCCCTCGCCGCAGCCGCTGCGTCCGGTGACCCCACCCACCCAGCCGCGTCTGGCGGCCTCCGCGCTGGCGCCGGCGGTGGCCGCGCCGCCGGGCGCGGCGTCGGCACCCGCCGCGGCCGCGTCCGCCCCGCCCGGCGCCCCCGTGGCAGCCGCCCCGGCCCTGGCAGCAGGTGCGTCGGCCGCAGCCGCTGCTGCCCCAGCCCCGGCGGCCGCGCCAGCCACATCGGCCTCGCCGGCAGCACCGGCCGCCGCAGCGTCGGCCCCGGCGCCGGCGGCCACGTCTGCCACCGCCACGTCTGCCACCGCCACGCCTGCCACCGCCACGCCTGCCACCGCCACGCCTGCCATCATCGCGCCTGCGGCGGCTGCGCCTGCACCGACCATCGACGCCGCGCCGGCCGCACCGCCCGCGCCGGCGGAAGTCGAAGCGCGCGCCGCGGCGCTGCTGGCCAGCGCGCGCGCGGCGCTCGGCGCCGGCCAGCACGACGCTGCCATCGACACGCTGTCCACGCTGCTCGATCTGCCGCCGAACAGCCTGTCGCGCACCGCCCAGGCCCTCATCGGCGAGGCGCGCCTGCGCGCCGGTGACAGCGGGCGCGCGCGGGCCGAGTTCGAGGCGTTCCTGCGCCTGTACCCGCAGGGGCCCGACGCCGACCGCGCGCGCGCCGCGCTGGTCGAACTCGGCGCGCCTGCCCCGGCCGGTACCGGTGCCGCGCGCGCCGGCGACCCGCGCACGATCACGCTCACCACCGGCTCGGCGAGCCTCTACTACTACGGCGGCCAGTCGAAGATCCGCACCCAGGAGTTCCAGGACTCCGCCATCGGCGGCCTGCCGCAGCTCGTCTCCGAAGCCACCCTGTCGGGCACCGACCAGCGGCAGTGGGTGGGCAGCACCGACCTCAACTGGCGCCATCGCGACACCGAGAGCGACCGCCGCTTCGTCTTCCGCGACACCTACACGCGCGACGAGATGCGGCCCGAGAAGTCGCGCAACCGCCTCTCTGCGCTGTACTACGACCACCGTTCGATCAGCGACGGCTGGCAGGTGCGGCTGGGCCGCCAGTCACCATGGGGCGGCGGCGTGCTCGGCCGCTTCGATGGCCTGTGGGCCGGCTACACCTTGGCGCCGCGCTGGAAGGCCAGCGTCGTGGGCGGCGAGCCCGCCGATGCGCTGCTGGACACCCGCCGGCGCTTCTACGGCGGCGCCATCGAGGCGGAGGCCCTGACCCGGCATCTCGGCGCAACGCTGTACGGCATCCAGCAGACCATCGACGGTCAGATCGATCGTCGCGCGGTGGGCAGCGATCTGCGCTATGTCGACGGCGGCCTGGCCGGCACGGCGCAGCTGGACTATGACGTGCTGCTCAAGGGGCTGAACATCGCCAGCCTTCAGGGCAGCTGGCAGCGGGCCGACAACAGCGTGCTGACCTTTCTCTACGACCGGCGCAAGCAACCGCTGCTGGCGCTGGGCAACACGCTGTTCTTCGTCGACCCCAACCTGCCGGTGCGGCCGACCACGCTGACCGAGCTGCTGGCCACCACGTCGATGGAGGCGCTGCGGGAGCGCGCGCGCGCCATCACCGCCACCTCCACCCAGGCGGCCCTCGGCTACACGATGCCGTTGTCCAGGCAGTGGCAGGCCGGCGCCGACCTTCGGCTGAGCAACACCACCGCGGTGGCGTCGGTGCCCGACATCCTGCCCACCGGCCTGCCCAGCACCGGCGACATCTGGAGCCTGGGCGCGCAACTCATCGGCACCAACGTGTACTCGGGCCGCGACACGCACGTCTTCATCGCCAACGTGCTGCGCGGCCCCACCTTCCAGGGTGAGCTGCTGTCATACAACAACTCGTCCAGCCTGGCCGTCGACTGGCAGATCGAGCCTTCGCTGAGGTGGTACCGGCAGCGCGACGACACCGGCACCGACAGCACGCGGTGGGCGCCGGGCGTGCGGGTGACGTGGCGAGTGGTCAAGCAGGTGGCACTGGAGTCCGAGGTCAGCATGGAGAGCTCGAAGACCAGCGGACCCAACCGCAACGAAAGCTCGACGCGGACCTTCTACTACCTGGGTGGGCGTTTCGAGTTCTGACGTGTCACCCGCAGTGAGGCGCCTACAGCGCCAGCACCTTGCCCGGGTTCATGATGTTGCGCGGGTCGAGCGTGCGCTTGATGCTCTTCATCATCTCCACCGCCACCGGCCCGGCCTCGTCGACGAGGTAGCCCATCTTGTGCAGGCCGATGCCGTGCTCGCCGGTGCAGGTGCCGTCCAGGCGCAGCGCGCGCTGCACCATCTGCACGTTCAGCCGCTCGACCTCGGCCACCTCGCGCGGGTCGTTGGGGTCGAGCAGCCAGCTGAGGTGGAAATTTCCGTCGCCGACATGGCCGACGATCCAGTAGGGGATGCCCGCCGCGTCGCTCTCGGCGATGCTTTCGTTGATGCTCTCCGCGAGCCGCGAGATCGGCACGCAGGTGTCGGTGCTCTGGCAGCGGCAACCCGGGCGCGTTTGCAGTGCGGCGAAGTACGACTTGTGCCGCGCCGCCCACAGCTTTGTGCGCTCTTCGGGCGTGCTGGCGAACTGGAAGTCGGCGCCGCCATGCTCGCGCGCGATCTCCTGCACGGTGGCCACCTGCTCGGCGACGCCGGCTTCACTGCCGTGGAACTCCATCAGCAGCATCGGCTGCTCGCGCAGGTTCAGCTTGGCGTACTGGTTGACGCCGCGGATGGCGTTGGCGTCCAGCAGCTCGCAGCGCGCGATCGGCACGCCCATCTGGATGATCTGGATGGTGCTGCGCACCGCCGCATCCACGCTCGGAAAGTGGCAGATCGCCGCGCTCACGCTTTCGGGCAGCGGGTAGAGCTTGAGCGTGATCTCGGTAATGACGCCCAGCGTGCCCTCGCTGCCGACGAACAGGCGCGTGAGGTCGTAGCCCGCGCTGCTCTTGCGGGCGCGCGTGCCGGTGCGCGTGAGCTCGCCACTGGCGGTGACGACTTCGAGCCCGAGCACGTTTTCTCGCATCGTGCCGTAGCGCACGGCGTTGGTGCCGCTGGCGCGCGTGGCGCTCATGCCGCCCAGCGTGGCGTTGGCGCCGGGGTCGATGGGGAAGAACAGGCCCGTATCCTTGATCTCGCGGTTCAGTTGTTCGCGCGTGACGCCCGGCTGCACCGTCACCGTGAGGTCGGCGGGGTCGATGCGCAGCACCTTGTCCATGCGCGACAGATCGAGCGTGACGCCGCCCTGCACTGCCAGCACGTGGCCCTCCAGCGAGCTGCCGATGCCGAAAGGGATGACCGGCACCGCATGCTCGTGCGCCAGCGCCACCGCGGCGGCCACGTCGGCGGTGGACTCGCAGTACACCACCACCTCGGGGGGCGCGGCGGCGTAGACCGATTCGTCGCGGCCGTGCTGCTCGCGCACCGCGGCGGCGGTGGAGCAACGCGGGCCGAAGCGCGCGCGCAATGCCGCCAGCATCGGCGCAGGCACCGCGCGCTGGGCGGCGGCGCGGGAAGGCATCAGGTCGGGGGCATTCATCGCGCGGTCTCCAAAGGGTGAATTCATTCTAGGAGCGGGTACCGGGCGCGGGGCATGGCCCCGAACAGCGCCGTCCGGCTGCCACTTTTGCACTCGATGCGGCGTTGGATTGGACGGCAACATGGGCCGGCCCAGGATTGCCGCACCGCCACTCAGCCATGACTGCCGCTGCCATCATTCCCGACCGGGGGGAATTCATCGACGCCCTCGCCGCGCTGCGCCGCGGCCACGTGCTCGTGCATGCCGGCGACCACGCCGGCGGCTGGGTGCTG
>JAEUPC010000203.1 GCA_016789865.1 Rubrivivax sp.
CACCGGGCTCGTCCAGCTCTCGTAGTGGCGGTAGTTCCACGGGTTGCCGTTGGCCTTGAGCACCCACGCCGTGGCCGAGTACTGGCCGTTGGGCAGCGTGCGGATGCCGGTCGGGCTGCCCGGGTTGCCGCGGAACGTGACACCGTCGAACGGGTAGGCAAAGAACGTGCTCGGCCCGGAGTTGCGCGTCACCCACTCCTCGTCGCTGAACTTGCCCACCACGCGGCCGCTGTTGGCGTCCTTCACCTCCCACCACAACCGCGTCGACAGGTGGTCGAGGTGGATGAGGAAGAACGGCACGTCGTTGCCTGCCATCGTGTAGCTGGCACCCGCGGGCTGGTTGAAGAAGCTCGCGCCGTCGAACTTGGTCAGCCACGGGAAGCCGTTGCCTGTCGGCGTGATGACCTGCGTCGACTGGTAGTCACCCTTCATGCCCGAGTACGGGATGCGCAGCACCTCGCCGAACTCCGAGGTCAGCTTGATGTAGCCGCCGTACAGGCTGCGGTCGGGCAAGCCGGCGTTCGGCGTGATCGTCACGACGAAGGTCGCATTGCCGCGCGACGGCGTGATGATCTCCGTGGTGTCGAAGGTCACGTTGGCCGGCGCATCGAAGGTGCCGGTCCTCACATACGGCCCCGCCGGGCAGGCCGGGGCAACGCAGTTGGGGCCGCTGGCCAGCGCCGACTCGTGCGTGATGGTCCACTTCGTCATCACGCCGCTCTGGTTGTTCACCGTCACGGTGCGCGGGAACGGGCCGCCGTCCTCGGGATCGCTGTCGCCCACCGACAGGTCCGAAGGCGTCACGAACGCCTTGCCGTCGAGCACGTTGATGATGTCCAGCATGCCGCCGCCCTGCCTGAACGTGAAGTCCAGGAAGCCCAGGCCAGGGTTGTCGGACCAGAACTTGGGCTGCGCGCGGTTCTGCATCACCGCAGCCATCAGGTTGGCGGGCACGCCGGGATGGGCCTGCTTGATCAGCGCGGCGGCGCCGGCGACGTGCGGCGCCGACATCGACGTGCCACTGAGCGTGGCGGTCCCGCCAAGCTCCAGCGGGTAGGACGAGAAGATGCCGCCCCCCGGCGCGCCGACATCGGGCTTGAAGCTCAGGTCGGCCGCCAGACCGAAAGAGCTGAAGCTGGAGATCAGGCCACCGGTGCCGTAGGGGTAGCCCACCGAGTCGGCCGTCCATGTCAAGCTGGTCGGCCCGGCCGCGATGGCGGCATCGAGCGTCGCGCCCTGCGCGGCGGTGACGCCGACCACCGGGATAGTCACCGGCGGCGCGCCCGCCGCGTTGGCATTCAGCGCACCAGGAGCGTTGTTGTAGAGAACGACGGCGGCGGCCCCCGCGTTCTGCGCGTTGGTGGCCTTCACGTAGAAGCCGCATGTGCCGCGACGGATGAGCACCGCGCGGCCGGTGAGCGAACCCGCCGGCAGCGCGCTGCAGCCGTCTGCGGTGCTCGCGGGCGTGCCCGTCTTGGCCATCGGCAGGCTGCCGCTGGTGGGCGGCAGCGGCACACCGCTGGCTGGCGTGTAGCCGTAGGGCGTGCCCCCCACGGTGAACGCAGACTGCGCGTTGTCGAACGACGCCACGCCGATCACATCCTTGCCCACGCCCGGCGCGCCGGCGGCGAACAAGGCGTCAGGCGAAGAACCGCCCGGGCCGTTGTTGCCGATGGAGGCCACCATCACGATGCCCTTGCTCACCAGGCGTGAGGAAGCCTGCGCGGTGGGGTACTGTGGCCACTGACGCGCCGCACCCAGGCTCTGGTTGATGATCTGCATGCCGTCGGCATGCGCGCGCTCCATCGCCTCGAGGATGATGTCGGAGGTGGTGCTGCCGACGCAGCCGAAGACGCGGTAGGCGCCGAACTTGACCGCCGGCGCCACGCCCTTGATGCCGCCACCATTGCCGCCGACGATGCCGGCGACGTGCGTGCCATGGCCGTTGCAGTCGTCGGGGTTGGCATCGGGCACCGGCACCAGAGCCGCGCCGCTGCCGCCGGAGTTGTAGCCATCGCCGACGAAGTCCCAGCCGGCCACGACGCGCGCCGACGGGAACGTCGTGCCGCCGGGCACGCCGCCGCCGCCGAACGCCGGGTGGTCGATGGCGATGCCGGTGTCGATGATGCCGACCTTGATGCCGGCACCGCTGAGGCCGCGGGAGTTCTGCGCGATGTTCGCGCCGGTCAGGCTGAGCGCGCGCGACAGGTCGATGGCCGATCCGGCCGCCTCCTCGGGCGAGGGGGCGTTGATCTGCTCGATGGGGTACAGCGCCTTCACGCCGACCACACGCATGAACTTCAGCCGGTCGTTCGGGTTGATCGACACGGCCAGGCCGTTGAACAGCTTGTTGTAGGCACGGCGCTCGGTGAACTGCAGCCCCGCCTTGGCGGCGGCGGCACGGAAGGCCGCCTGATCGGCTTTCACCGTGGCCGTGGCCCGGCCTTCGATGCTGGGCTTGCCCACCAGCTCGATGAACCACAGGCGGCCGCCTTCGGCCGCCTCGACCGACACCGACGCGGTTTCCTGCGCATGGGCCGGCATCGCGACCAGGCCGGCCATGGCGGCACAGGCCGCCACCGACAGCACCGCCAACCTGGCGCGCGGGATGCGCACACTGGCACTCTTCTTCACAGGCATTCCTCCATCAAGGGGCCACTGCGGCGCTCGGCCGGGACCCGACAAGAGACAAACATCGCCGCATGCGCACGCCACCGAAGGCCGCGGTCCCGACTCCGCGACCTCGTGCGATCCCTTGCGACATCGCGGCACCAGAGCGGCGATGCTGCATCGGACCACCCTGCCCTGTCTCGGTGTTTTCCTTGCTCGTGCCCGCCGGATGCACCCCTGTTCAAGGGGGGTGCATGGAACTCGACCGTCAGGCCGCGCGGCGGCCGATGGTCGGGCTCAACCGGCCCGCCCCTCCCCGCTCAGCGGGTCAACAGCGCCGGACCGCCGCGGCCTGCCTGGGCCTGGCAGCGGCCGCCCAGCGGGCTGGCGGCATCGGGCACGCATCGCACCGGCGGCTCCATCACGACCGCACAGTCGGACACCAGGCCAAGCCGCTGGTTGCGGGCGGCACGCGCCACGCGGTACCGCTCGGCAACCGCCTGGAGCCTGACGCTGTCGGTGCCGACCGTGGACCAGGCCACGTAGCCCTCGGGACCCCCGCAGGGCTTGGCGCCCAGCGGCAACGCGCGACAGTGGCTGTCCTCGCGGCAGGCTGCCGGACCGATCAAGCGCATCAACTCGGCATGCAGCTCCTGCGAGCCGTCGGCAGCTGCAGCGGCCGAAGGCACCGGGCGGGGCGGCGGCACGCCCTGTCCAGCCCGGCCCTCGGCGCCGGCGGCCGATACGGCGGGTGCAACGCCGGTTCGCGGCACGTCGCTGCCCGATCCAGCGCACGCCGCCGATGCCGCCAACAGCACACCCACGTACAGCGCCCGATGCCACATGCGACCAGTGTATCGATCGCGACCGGCCACGCGTCGCCACACATCGCAGCCCCACCCTGTGGTCCGGCGCAAGCCCGGCGCAACAGCCCGGTTCGGCCGCCGGCCGCGTTCCGAAGGCCGGCTCCTGGTGTCCTCCTACACTGTGCAGCCTCACTGCATCGCCCCCAGCGCACGCCCCGCCATGCCGGTCCACCTCAGCCCCCCTGACCCCATGTTGCTGCACCCTGTCGCCGGCCTGCGCATCGGCACCGCGATGGCCGGCATCCGCAAGGTCAACCGGCGCGACCTCGTCGTGTTCGTGCTCGACGAGGGCGCGGCGGCGGCCGGTGTCTTCACGAGCAACCGCTTCTGCGCCGCGCCCGTGCAGCTGTGCCGCGACCACCTGGCCGGTGTCGGTGGTGGCGGGGTGCGCGCGCTGGTCATCAATACCGGCAACGCCAACGCCGGCACCGGTGCCGACGGCCTGGCGCGCGCGCGCCGCACCTGCGAGGCATTGGCCGCGCAGCTGCGCCTCGAGCCGCGGCAGGTGCTGCCGTTCTCCACCGGCGTCATCATGGAAGTGCTGCCGGTCGAGCGCATCGAGGCCGGGCTGCCCAAGGCGCTGGCAGCGCTGCGCCCGGCCGACGGTGCGGCCTGGGCCGAGGCCGCCGAGGGCATCATGACCACCGACACGGTGTCCAAGGCCGCCTCGCGCCGCATCGAGATCGGCGGCAAGGCGGTGCATGTCAGCGGCATCAGCAAGGGCGCGGGCATGATCCGCCCCGACATGGCCACGATGCTCGGCTTCGTCGCCACCGACGCCGCGATCGCGCCCCAGCTGCTGCGCCCGCTGCTGAAGGAAGCCGCCGACCGCAGCTTCAACCGCATCACGATCGATGGCGACATGTCGACCAACGACTCGTTCATCCTGATGGCCACGCAGCGTGCCGGCCATGCGCCGATCACCTCGCTGGAAAGCGCCGAGGGCCGCGCGCTGCGCGAAGCGGTGGGCGCGGTGTCCGAGCAGCTCGCGCAGGCCATCGTGCGCGACGGCGAAGGCGCCACCAAGTTCATCACCGTCCGGGTGCAAGGGGGCCGCTCGGTGCAGGAGTGCCGGCAGGCTGCGTACGCCGTGGCGCACTCGCCGCTGGTGAAGACCGCGTTCTTCGCCAGCGACCCGAATCTCGGCCGCATCCTCGCCGCGGTGGGCTATGCCGGCATCGCCGACCTCGACCAGGGGCTGATCGACCTCTTCCTCGACGACGTGCACGTGGTGCGCGCCGGCGGCCGCCACCCCGAGTACCGCGAGGAGATGGGCCAGCGGGTGATGAAGAAAAGCGAGATCACCATCCGCGTCGACCTGCACCGCGGGCCGGCCGAGGCGCTGGTGTGGACCTGCGACCTCTCGCACGACTACGTCAGCATCAACGCCGACTACCGGTCGTGAGGCGCCCGGGGCTCATCGCCGCACGACAGACGGCCGCTTTCGAGGTGCCGTTCAAGCGGGCCGCTGCCCCGGGCACGCTGCTGCCGCCACACGTGCCCTGCGCGCTCGCCGCTTGAGCCGCCTCGACACCCTGGCCGACCGCTTGCGCCTGCCGCGGCTGCCGGCCGGCGACCTGTGGCGCGACGCCAGCTACCGGCGGCTGTGGAGTTCCATCCTCACCGCGTCGTTCGGCAACCAGATCATGATGCTGGCGCTGCCGCTCACCGCGGCGGTGCTGCTGAAGGCCACGCCCACGCAGATGGGGCTGCTGACAGCCATCGAGCTGGTGCCCTTCATGTTGTTGTCGCTGCCCTCGGGCGTGTGGCTCGACCGTGTGCGCAAGCTGCCGGTGTACGTGTGGGGCGAGTTGCTGGTGGCGGTGGGTGCGGCCAGCGTGCCGCTGATGTGGTGGCTGGACGCGCTGACCATGGGCTGGCTGTACGTGGTCGGCTTCGTGCTCGGCACGGTGCACACGGTGTCGGGCAGTGCCGCGCAGATCGTGCTCACGCAGGTGGTGGCGCGCGAGCGGCTGGTCGAGGCGCACGCCAAGAATGTGCTGGCTTCCTCGGGGGCCGAGGTGGTGGGGCCGGGCATCGCCGGCCTGCTGGTCAAGCTGCTGGGCGCGCCGGTCACGCTGCTGGTCAACGCGGTGCTGCTGGTGGCCTCGGCCGCCATCCTGCGCGGCATGCGCGTGCACGAGCGCCGCGATGCCGCGGCGCCGGGGGTCGCGGCCTTCTGGCGCGACCTGTTGACCGGCCTGCGCTTCGTCACCGGCCAGCGGCTGCTGGTCGTGCTGGCGGTGCTGATGGGCGCCTGGCAGATGGCCCACTACGCGGCGGTCACGGTGCAGATCCTCTTCGCCACCCGCACGCTGGGCCTGTCCGAGCACGAGGTGGGGCTGTGCTTCATGGCCGTGGGGGTGGGCACCATCTTCGGCAGCCTGGCCGGCCGCCGCGTCAGCCAGCGCATCGGCCCCGGCCCCTGCCTGGTCATGGGCTACGCCATCACCGGGTTGGGCTGGCTGGCTGCCGCCGCCACGCCCGCGGGGCCGCTGGGTGTGGCGGCGTTCGCGCTGATGATGGCGATGTTCGCCGCCGGGGCCATTTTCATCTTCATCAACTTCCTCGCGCTGCGACAGGCCGTCACGCCCGAGCCGCTGCTGGGCCGCATGACGAGCACGATGCGCTGGCTCACGCTGCTGGCCGCCGGGCCCGGGGCGCTGCTGGGCGGCTGGCTCGGTGAGCATGTCGGGCTGCGCTCGGCGCTGGCGTTTGCCGCGGCCGTCTCGCTGCTGCTGGCCCTCGTGGCCTGGCGGCTGCGGCTGGTGCGCGAGCTGCGCCAGCTGCCCCGGCCCGACGAGCCGACCGACTGGCTGGGGCTGGAGGCCGATGTCCGGCCGATGTGAGCGCGCGCGGCGCGCCCGCCCGCGCGGCGGGTGAGGCCGGCGCAGCGGTGGATAGCGCTCGGGGGCCCGGCAGGCTCCCCGGGCTCAGCGGCGCGGCACCACGAGCAGCACCGACTCCACGCCGTCCGACAGGCTCACCTCGAACTCGCCACCGGCGGGCAACTCGCGCAAGGTCTCGGCCGCAATGCGCCAGCGGCCGCCGCCCGCGTCCATTGCCAGCACGTGGCGCTGACCGGCCACCACCAGCGTCAGCGTGGCATGCGGCTTCGCCTCGGCATCCCATTGCAGCACGAGGGCGTCGCCCTGGCGGGCCACCTCGGCCCATGGGCCTGCCGCGGCCAACGGCCCGACCGTGGGCCCCGCGGGCGCACCTGTCACGCTGCCCGCGGGCGTGGTCTTGCGTGCCGCCCGCGCCGCCATGACGCGCCGCTCGCCTTGCACTTCCAGCGTCGCCACGCGTCCGCCGGGGTGTGGCAGGCGCAGCAGGAAATGGCCTTCGCCGGGGGCGTGGTCGAGCGCCGTCAGGTCGAAGCGCCGCTCGAGGATGCGGCCGTCTTCCATCACGATGCGCAGCAAATACTTGCCCTCGGCCGCCGCCGGCGCCTCGGGCCGGCCGTCGGCGCGCGCGGTGCGCACCGGCGCCAATTCGACGCGGCCAGAGGCATCTACCGTGCCCGCCACCACGAGGAGGTCGGCGTCACTGCCCGGCTTGGCCGCCACGTCCTTCAGCGCCTGCGGCCGCGCCTCGAGGAAGCGCATCACGCCGTTCAGGTTGTAGTCGGAGAACCAGGTGCCATTGCAGTAGCCCATGATGTCGTTTTGCCCGGCGGGCGAAAGCACGTCGTTGGCCAGCACGTCGTACAGCGGTGTGGGCCCGAGCGCTCCGTTGGCGTAGGGGTAGCTGGAATCCGCCCCGGAGACGCTGCCGCACGGCGCGTGCTGTCGGCTGAGGTTGTGGCCGAACTCGTGGATCATCGTGCGGCGCCAGCTCGTGCGCGTGGCGTCCCAGCCCAGCGACGAGAGCCCCGGCGAGCGTGAGCCGATGCTGTTGACGTAGCCGATGCCGGCGATGCCGGCGCTGACCATCGGCCGGACCATGCCGTAGTACAGATCGTTGGGCGCTTCGGTGTCGCGCAACCGCTCCAGCTCCGACAGCGCCGCGGACCACTGCGCCGATTCGGTCACGCCGCCGGTCACCGAGGTCAGCGTGTACGGCGCGCGCACGCGCACGCTGATCTCGCCGGCCGGAATCGGCAGCTTGCGCTGCAGCTCGGCCAGCACCTCGGCGGCCGAAGGCAACGTGGGCGAGTTGGCCCCGGAGACCAGCGGCACCACCACCACACGCAGCCCGCCGCTGGCCACCACCAGCGGCGCGGCCTCGGTGGTGGCCACCGGCGCTGCGGCGTCACCCACTTCGATGCGCAGCCGCAGCCCCGGCTGGACCCAGGCCGCGGGCAGCTCGGCGTTGAAGCTGGTGGCCTCGTCGTAGCGCATCGTCGCGGTCACCGCAGCCGCCGGCGCCAGCACCGGCAGCGTGGCCGGGCCGGCCAGGTTCAGCGTGCCCAGGAACTGGCCACCGCCACTGGTGCCGATGGCGCGCACGGCCGGCGCCGGCGTGCCCGCCGCAGCCGCCGTGACATAGGCCCGCACCCAGGTTTCTCGGCCGGCCGACAGGCGCTGATAGGTGTCGCCTGCCGGCTGCGACATGAGCTGCGCGAACTCCACCGCCGCGGCCCGCACCGCGCAGCCCGCCCCCACCACCACGGAACCCGCGGGCACGTCGGGCAGGCCGGCGGCCCTGAGTGTGATCGCGCCGCAGCTCACCCCCGCCGGCACGCTGAACGTGAGGGTCGTGGCGTTCTGCGCCGTGATGGTGGCGCCGGCCGCCCCGACCAGCACCGTGCTCACCTGCACAAGCCCGGTGCCGCTGACGGTGACCGCAGCGCCGGCCGCGGCCACGTTGTGCACCTGCGGCGTGACGACGATCGGCTCCAGCACCGTGAGCGAGGTGGCCGAGACCCCCTGCTCGGTGACCGCGCCAACGGTGCTGCCGACGACGGTGACGGCGCCGTTGAGCGCCGTGGCCGGCACCACCGCGGTGATGGCCGTGGTGCCGCTGCGGCTGGCCACCGCGGCGCTGGCGTTGCCGCCGAAACGCACCGCGCTCGCGCGGTCCAGGCCGCGGCCGTTGATCGTCAACGCCTGCCCGCGTGCGACAGTGCCCGGCGTGAAGCCGGTGACCGCCAGCGCCGCCAGCACGGTGACGGGTTGCGCCGCGTTGCGCGCGGTGCCGGCCCGGTCGGTCAGGCTCAGCGTGGCCGCGGCGCTGACGGCCTGCGAGCCCGGCACGTCAAGCACGAGGCTCGTGGCGCTCTGGCTGGCGATGGTGAGTGCGGTGCCGGCCAGCCGCGCGCCGGCCACCTGGTCCAGCGCGCTGCCGGTCAGCGTCAGGCGGCCGAGGCCGGCGATCACGGTGGCGGGGGACACCGCCGTCACCGCCGGAACGGGCACCGGCGAAGGCGGCGGGGCCGGCGCGGCCGCCACGACGAAGTCGCTGCCCGACGCAGCGGTGCGCCCGCCGGCCATCACGCTGATGCGGCCGCTGGCGGCGCCGATGGGCACCGTGACGCTGAGCTGCGTCGCGGAGATCTTGGAAAAGTTGGCCGGCGCGTTGCCGACGGTGGCGCCGGTAACGCCATCGAGGCCCGTGCCGGTGACCGACACCGCGGTGCCGGCCGGGCCGCTGGCCGGGCTGAACCCGTTGACGACCAGTGCCGGCTGCGGGGCCGGCGCCGCGGGCGCCGCCGGGCCGTTGCCCGCCGCGGTGGGCGTACCGGAATTGCCGCCGCCGCAGGCGGCCAGCGCCAGCGCAGCAACCACGGCGGCCAGCGCGCCCCGGGCGGCCACGGCCGGCATGGCCCCCGCCGCGCGAAACGAGCGGGCCGGTTGACCGCAAAGCCCCCGGGTGCATGGTGTCGAGTGCATGCCCCACAGTGGAGCGCAAGCCCGGCGCTACACCTAGCGCGGCAGCTGTGAGCGAGGTAACGGCCGCCCCCGCCGGGCGCTGCAGCCGACACGTTCGGGCACAGATGGTCGCCGGCGGACCGGCGCGGCCCTCGCCTGGGCGGCTGCGGTTCAGGTCACCGTCACTCGAACAGCCCGGTGGCGCTGGGCGAAAAACGGTCCACCGCGTCGGTGATGATCCCGTCGATGCGAAGGTCGAGCAGCCGGCGCGCCTCGGCGGCATCGTTGACCGTGTAGCACAGCGCTCGCCGGCCCGAGGCGTGCACCGCGGCGATGACTTCGGCCGTCATGAGCCGGTACTGCGTGATCACCGCGGCACAGTCCAGCGCCTGCGCCACGGCGGCCCAGCCTTCCCACAGCGTGTCCAGCAGCAGCGCGCGCGGCAGCTCGGGGGCCGCCTCGCGCGCCCCTTGCAGCGACTCGGGGCGAAACGAGCTCAGCAGCGGCGGCGCGGTGGCCGCACCGCGCCAGTGTGCCGCGCAAGCCCTGGCGACCTCGACGCCCGTGGCGTGCTCGAGCCCGGGCGTGGGCTTGATCTCCACGTCGAGCATGAAGCCGTTGCGCAGCACGTAGGCGGCGATGGCCTCGAAGCTGGGCAGCGGCTCACCGGCGTAGTGGCGGTTCAGCCAGCCGCCGGCGTCCAGCCGCGACAGCTCGCTCCACGGCCGCTGGCCGGCGATGCCCTGGGCCGGCGTGGTGCGCTCCAGCGTGTCGTCGTGCAGCAGGAAGGGCACGCCGTCGGCCGACAGCTTCACGTCGCACTCGAAGGCACGGTAGCCGTGGCTGGCGCCGAGGCGGAACGCGGCCAGCGTGTTCTCCGGCGCCAGCTTGCCCGCGCCGCGGTGGGCGATCCACAGGGGGTAAGGCCAAGGGGTCATCGGGTTGCCTGGTCGATCACTCGGTCACTCGATCGGTTGCGCACGCGGTTGCGCACTCGGTCGCGCACTCGGGTCGCGCACTTGGTCGCGCCGGCCGCTGCGGTCATCTGCCCGGCCAAGGTCAAACGCGCGCGCCGCTTTGTGCATCGAACCAATGCAGATGTTCGGGCGCCACGCGCAGGCGGATCACCTCGCCGGTCTTCGGTGGCGGCACGTGGCCGGCAACACGCAGCGTGAACGAGGCCTCGCCGATGCGCCCGTGCACCAGCCGCTCGGCCCCCAGCATCTCCTGCACATCGACCTTCAGCGCCCACGCACCCAGCGGGTCGATCTCCACATGCTCGGGCCGCGCGCCCAGGGTCAGCGGCCCGCCACGCGGCGCGGGCCCCGGCAGCGCCAGCACCTCGGCGCCGGCAGTGAAGCGCGCACCGTCTGCCGTGCCCTGCAGCAGGTTCATCGGCGGGCTGCCGATGAAACCGGCGACAAAGGTGGTGGCCGGCATGCCGTATACCTGCTCGGGCGTGCCGATCTGCTCGATGCGCCCGCCGTTCATCACCAGCAGCCGCTGGCCGAGTGTCATCGCCTCGACCTGGTCGTGGGTGACGAACAGCGACGTGATGCCCAGTTCGCCGTGCAGCCTCTGGATCTCCAGCCGCGTCTGCGCGCGCAACTTGGCGTCGAGGTTGGACAGCGGCTCGTCGAACAGGAACACCGCCGGCTCGCGCACGATGGCGCGGCCCATCGCCACGCGCTGGCGCTGGCCGCCCGAGAGCTGGCGCGGCTTGCGGTCCAGTAACGGCGACAGCTCCAGGATCTTGGCCGCCTTGGCCACCCGCGCGTCGATGTCGGCCTTGGCGACCCTCTTGATCTTCAGCCCGTAGGCCATGTTGTCGTACACGCTCATGTGCGGGTACAGCGCGTAGTTCTGGAACACCATCGCGATGTCGCGCTCGCTGGGCTCCAGTTGGTTGACGACGCGCGGGCCGATGGCGATCTCGCCGCCGGTGATCTCCTCCAGCCCGGCCACCATGCGCAAGAGTGTGCTCTTGCCGCAGCCGCTGGGGCCGACGATGACGATGAACTCGCCGTCGGCGATCTCGGCATTGACGCCGTGGATCACCTTCACCGCGGCCTTGGTGCCCGGCGCGTAGGTCTTCTCGACGTTGCGAAGGGAGATCGCGCCCATGTTGTTGTCTCTGCTACTTCTCGGAGTCCACGAGGCCCTTGACGAACCACTTCTGCATCAGGATCACCACCAGTGCCGGTGGAATCATCGCCAGAATGGCAGTGGCCATGACCGCATTCCACTCGGTGGCCGCGTCGCTGGTGGCCAGCATGCGCTTGATGCCCATCACCACCGGGTACATGTCTTCACTGGTGGTCATCAACAGCGGCCACAGGTACTGGTTCCAGCCGTAGATGAACTGGATCACGAAGAGCGCCGCGATGCTGGTGGTGGACAGCGGCAGCAGCACGTCCTTGAAAAAGCGCATCGGGCCGGCGCCGTCGATGCGCGCTGCCTCTACCAGTTCATCGGGCACAGTGAGGAAGAACTGGCGAAACAGGAACGTGGCGGTGGCGCTGGCGATGAGCGGGATGGTGAGCCCGGCGTAGCTGTTGAGCATGCCGAGGTCGCTGACCACCTTGTAAGTCGGCAGGATGCGCACCTCCACCGGCAGCATCAGCGTCACGAAGATCATCCAGAACACCAGCCCGCGCAGCGGGAAGCGGAAGTACACGACGGCGAAGGCCGACAGCAGCGAGATCGCGATCTTGCCCACCGCGATGACCAGTGCCGTGATGAGGCTGACCAGCATCATCGACCCGGCCGGCGGCAGCGTGCCGCCGGTGCGTGTCTCGCCGCCGAACAGCGCCAGGCGATAGCTCTCCAGGAAGTTGTCGCCCGGCACGAGCGGCATCGGCACCTGCTGCACGATGGCCTCGGCGGTGTGCGTGCTGGCCACGAAGGTCAGATACAGCGGCAGCCCGATGACGATCACGCCGATGAGCAGCGTCAGGTGCGCAACGAAGGTGGCGACGGGCCGGTTCTCGATCATGGTGCCGCCGCCCGCATCAGTAATGAACGCGCCGCTCGACGTAGCGGAACTGGATCACCGTGAGGGCCACGAGGATGGCCATCAGCACCACCGACTGCGTGGCCGAGGCGCCGAGGTCCAGGGCCTTGAAGCCATCGAAGTAGACCTTGTAGACGAGGATCGAGGTCTCCTGCCCGGGGCCGCCGGACGTGGCCGTGTCGATGATGCCGAAGGTGCCGATGAAGACGTAGATGATGTTGATGACGAGCAGGAAGAACGTGGTGGGCGTGAGCAGCGGGAACTGCACGGTCCAGAAGCGCCGCCAGGGGCCCGCGCCGTCGATCGCGGCGGCCTCGATCAGGCTCTTCGGAATGCTCTGCAGGCCGGCCAGGAAGAACAGGAAGTTGTACGAGATCTGGTTCCACACGGCGGCCAGCACGACCAGGATCATGGCGTGGGTGCCGTCGAGCAGGTGGTTCCACTCGAAGCCGAACTGGCCGAGCGCATAGCTGACCACGCCCACCGACGGCGCGAACATGAACACCCACATCACGCCGGCCACCGACGGCGCCACGGCATAGGGCACCACCAGCAGCGTCTTGTACCAGCGCGAACCCTTGATCACCCGATCGGCCATCACCGCCAGCAGCAGCGACAGCACCAGCCCGAGCAGCGCCACCCAGAACGAGAAAACCGCCGTGATCCTGAACGAGGCGAGATAACTCTCGTCGTCGAGCATGGCGCGGAAATTCTCCAGCCCGACGAACTCCGAACTGGTGCCGAACGCATCTTCGCGCAGCACGCTCTGGAACAGCGCCTGCCCGGCGGGCCAGAAGAAGAAGACGAGGATGATGGCCATTTGCGGCGCCACCAGCGCCCAGGGCAGCCACCAACTCCTGAAGCGGACTCGCTTCTCGACAGCCAATTTCTTGTCGCTCTTGCTAAGGGCCCCTCCCCGCTTGGCGGTGAGGGGACCGAGGGAGAGGTTGCCGTCAGGACGGCGCAAACGCCGGCGCCACCGGGCGCGCGCCGGCCAAGCGAGACATCGGCGCTAGCCCTTGCTCGCCTTCTGGAACTTCTCCAGTTCGGCGTTGCCGCGCTTCTGCGCGTCTTCCAGCCCCTGCCTGGCGCTCTTCTTGCCGGACCACACCTGTTCCAGTTCCTCGTCGAGGATGGTGCGGATCTGCACGAAGTTCCCGAGCCGGATGCCGCGCGACTTGTCGGTGGTCTTGCGGATCATCTGGGTCACGCTCACGTCGGTGCCCGGGTTCTGCTTGTAGAAGCCGCTCTTCTCGGTGATGCCGAAGGCCTCGGTCGTGATGGGAAGATAGCCCGTCTGCTGGTGGCTCTTGGCTTGCACCTGCGCATCCGACAAGTATTTGTAGAACAGCGCCACGCCCTTGTATTCGTCGGCCTTCTTGCCGGCCATCGCCCACAGGCTGGCGCCGCCGATCACGGTGTTCTGCGGTGCGCCCGGCACGTCGGGGTAGTAGGGCAGCGTGCTGATGCCAGCTTCGGCCTTCAGGTTGCGCTTGATGCCGCCGTAGGCGGCCGAGCTGCCGGTGTACATCGCGCACTCGCCAGACTGGAACACCGCATCCGCCGCGCCGCTGCGGCCCTTGTAGACGAACAAGCCCTGCTGCGCCATGTTGGCCAGGTTCTCGATGTGCCGAACATGCAGCGGCGTCGTGATCGCCAGCCGCGTGTCCAGGCCGCCGAAGCCGTTGCGCTTGGTGGCGAACTCCACGTTGTGCCAGGCCGAGAAGCTCTCCAGCTGTGTCCAGCTCTGCCAGGTGGTGGTGAACGGGCATTTGTGGCCGCTGGCCTTGAGCTTGGCGGCGGCGCCCACCAACTCAGGCCATGTCTTGGGCGGCGAGTTGGGGTCCAAGCCGGCGGCCTTGAAGGCGTCCTTGTTGTAGTGCAGCACTGTCGTCGAGCTGTTGAACGGCAGGCTCAACATCTGGCCATTGGGCGCGGTGTAGTAGCCCGAGACGGCCGGCACGTAGACCGAAGCGTCGAACTTCACGCCGCCTTGCTTCATCACCTCGTTGACCGGGACGATGGCGCCCTTGCTGGCCATCATCGTCGCGGTGCCGACCTCGAACACCTGCAGGACATGAGGCGCGTTGCCGGCACGGAACGCGGCGATCGCCGCGGCGAAGCTCTCGGGGTAGCTGCCCTTGAAGACCGGAACGACCTTGTAGTCGCGTTGGCTGTCGTTGAAGCCCTTGGCCAGGCCGTTGACCCACTCGCCGAGCTGGCCGCCCATCGAGTGCCACCACTGGATCTCGGTCTGCGCCTGGGCAGGCGCGCTGAGGATGGCTGCGGCGGCCAGCGCGAGGGCCGAACCGAGGCGTTTGGAACTGCTGCGCTTCATTGGTGCTCTCCAAGAAAAAACGATGGGCCGAATCCCGCATTCTGGTCGGCCCGTGTGACACCTGGATTTCTGTCATGGATGGGCGTGCAGGGGAACCCGGGTAAGCCCGGCGAAAACTCGCGCTGACGCGGTTTCGCAAGCCCGATGGTGGATGCACGCAACACGAAAGCGCGACGCGGGCCGTCCGGTAGCATCCGCAGTAACCCTATGAATGCGCCCCTCCCTTCTGCGGCCACACAGGCCGCGCAGGCCGCCCAGGCACCGCAGGGCGCCGGGCCCGCGCCCCGGCTGCGCGAGATTCCCTACAACTACACGTCGTTCTCCGACCGCGAGATCGTCATCCGGCTGCTCGGCGCGCGCGCCTGGGCCCTTCTCGACCAGCTGCGCGCCGAGCGCCGCACCGGCCGCAGCGCGCGCATGCTCTACGAGGTGCTGGGCGACATCTGGGTGGTGCAGCGCAACCCGTACCTCGAAGACGACCTGCTGGAGAACCCCAAGCGCCGGCAGATGCTGATCGACGCGTTGGAGCACCGCCTGGCCGAGGTGGCCAAGCGCCGCACGCCGCAGGCCGACCCCGAGCGCGATGCACTGATCGGCGAGCTGCTCGAAGCGGCGCGCTACGCGGTGAAGGGTTTTGCCGCTCACTTCCGCGAGGTGTGGGACCTGCGCCGCCGCACGCGCCAGGTGCTGGGCCGCCATACCGGCCGCGACAACGTCAAGTTCGACGGCCTG
>JAEUPC010000001.1 GCA_016789865.1 Rubrivivax sp.
GACATCCTCGGCGTGCCCAAGAACGCCAGCGACGAGGACATCAAGAAGGCCTACCGCAAGCTGGCCATGAAGCACCACCCTGACCGCAACCAGGGTGACGAGGCCAAGAAGGCCGAGGAGAAGTTCAAGGAGGCCAAGGAGGCCTACGAGATGCTCTCCGATGCGCAAAAACGCGCCGCCTACGACCAGTTCGGCCACGCGGGCGTCGACCCCAACGTGGGCATGGGTCGCGGTGGCCCGGGACCCGAGGGGTTCGGCGGCTTCGCCGAGGCCTTCGGCGACATCTTCGGCGACATCTTCGGCGGCGGCCGTGGGCGCGGCGGCGGTGGCCAGCAGGTGTATCGCGGCGGCGACCTGAGCTACGCGATGGAGATCTCGCTCGAGGAGGCGGCCTTCGGCAAGGACACGCAGATTCGCGTGCCCACCTGGGAGAACTGCGACACCTGCAAGGGCAGCGGCGCCAAGCCGGGCACCAGCGCCAAGACCTGCGGCACCTGCAACGGCAGCGGCACGGTGCATCTGCGCCAGGGCTTCTTCAGCATCCAGCAGACCTGCCCGCACTGCCGCGGCAGCGGCAAGGTCATCCCGGAGCCCTGCCCGGCGTGCCACGGTGCCGGCAAGCTCAAGAAGCAGAAGACGCTGGAGGTGAAGATCCCCGCCGGCATCAACGAAGGCATGCGCATCCGTTCGGCGGGCAATGGCGAGCCGGGCACCAATGGCGGCCCGCCGGGCGACCTGTACATCGAGATCCGGGTCAAGCAGCACGAGATCTTCGAGCGCGACGGCGACGACCTGCACTGCACGGTGCCGGTGGGGCTGACCACCGCGGCGCTGGGCGGCGGCATCGACGTGCCGGTGCTGGGCGGCGGCCGGGCCGAGATCGAGCTGCCCGAGGGCGCGCAGCACGGCAAGACGTTTCGCTTGCGCGGCAAGGGCATCAAGGGCCTGCGCTCCAGCTACCCGGGCGACCTGTACTGCCACGTGACGGTGGAGACGCCGGTCAAGCTCACCGAACACCAGAAGAAGCTGATGCGCGAGCTCGACGAAAGCTTCCGCAAGGCGGGCGAGCGCCATTCCCCCAACGCCAAGAGCTGGACCGACCGGGTGAAGGACCTGTTCAAGTAGCGCCGCCGCCGCGGGCAGCGCTCAAGTCGGGCACCCTCGGGCCGATACCGCAAGGGATCGCACCCGACCGCCGCCAGCCCGCCCGTGCCCATCGACAAGGACCTCCACCTCGCCCGTGCGCTGCTGGTGGAGGGCAACGCGCTGCTGCGCAATGTCGGCGCCACCCAGTTGCGCGACATCGGCGTGGGCCAGGTATCGACCGCCACGAGGCTGCGCGACGCGCGCGTGATGCTGGAGCGCGAGCGCTTCGACATCGTGGTGTGCAGCCGCGACTTCGAGGAGTCGGAGCAGTCGGGCCAGGACCTGCTGGACGAGCTGCGGCGCGAACGGCTGCTGTCGCCGAGCACGGTGTTCCTGATGGTGGTCGAGCAGGCCAGCTACCACCACGTGGTGGAGGCCGCCGAGGCTTCGCTGGACGCGCTGCTCGTGCGGCCTTTCACTGCCGCGGTGTTGGCCCAGCGCCTGAGCGAGGCACGCCAGCGCAAGCGGGAACTGGGCGCCGTGCTGCGTGCGCTGGATGCCGGCCAGACCGAGGCCGCGCTGGTGCGGGCCCTCAAGCGCTTCAGCGAGAAGGCCCCGTACTGGATGTACTGCGGCCGCGTCGCCGCCGAGTTGATGCTGACCGTGAAGCGGCCGGGCGAAGCGGTGATGTTGTTCGACAAGCTGGCCCACGCCGGCGCCTCGCCGAAGAACCGCGGGCTTGCCTGGGCCCGGCTGGGTTCGGCCCGCGCCCGGCTGGCTGCCGGCGATATCGGCCAGGCACGCCGCACGGTGCTGGCCGTGCTCGACGACGAACGCGGCAACGCCGATGCCCATGACCTGCTCGGGCGCATCCTGGTCGAGCAAAGCGAGTTCGACCTGGCGCTCGAGCACTACCGCATCGCCACGGAGTTGACGCCCGGCTGCCTGCTGCGCCAGCAGCACGCGGGAGCGCTGGCCTTCTATCACGGCCAGTCGGACTTCGCCCTCGAGCACCTCGAGCGCGCGTTGTCGCTGGGAATGAAGTCGCGCCTGTTCGACGCGCTGACGCTGTTGCTCATCGCCATGCTTCGCCATGACCAGCGCGATGCGGGCGCGGTGGGCACGGCACTGGGCATGCTGCGCAGACTGCACGAGCGTCACCCAGGCTCGCTGCGCCTGGAGCGCCTGGTGCTTTGCGCCGAGGCGTTGCACCTGGCACTGCTGCGAGGTGCCGAGGCCGCCGCGGGCCCGGTGGCCGAGATGGCCGGCCAGGTGAACGACGACAGTTTCGATCTGGAAGGCGCCGCGATGCTGCTGGCGCTGGCGCACCGCCTGAGCGGGGCATTCGGCTCGCCCGTCGAGTATGAGCATCTGGTGCAGGCCGTCGGCCGCCGATTTGCAGTCTCGAAGGCCATCACCGAGGTGTTGGTGGCCGCCGCCGGCCGCAGCCACCCGGCCACGGGCATCCTGCACGGCTGCCACACCGAGGTCACCGATCTGGCCGAGCGCGCCATGGAACACGCGATGGGCGGTGCGCCGGCCGAGGCCGTGCGCAGCCTGCTGGCCAGCGGCGAAGAGACGAAGAACCTGCGTCTCATCGAGCTGGCCCGCTCGATGCTGAAGCGGCACGCTGCGCGGCTGTCGAACGCTGCGGGAGGGCCGCCAAGCGAAGACGCCTCGCCGGGTGAGTTGCCGGAGCACGAGGCGCTGGCCGAGCGTGCCGCGGCACTGGCCGCGCGCGTGGGGCATGCCGTCAACCACATCGCCGGCATCCAACGCTCGGGCCGCGCGCCGGGGGCGATGCACCTGCGCGGCGTGGGCCAGCCGCGCGAGGAGCAGCCCGCCGAGGCTAGAACAGAGTCCCCTGTGCCGGGTTGAGCGGCGGGGGCCGGAATTGCGAGCGGTCGAGGACCTGGCGCTCGCGCGAGTACCCCAGCCGGGCGCAGGTCTTGTCGAAGCGCTGGCGCACGAGCTGCGCCCAGGTTCCCTGACCCGTCATCCGCGTGCCGAAGCGCGCGTCGTAGTCGCGACCGCCACGCATCTCGCGCACGCGCGCCATGACGCGGGCGGCGCGCTCGGGCATGTGCTGCTGCAGCCACTGCTGGAAGATCGGGTTCACCTCCCACGGCAGCCGCAGCACGATGCTGAAGGCGCGGCGCGCGCCCGCCTCGTGTGCGGCCTCGAGGATGCGTTCCAGCTCGGGCTCGTTGACGAACGGGATGAGCGGCGACACGCTCACGCCCACCGGCACGCCGGCCTCGGCCAGGGTGCGCAGCGTGCGCAGTCGCCGGTGCGGCGCCGCGGCGCGTGGTTCGAGCCGGCGCGCCAGATCGGCATCGAGCGTGGTAATCGAGACGTAGACCGCAGCGAGCCCGCGCTCGGCCATCGGCGCGATCAGGTCGAGGTCCCGCTCGACGAGGCTCGACTTGGTGATGAGCGAGAACGGATGGTGTGCCTCGTGCAGCACCTCGATCACCGAGCGCGTGATGCGCAGCCTGCGTTCGGCCGGCTGGTAGGCATCGGTGGCCGAGCCGATGTTCAGATCGAGCGGCACGTACCCCGGCGAGCCCAGCGCTTCGCGCAGCCGCTCGGCGGCGTTGACCTTGGCGACGATGCGGGTCTCGAAGTCGATGCCCGGCGACAGGTTCAGATAGCTGTGCGTCGGGCGTGCGTAGCAGTAGCTGCAGCCGTGCTCGCAGCCCCGGTACGGGTTGATGGACAGGTCGAAGCCGATGTCGGGCGAATCGTTGCCGGCGAGGATGGTCTTGACGCGTTCCTCGATCACCTGGGTGGCCGGGCCCGGGCCCTCCTCGAGCGAGGCGCCGTCTTCGCCCGCCTGCTGCGCCTGCGTGCGCCAGCCGTCGTCGAACGCCTCGTGCACGCGCTGCGAAAAGCGGTGCTCGATGGCCCATACCGTGCCGCGCCCCTTGCGGGCTGCGCTGGCCAGGGGCGGCGGGCGTGCGCTGGTTTCTCTGCTTGGCATGACTGTATGTTTATACAGTCATGTGCGGGTCGAGGCAAGCGCGCCGACACCCGCGCCCTCGGACGCCCGGGCGCCGGGGCGCCGTCAATACTCCGCGCCCTCGGGTGCTCGGTTCTCGAAGCGGGTCAGCGGCTTGAGGAACGTGAGCTTCACGGTATCCACCGGACCGTTGCGCTGCTTGGCGACGATGATCTCGGCCACTCCGGGCTCCTTGCAGGCGTCCTTGGTGTAGTACTCGTCGCGGTAGATGAACATGATGACGTCGGCGTCCTGCTCGATGGCGCCCGACTCGCGCAGGTCGCTCATCATCGGCCGCTTGTCGTTGCGGCTCTCGACGCTGCGGTTGAGCTGCGACAGCGCGATCACCGGGCACTGCAACTCCTTGGCCAGCGCCTTCAGGCCGCGCGAGATCTCGCCCAGTTCGGTGGCCCGGTTCTCCTCGCTGCCGCCGCTGCCGCTCATGAGCTGCAGGTAGTCGATGCAGATCATGCCCAGGCCGCCGAGCTGGCGCGCCATGCGGCGCGCGCGGGCGCGCAGCTCGGCCACCGTCAGCGCCGGCGTCTCGTCGATGAAGACGTTGGACTTCGACAGCCGGTCCACGGCTTCGGCCAGGCGCCCCCACTCGTCGGCGGCCAGACGGCCGGTGCGCAGGTTCTGCTGGTTGATGCGGCCGATGCTGCCCACCATGCGCAGCGCCAGCTGCGAGGCGCCCATCTCCATAGAGAACACCAGCACCGGCAGCTCTTCTTTCACTGCCACGTGTTCGGCGATGTTGAGCACGAACGCGGTCTTGCCCATCGACGGCCGCGCGGCCAGCACGATGAGGTCGCCCTTTTGCAGCCCGGCGGTCAGGCGGTCGAGATCGAAGTAGCCGGTGCGCACGCCGGTCACGTCTTCGGCGCCGTTGTCGTGCAGCTCGTTGACGCGGTCCAGCAGCGCGATGACCAGCTTGTCGATGCTCTGGAAGCCCTGGCGCGAGCGCGAGCCCTCCTCACCGATCTTCAGGATCTTCGCCTCGGCCTCGTCCAGCACCTGCGGCACCGCGCGGCCGGCAGTGTTGAAGGCACTGGTGGCGATCTCGTCGCTGGCGGCGATCAGCTTGCGCAGGATGGCGCGCTCGCGCACGATCTCGGCATAGCGCCGCATGTTGGCGGCACTGGGAACGCTCTGCGCCAATGCGTTCAGGTACGCCAGGCCACCGCAGTCTTCGGCCTTGCCGGCGGCCTGCAGCCGCTCGAACACGGTGATCACGTCGGCCGGCTTGCCCGCCTGCACCAGCGCGGCGATGGCGCCGAAGATCAGCCGGTGCTCGAAGCGGTAGAAGTCGCTCTCGGTCAGCAGGTCGGCGGCGCGGTCCCAGGCCAGGTTGTCCAGCAGCAGGCCGCCCAGCACGCTTTGCTCGCCCTCCACCGAGTGCGGGGGCACGCGCAGCCGGGCGATGTCGTCGTCGCGTGTCGCTGCGGCAGGTTCGGGCGGGTTGGTGAGGGTGCTCATCGTCGAACGAATCCTGCGCCACGGCGGGCCGGTGCATGAAGGGGGCTAGCCCCTGTGCACAAGGCTGTGGACCGGTTGTGACTCGGCAGGGATATTTCCATGCCCAAGAAAGGCGAAAGGCCGGCAAACGCCGGCCTCTCGCATCGCGGTAGGCAGACCGCGCGTGGGTCGTCTCAGTCGACCTGCGCCACCACCTGAACGGTGACCTCGGCCACCACGTCGCCGTGCGGCGCCACGGTGACCGCGTGCTCGCCCACCGTCTTCAGCGGCCCGCTGGGCAGGCGCACCTGCGCCTTCTGCACCGCCAGGCCCATCTTGGTGAGGCCTTCGGCGATGTCGGCGTTGGTGACCGAGCCGAACAGGCGGCCGTCGACGCCCGCCTTCTGCACGATGCGCACGGTCTTGCCGGCGAGCTGCTCGCCCAGCGACTTGGCGGCGTCGAGCTTGGCCTGCGCGGCCTTCTCCAGCTCGGCACGCTTGTCCTCGAACTCCTTGATGGCCGCCTCGGTGGCCCGGCGCGCCAGCTTGCCCGGAATGAGGTAGTTGCGCGCGAAGCCGTCCTTGACCTTGACGACGTCGCCCAGGTTGCCGAGCTTGCCGACCTTCTCCAGAAGAATGATTTGCATGGTTCAGCCGCCTTGCGCCTCAGACGCGGTGTTGATCGGTGTACGGCAGCAGCGCCAGGAAGCGCGCGCGCTTGATGGCGTTGGTCAACTGGCGCTGGTAATAGGCGCGCGTGCCGGTCAGCCGTGCCGGCGTGATCTTGCCGTTCTCGTTGATGAAGTCGCGCAGCACGTCAACGTCCTTGTAGTCGATCTCTTGGACGTTGGCCACCGTGAAGCGGCAGAAGCGCTTGCGACGGAACAGCAGCGATTGCGAATTGCGCTTGGGGCGCTTGTCCTTGCCGAAACGGCCTTTGCCGCGGGGTGGAGGCATGTCGGGCTCCTTCAGTGTCTGGGGTCGTGAATCGTTCGGATCCGGTGTGAGTGACGCCGCGCCGGTCTTCAGGCGGGCGGTGCGTCAGCTTCGACCGAGTTGATGTGGAACAGCAGTCCGCGTCCGTTGCGTGAGGTGGTGATGAAGCCGGCGAACATGCCGCCCTGCCCCATCGCGAGCTTGCCGAGCACCTGCGTCACCGCCCCGATGGCCACCGCACGCATCTCCATCGAGACCTTGCGGGGCTGGCCGTCTTCGCTGACCGTGGACTCGTGCGCAAGGCCCAGGTCCAGGGCCGGCAGGCCGGCCGGGGTGTAGCGCAGCGCCGATCGTTGCACCAGCCTTGCCGAGAGCACGAGGCGGTTCATGCCGCACACTCGTGCCGTTGCTCGGGCCGGGGCGAACGCGGCGCTCGCTCCTTGCCGCGCTCAGGCCGACGCGGCCTCCTGGCGCTCCTTGCGGGCTTCCTCGCGCTCCACGGCCTTCATCATGATCGAAGGTGTCGTCTCGGCCTTGGCCTTGGCCACCGTGAGGTGGCGCAGCACGGCATCGTTGAAGCGGAAGCCGGTCTCCAGTTCGGCGAGTGTCTCGCCGCTGCACTCGATGTTCAGGCACAGGTAGTGCGCCTTGGCGAGCTTCTGGATCATGTAGGCCAGCTGGCGCCGGCCCCAGTCTTCGACGCGGTGCACCTTGCCGCCGCCGGCGGTGACCGCGCCCTTGTAGCGTTCCAGCATGGCCGGAACCTGTTC
>JAEUPC010000014.1 GCA_016789865.1 Rubrivivax sp.
TGAAGGCCACGGTCGTGGCGCACGGCAAGCACGACAAGGTGCGCATCTTCAAGCTGCGCCGGCGCAAGCACTACCAGAAGCACGGCGGGCATCGCCAGCAATACACCGAGCTGGCCATCAGCTCGATCAACGCCTGAAGGAGCACCCGCCATGGCACAGAAGAAGGGCGGCGGCTCCACGCGCAACGGCCGCGACTCGCAGCCGAAGATGCTCGGCGTGAAGGTGTTCGGCGGTCAGCAGGTCAGCGCCGGTTCGATCCTGGTCCGCCAGCGGGGCACCCGCTTCCACCCGGGCACCAACGTCGGCATCGGCAAGGACCACACGCTGTTCGCGCTGGTGGACGGCGCCGTGAAGTACGAAACCAAGGGTGCGCTCAGCCGCCAGACCGTGAGCGTGAAGCCGGTCTGAGCGAATACTTCGCCCAGGTCGCGAAGCCCCGCACTGCCGGGGCTTCGCTGTTTCAGGGCCCGGCCAAACTACCTGCAGCGCGTACCATCCTTCGAGCCAGCCCCATGAAGTTCGTCGACGAAGCCTTGATCGATGTCGCTGCCGGCCAAGGCGGCGCCGGTTGCGTGAGCTTCCGCCGCGAGAAGTTCATCCCCTTCGGGGGCCCCAACGGCGGCGACGGCGGGCGGGGCGGCAGCGTGTGGGCGGTGGCCGACCGCAACATCAACACGCTGATCGACTACCGCTACGCGCGCCGCCACGAAGCCCGCAACGGGGAGCCCGGCCGCGGCTCGGACCAGTTCGGCGCCGCCGGCCCCGACATCGAGTTGCGCATGCCCGTGGGCACGATCGTCACCGATGCCGCGAGCGACGAGCGCCTGGTCGAGCTCCTCGAGCACGACCAGCGCGCTTTGCTGGCCAAGGGCGGCGACGGCGGCTTCGGCAACCTGCACTTCAAGACCAGCACCAACCGCGCGCCGCGCCAGAAGACGCCAGGCTGGCCGGGCGAGGTCCGCAAGCTCAAGCTCGAACTGCGCGTGCTCGCCGACGTCGGCCTGCTGGGCATGCCCAACGCCGGCAAGAGCACGTTGATCGCGGCGGTTTCGAACGCCCGCCCGAAGATCGCCGACTACCCCTTCACCACGCTGCACCCGCACCTGGGCGTGGTCCGTGTGGGGCCCGAGCGAAGCTTCGTGGTGGCCGACATCCCTGGCCTCATCGAAGGGGCCAGTGAGGGCGCGGGTCTCGGGCACCAGTTCCTGCGCCACCTGCAGCGCACGCGGCTGCTGCTGCACGTGGTGGACGCCGCACCGTTCGACGAGGGTGTCGACCCCGTGCAGCAGGTGCGCGCCATCGTCGCCGAGCTGAAGAAGTACGACGCCGATCTCGCCGCCAAGCCGCGCTGGCTGGTGTTCAACAAGCTCGACGCCGTGCCGGCCGAAGAGCGCGAGCGTCGCATCAAGGACTACGTGCGGCGGCTGCGCTTCAAGGGCCCCGTCTTTGCGGTGTCGGCGCTGGCCCGCGAAGGGCTGCCGGCGCTGATCGAGGCCGTCCACGCCGAAGTTGCACGGCAGCGCCGTGACGCGCCGCCGCATGACCCGCGTTTCGAGCCCTCGCCCGCGGCCGCTGCGCGGCCCGAAGCCCAGCCATGAACGGGGTCGTCGCCACGGCCCGCCGCATCGTCGTCAAGGTCGGCTCCAGTCTCGTCACCAACGAGGGGCGCGGCGCCGACGCCGAGGCCATCGGCAACTGGTCGCGCCAGCTGGCCGCGCTGGCCAGGCGCGGCCGCGAGGTGGTGATGGTCTCCAGCGGCGCCGTCGCCGAAGGCATGAAGCGCCTGGGCTGGGCGGCCCGGCCGAAGGAGCTGCACGAGCAGCAGGCCGCGGCGGCAGTCGGCCAGATGGGGCTCGTGCAGATGTACGAGAGCAGCCTGGCGCGGCACGGCCTGCAAAGCGCGCAGGTGCTGCTCACGCACGCCGACCTGGCCGACCGCGAGCGCTACCTGAACGCACGCTCGACCCTGCTCACGCTGCTGGCGCTGAAAGTCGTGCCGGTGATCAACGAGAACGACACCGTCGTCAACGACGAGATCAAGTTCGGTGACAACGATACGCTCGGCGCGCTGGTGGCCAACCTCGTCGACGCCGACGCCTACGTGATCCTCACCGACCAGCGTGGCCTGTACTCGGCCGACCCGCGTCGTGACCCGGCCGCCCGCCTGGTCGAGGAGGCTGCGGCAGGCGACCCGGCGCTCGAAGCGATGGCCGGGGGCGCCGGCTCGGGCATCGGGCGCGGGGGCATGCTGACCAAGGTGCTCGCGGCCCGGCGCGCTGCGGGCAGCGGCACGAGCACCGTCATCGCGTGGGGCCGCGAGGCCGACGTGCTGCTGCGCCTGGCTGCCGGCGAGCGCATCGGCACCCAACTCAACGCGGCTACCGCGAAGCTCGCCGCGCGCAAGCAGTGGATGCTCGACCACCTGCAGTTGCGCGGCTCGGTGACAGTGGACTCGGGTGCGACGGCCAAGCTGCGCGACGAAGGCAAGAGCCTGCTTCCCATCGGCATCACCGAGGTCCAGGGTGAGTTCGCGCGAGGTGATGTGATCGCCGTGCGCAACCCCGAAGGAGCGGAGATTGCCCGCGGCCTGGCCAACTACTCGTCGGCAGAGGCGCGGCTCGTGGCGCGCCGGCCTTCATCGCAGATCGAGGCGTTGCTTGGCTATGCCAACGAGCCGGAGATGATTCACCGCACGAACCTCGTGCTGGTGTAGGCGGCGGCCGCGCACCCGTGCGCGGTGCTCAGTCGCTGTGCGGGCCGGCGTCCAGCGGCGGCCGGGCCGGCTCTGGTGCGCCAGGCCCCGGCTCGAGACGCTGCGTGCGCAAGCCGGAGCGAAGGTAGCGGTTGTGGTGGTTGGCGCGCGGCAGATAGCGCGCCAGTTCGGTCAGCGCCATCTCGTAGACGCCGCGCTTGAACTCGATGACCACGTCCAGCGGCACCCAGTACTCGTTCCAGCGCCACGCGTCGAACTCGGGGTGGTCGGTGGCACGCAGGTTCATGTCGCTGTCGCGGCCCACCAGCCGCAGCAGGAACCAGATCTGCTTCTGGCCCTTGTAGTGCCCGCGCGCGTCACGCCGGATGTACTGCTCGGGCACCTCGTAGCGCAGCCAGTCGCGCGTGCGAGCCACGATCAGCACATGCTCCGGGCGAAGGCCCACCTCCTCGTGCAGTTCACGGAACATCGCCTGCTCGGGCGACTCGCCGTGCTTGATACCCCCTTGGGGGAACTGCCAGGAGTGAGTTCTGAGCCGCTTGCCCCAGAAGACCTGGTTGCGAGCGTTCAGGAGGACGATGCCGACGTTCGGCCTGAAGCCGTCCCGGTCGAGCATAATCGGGCCCCAAATTTCTTGACTAATTTCATTATTGCATCGGGCTGCTGCTGTCCGCGAACCCTCGCTAACCCGCACGACGCACGAGCCCCGCGGCTCGGGGGTTGCCGCGAGGCACACCGTCGGGCGAGGCCCGGACCGCACCGATGCGCGCGGTGTCGGAGTGCATGGCGCAAGTCATCCGCCGCAGTCATTCGCCGCCCGTTGACCTGCTGGCCGTTGCCGGCCCGTTTCACCTCCATCAGCATGCCTTGCGGCCGCGCCTCGCAGGCCACCGCGGGCTGCGGCAGTCCCGACCCACGATGAAAGCCACCCAGACCTTCGTCTCGACGCTGAAGGAAGCCCCCGCCGATGCCGAGATCATCAGCCACCGGCTGATGGTCCGCGCCGGCATGATCAAGCGGCTGGGCGCCGGCATCTACAACTACATGCCGCTGGGCCTGCGGGTCATCCGCAAGGTCGAGGCGATCATCCGCGAGGAGATGAACCGTGCCGGTGCGATCGAACTCCTGATGCCGGTGGTGCAGCCGGCCGAGCTGTGGATGGAGACCGGCCGCTTCCAGCAGATGGGCCCCGAGTTGCTGCGCGTGAAGGACCGGCACGAACGCGACTTCATCATCCAGCCCACCAGCGAAGAAGTCATCACCGACATCGCGCGCCAGGAGCTCAAGAGCTACAAGCAGCTGCCGCGGAATTTCTATCACATCCAGACCAAGTTCCGCGACGAGCGCCGGCCGCGCTTCGGCCTGATGCGCGGCCGCGAGTTCACGATGAAGGACGCGTACTCCTTCGATCGTGATGTTGCTTCGGGCCTGAAGAGCTACCGGGCGATGTTCGAGGCCTACTGCGCCATCTTCGACCGCATGGGTCTCACGTATCGCGCGGTGGCGGCCGACTCAGGCGCGATCGGCGGCGACGCCTCGCAGGAGTTCCAGGTCATCGCCGATACGGGTGAGGACGCCATCGTCTACTGCCCGGCAAGCGACTACGCGGCCAACATCGAGCTGGCCGAAGCGGTGCCGCTCGTGGCCGAGCGCGCCGCGGCGAGCCGGGCGCTCGCCAAGACGCCCACGCCCGGCAAGGCCACCTGCGAAGACGTGGCCGACCTGTTGGCGATACCGCTGACCACGACGGTGAAATCGCTGGTGCTGGCCACCGACGAACTCGACGACAAGGGCGACGTGGCCCGCACCACGGTGTGGCTGCTGCTCGTGCGCGGCGACCACAGCCTGAACGAAGTCAAGGCCGGCAAGATTGCGGGCCTGAAGGGCGGCTTTCGCTTCGCCACCGTGGTCGAGATCGAGGCGCACTTCGGCTGCAAGCCCGGCTACCTCGGCCCGATCGGCACCCGCCAGCCGGTGAAGGTGGTTGCCGACCGCACCGTGGCCCGCATGCACGACTTCGTCTGCGGCGCCAACGCCGAGGGCTTCCACTACACCGGCGTGAACTGGGCCCGCGACCTGCCCGAGCCCGACCTGGTGGCCGACATCCGCAATGTCGTGCCCGGCGACCCCTCGCCAGACGGCAATGGCGTGCTCGCCATCCAGCGCGGCATCGAGGTCGGCCACGTCTTCCTGCTCGGCACCAAGTACAGCGCGGCGATGAACGCCAATTACCTTGATGAGACCGGCAAGCCCCAGCCGATGGTGATGGGCTGCTACGGCATCGGCGTCACGCGGCTCCTGGGTGCGGCCATCGAGCAGGGGCACGACGAGCGCGGCATCGTCTGGCCCGATGCGCTGGCGCCGTTCACGGTGGTGGTGTGCCCGATCGGCTACGACCGCACGCCCGAGGTGAAGGTGACCGCCGAGCGCCTGCACGACGAGCTCGCGGCGCAGGGCGTCGACGTGGTGCTCGACGATCGCGGCGAGCGGCCCGGCGCGATGTTCGCCGACTGGGAGCTCATCGGCGTGCCGCAGCGCATCGTCGTCAGCGAACGTGGTCTGAAGGCCGGCACCGTCGAGGTGCAAGGCCGGCGCGATGCTGCAGCGCAGGCCGTGCCGCTGGCCGAGGCGGTGCCCTATGTGAAGGGGCGCCTGAAGGCATGACCGGCGCCGCGGCCGGTCGGCGCCGCTGGCTGCTGGGTGCCGCGGGGACCGGCGCGTTCGGCTCCTTCGGCGCGTTGGGGAGGTTGGCGACGTTGGGCTCGCTGGTGCTGCTCCCGCCGCCAGTGCGAGCCGGCGCGCAGCTCGAGGAGCCTCTGGCCGACGCCGTGCGCACGGCCCTGGCCGCGGCCATCGCCGAAGACGCGCCGCCGCGTCCCAGCTTCGAAGACATCGAGCAGCGCCTGGCCTACCTGCGCTGGCTTGGTGCCGCCAGCGAACGGCTCAAGCGGCGCAAGGCCGACCACCACACTCGCGTCGATTTTCTCGAGGCGCTGTGGTACGAGAGCAAGCGCGCCGCGCTGGAACCCGCGCTCGTGCTCGGCCTGGTGCAGGTGGAGAGCGGCTTTCGCAAGTACGCCATCAGCGTGGCCGGCGCCCGCGGCTACATGCAGGTGATGCCGTTCTGGGCGCGGCTCATCGGCAACGGCGACGTGTCGCGCCTGTTCCACCTGCAGACCAACCTGCGCTTTGGCTGCGTGATCCTGCGCCACTACCTGCAGATGGAGCGCGGCGACCTGTTCATGGCGCTGGGCCGCTACAACGGCAGCCGCGGGCGGCCGGAGTATCCGAACGCGGTGTTCGCCTCGCGGCGGCAGTGGGACCTCAAGGCCGGCTGAGCCACCAGCCGGCCGCGGCGCGGCGGTGGTCAGGCCCGCAAGCCAGCCCAGACCTTGGGCTGCGCGCCGGCGATGCCGGCCAGCTGCAGCACACGTTCCACGCCCTCGGCCACCAGCTCGTCGATGCTCGCCGGGTGGTGATAGAACGCCGGCAGCGGCGGGTAGACGATCGCGCCCATCTCCGTGACGGCGGTCATGTTGCGCAGGTGGGCCAGGTTCAACGGCGTCTCGCGCACCATCAGCACGAGCCGCCGCCGTTCCTTCAGCGAAACGTCGGCGGCGCGTGTGAGCAAGTTGTCCGACAGGCCGTGGGCCACCGCCGCCAGCGTGCGCATCGAGCAGGGGGCAACCACCATGGCCGGGGCATCGAAGCTGCCGCTGGCGATGCAGGCGCCGACATCGCCGGGCGCATGCGCCACGCTGGCCAGCCGCTCGACCGCGGCGCGGTCCAGGCCCGTCTCGTGATGCAGGTTCAGCACCCCGGCCGGCGTGATCACCAGGTGGGTCTCGACGCCGAGTGCCCGCGCCCGCTCCAGCAGCCTGACGCCGTAGATCGCTCCGGTGGCGCCGGTGATGCCGACGGTCAGCCGCGGCATGCCGGTTCCCGCTTCGGCCTTCTCAGCCCTGGGCCAGCAGCTGCTGCAACTCGCCCGACTGGTACATCTCCATCATGATGTCCGAGCCGCCGACGAACTCGCCGTTGACGTACAGCTGCGGGATGGTGGGCCAGTTGGCGTAGTCCTTGATGCCCTGGCGCACACCTTCGTCCTCGAGCACGTTGAAGGTGGCCAGGTCGTCTGCGCCGCAGGCCTTCAGCACCTGTATTGCGCGGCCGGAGAAGCCGCACATCGGGAACTGGGCCGTGCCCTTCATGAAGAGCATGACCCGATGGCCCTTGACCATCTGGTCGATTTGTTGCTGCACGTCGCTCATGGGCGGCCTCTTGCACTGGATGGGTGAATCAAAGGCGGCAGTATGCGGCAACGTTGCCGACCCGCACCCGCATGGGGCCTCGCGCGGCGGCGCCAGCAAGAGGCGCGCCGGCGACCGTCCGCCCCGCAGGCGGTCGCCCTGCCCCGCGCCCAGACCACCAGCCTAGAAGCTGTAGCGCACGCCCAGTTGCAGCACCGGCGCCAGCCGCATGTCGCGCACGGCCGAGTCGAAGTTCTGGTTGCCGAGCACGGCGCGCCCCAGGCCGCTCAGGCTGCCGTGGCGGCCTGCCACGACGCCGAGGTCGGCGCTCAACGAGACGCTGCGCCACAGCGTGGCGCTGGTATAGCCCAGCCCGAGGTACGGCAGCGTCGCGGGCGCCTCCGCCGCAGCGCCGACGAACCCGCCGTCGAGCACCGTGACCTCCAGGCGCGAGGCCGCCAGGGCCGACAGCACCGGCACGCCGCTCTGGGCGCCCAGCAGCACGCCGCTGGTGGCGCGAAAGCTCCCGAAGCCCGGCGTGGCGATCACGTAGTCGCCCAGCAGCGAGGCCCCTTGCAGGCTGCGCGACGCCGCGCCGGCGTCTGACAGGCGAGTCAGGCTCATTGGGGACAGCGCCGCCGTCTGCAGCGTGATGCGCGCCTGCAATTGGGGCCACAGCCAGTCGCTGGCCGAAGCGACCAGGCCCTGGTTGGCAAAGGCCGCTGGCGCGCAGGCGGCCAGCGCGGCGCCCAGGACACGGCGACGCAGGTGGATGGCCCCGGCCGCAACCGGGCGCTTCCGAGACGACATCCTCATGGGCACCCCCCGATCTCGACTTCGTGCCCATCATGCGCCTGCCGGCGCAAGCCCGCATACCCCCGGATGCGGCAAGTGCGGAAACAGTTGGCAGCGAGCCACGCGGCCGGCGGCAGGCCGGCTCGCGCAGACGGCTAGCTAGGCGCCGGAAGCGGGCCCCGCCCGGCGGCCCCCGGTGCAGCGCGGCAGCCCGGCCAGGTCGGGCCGCGTCTGCGCCGCCTCGAAGCCGGCCTGCGCCAGCAGGGCGCGCACCGCCTCGGCCTGGTCGAACCCGTGCTCGAGGAGCAACCAACCCCCGGGCGCCATGTGCGCCGGCGCGCCGGCGATGATGCGGCGCAGGTCGGCCAGCCCGTCGGCCCCGGCCATCAGCGCCGACCCCGGTTCGTGCCGCAACGCCAGCAGGTGCGCGTCGTCGCTGGCCACGTAGGGCGGGTTCGAGACGACGAGGTCGAAGGTCTCCCCGCCGAGCGGCTGCCACCAGTCGCCCGCCACCCAGTGAACCGCCAGCGCCAAGCGGCGCGCGTTGGCTTCGGCGATTGCCAGAGCGTCGGCGCTGCGGTCGCTGCCGGTGACCTGCCACTCGGGCCGTTGCCGCTTGAGCGCCAGTGCGATCGCGCCGCTGCCCGTGCCCAGGTCGGCCACCCGTGGCCGCGGCGCGACGGCGCCGACCTCCAAGGCCCAGTCGACGAGACTTTCGGTCTCGGGCCGGGGCACCAGCACGCGCGGGTCCACCTGCAGCGTGAGGCCATGGAACTCGCGTTCGCCCACGAGGTAGGCCAGGGGCACGCCATCGGCGCGCCGCGCCAGCGCGGCGTCGAGCGCGTCGAGCAGCGGCGGCGCCAGCATCTCGTCGTCGTGCGCAAGCACCCAGGTGCGTGTCCGGCCAACGTGGAGGGCCACCAGCTGTTGCGCGTCCAGCCGCGCGACGCCCAGGTCGCGTGCACGCTGCAGCCACTGGCCGATGGCGACCGGCGTGGGCACGGCAGGCGGCACGAATGCGCCTCAGGCCCGGGCCGTCTTCAGCGCCCGCCCGCTTCGAGCTGCTGCAGCTGCTCGGCGGCGCGCGCCGCGGACAGCGCCTCGGTCACATCGCCGAGGTCGCCGTCCATGATCTGCCCGAGCTTGTACAGCGTCAGGTTGATGCGGTGGTCGGTCAGCCGCCCCTGCGGGAAGTTGTAGGTGCGGATGCGGTCGCTGCGCTCGCCGCTGCCCACCAGACTCTTGCGGGTGGCGGCCTCCTTGGCGGCGCGTTCGTTGCGTTCCTTGTCGCGCAGGCGCGCCACCAGCACGGCCATCGCCTTGGCCTTGTTGCGGTGCTGGCTGCGGTCGTCCTGGCACTCGGCGACGATGCCGGTGGGCATGTGCGTGATGCGGATCGCGCTGTCGGTCTTGTTGACATGCTGGCCGCCGGCGCCGCTGGCGCGGAAGGTGTCGATGCGCAGCTCGGCGGGGTTGAGCTGCACCTCTTCGGCGTCGTCGGGTTCGGGCATCACGGCCACCGTGCAGGCGCTGGTGTGGATGCGGCCCTGGCTCTCGGTGACGGGCACGCGCTGCACGCGGTGGCCGCCCGATTCGAAGCGCAGGGTGCCGTAGGCTCGCCGGCCCTCGATGCGCAGCACGAGTTCCTTGTAGCCGCCCAGTTCGGCGGGGCTCTCCGACATCACCTCGGTGCGGAAACCCGCTCGCTCGCAAAAGCGCAGGTACATGCGCGCCAGGTCGCCGGCGAACAGTGCCGATTCGTCGCCGCCGGTGCCGGCACGGATCTCGACAAACGCGTTGCGCTCGTCGTCGGGGTCCCGGGGCAGCAGGGCGGTGTGCAGCTCGCCCTCGAGGCGGGCCAGGTCGGCCTGCGCCGAGCCGATCTCCTCGGCCGCCATCTCGGCCAGCTCGGGGTCGGTGTCACGCGCTTCGTGCATCTGGCGCGCCCCGGCGAGGTCGGCTTCGCGCTGCAGGTAACGGCGCCAGCGCGCGACGACGCCCTGCACCTCGGACTGTTCACGCGACAGCAAGCGCCAGCGCTTGATGTCCGAGGCGACCGCCGGGTCGGCCAGCGTGGCGTCCAGTTCGGACAGGCGCAGGGTCAGTCGCTCGAACTGTTCTCGCAGCTGTGGACTCACGGCGTTCGGCGTCCGCCCGGTTCCGCGCCGTTGCCGGGGGCGTGGCCGCCGCGCTGCGTGGTGCGCGCGGTGCCCGGACTGCCTGGGCCAGAGGCTCCACGCAGGAACATGCGGGCCACCGCGTCGGCCACGCGCTCGCGCTCGGCGCCCTCGCTGCCGTGCAGTTCGGCCAGCGCGCCATGCAGCATCTTGTTGGTGAGCCCGCGGGCCAGCGCCTGCAGCACCTGTTCCACCGGCTCGCCGCGCGCCAGCAGTTTGCGGGCGCGCGCCAGCTCGGCGTCGCCCCAGTCGTCGGCTTGGCGGTTCAGCGCCTGGATCAACGGCACCGCCGCACGCTGATCGAGCCAGTGCGCGAAGCTCTTGACGCCGGCGTCGATGATGGCCTCGGCCTGCTCGACTGCCGCCTGGCGCTTCTCGCCGGCGGTCTGCACGCGCGCGGACAGGTCGTCGACGGTGTAGAGGTACACGTCACCCAGCCGCGCCACTTCGGGCTCGATGTCGCGCGGCACGGCCAGGTCGACCATGAACATCGGGCGCCGGCGGCGGGCCTTGATCGCGCGCTCCACCGCGCCCAGGCCGATGATCGGCAGCGTGCTCGCCGTGCACGAGACGACGGCGTCGAACTCGTGCAACCGCGAGGGCAGGTCGGCCAGGCGCAAGGCCTGCGCGCCGAAGCGGGCGGCCAGCTTCTCGCCGCGTTCCAGTGTGCGGTTGGCCACCGCCATGCCGCGCGGCTGCCGGGCGGCGAAGTGCGTGGCGACCAGTTCGATCATCTCGCCGGCGCCGACGAACAGCACCTGGATCTCCCGCAGGTCCTCGAACAACTCGCCGGCCAGGCGCACCGATGCGGCGGCCATGCTGATGGAGTGCGTGCCGATCTCGGTGGACGTGCGCACCTCCTTGGCCACCGAAAAGCTGCGCTGGAACAGCTGGTGCAGCGTGGTGCCCAGCGTACCGGCCTCGTCGGCCAGGCGCACCGCCTGCTTCATCTGGCCCAGGATCTGCGGCTCGCCGAGCACCATGGAGTCGAGGCCGCTGGCCACGCGGAAGGCGTGCCGTGCGGCGTCGTGGTTGTGCATCACGTAGGCGTGTTGGCGCAGATGCTCGGGGCTGACGCGGCCCTGCCCGGCCAGCCACTCGAGCGCCGGCTCCAGCAGCGGCGGCGTGCCGTTGACAGGCAGCGGCTCGGTGCCCACCGCCAGGTACAGCTCGGTGCGGTTGCAGGTACTGACGATGGCCGCCTCGGGGTCGACCCGCTGCAGGCGCTCGTTCAGCCCGCGCAGCGCCGGGGCCAGGTCTTCGGGTGCAAATGCCAGCCGGCCGCGCAGGTCGAGCGGGGCGGTCTGGTGGTTCAATCCGAAGGTCAGCACGCTCACGGCGGGGATTGTAGATTTCGGCCCCGCGGCGACCGGCCCGGCCCTGGGCTTCGAGACTCCCCGGGTCGGCACCCGCGCCACGCGCGCTGTGCTGGCGTGGGCGCCGACCGCTCGCCGACCACCTGATGCCGCCTGCACCGCACCGCTGCCCATGGGACCCCTGGCCCTCGTCAACCACCTCGTCAACATGTTCGTGCCGGCGCTGGCGCTGGCCGCGGTGGCCGCGGCGCTGGCCACCCTCGTGTGGCGGGCGGAACTCGGCGCGCGGCGCTGGTGGCACCTGGCCTGGCCGGCCGCGCTGGCCAACGCCGCAGTCACCGTCGGCGGCCTGGCATGGACCGGCCGCGACGGCAAGATGGGCACCTACGGTGCGATGGTGCTAGCCACCGCACTCGTCCTGTGGTGGCGGGGGTTCGGGCCGGGCCGGCGCTGAGCCGCGCGGCCTGACCGGCCGCCCTCAGGCAGTGGCCGGGGCCGGCATCTCCCGCAGTTCCGGCAGTTGGGGCGCGCCGCGCAGCGAGTGCGGCAGCGCCTCGGTGATGCGCACGTCGAGCATGCGGCCGACCAGCCGCGCACCGAGCGGGCCGCCGTCGAAATTGACGATGCGGTTGCATTCGGTGCGCCCCATCAGCTCGGCGGCGTTCTTCTTCGACGCCCCTTCGACGAGGATGCGCTGCACGGTGCCGACGCGGCTGGCGCTGATGCGCCGCACGTGGCGCTCGAGCAGGGCCTGAAGCTGCTGCAGCCGAGCGAGCTTCAGGGCCTGCGGCGTGTCGTCGGGCAGCGAGGCGGCCGGCGTGCCCGGGCGGCGGCTGAAGACGAAGCTGAACGAGCTGTCGTAGCCGATCTCTTCCACCAGCCGCAGCAGGCGCTGGTAGTCCTCTTCGGTCTCACCGGGAAAGCCGACGATGAAGTCGCTGGACAGGCTGATGCCCGGCCGCACCGCGCGCAGCCGGCGCACGATGCTCTTGTATTCCATCGCCGTGTAGCCGCGCTTCATGGCCATCAGGATGCGATCGCTGCCGTGCTGCACCGGCAGGTGCAGGTGGCTCACGAGCTTGGGCAGGTGACCATAAGCCTCGATCAGCCGCGGCGTGAACTCGTTGGGGTGGCTGGTGGTGTAGCGGATGCGCTCGATGCCGGGAATCTCGTGCACCACCTCCAGCAGCAGCGCGAAGTCGGCGACCTCGCTGCCGCCGGCGGTCATCACTCCGCGGTAGGCGTTGACGTTCTGCCCGAGCAGCGTCACCTCCTTGACGCCTTGCTCGGCCAGGCCCGCCACCTCGGCCAGCACGTCGTCCAGGCGCCGGCTGACCTCTTCGCCGCGCGTATAGGGCACCACGCAGTACGAGCAGTACTTCGAGCAGCCCTCCATGATCGACACGAAGGCGCTGGCCCCCTCCACGCGCGCCGGCGGCAGGTGGTCGAATTTTTCCACTTCGGGGAAGCTGATGTCGACCTGCGCGCGCCGCTCGGCGCGGCGTGCCTCGATCATCTGGGGCAGCCGGTGCAGCGTTTGCGGGCCGAACACCAGGTCGACGTACGGCGCGCGCTCGATGATCGCCTGGCCCTCCTGGCTGGCCACGCAGCCGCCCACGCCGATCAGCACCCCCTTGTTCTTCAGGTGCTTGACGCGGCCGAGGTCGCTGAACACCTTCTCCTGCGCCTTCTCGCGCACCGAGCAGGTGTTGAAGAGGATGAGGTCGGCCTCGTCGACGTTGGCTGTCGGCTCGTAGCCTTCGGCGGCACGCAGCACGTCGGCCATCTTGTCCGAGTCGTACTCGTTCATCTGGCAGCCGAAGGTGCGGATGAACACCTTGCGCGCGCGGGCGGGTGCCGCGCGCTTGGGGTCCTCGGCGCTCATTGGGCGACCTTGCGCGCTGCGAGCTGCGGCATGAGCGCTTGGGAGCGGCCCGGCGCGCTGAGTGCGACACCTTCGCGCCTGAAGCGCTGCGGCATGAGCGCTCGGGAGCGGCCCGGCGCGCTCATTGCGAAGCCTTTGCGCCTGAAGCGCTGCGGCAAAAGCGCTTGGGAGCGGCCCGGCGCGCTCATGGCCGCGTCCAGACCTGCGCCAGCGGGTCGAAGCTCCAGGCCGCGGCCTGCTCGCGCGTGGTGGGCCACGGGACCCGGGCGCGTTCGGCGGGGGTCAGCACCCAGATCTCGGAGAGCAACCCCGAGAGATCGACCGTGTAGTGCACCACGACCCGCCGGCCGGCCAGCGCGCCGGTGAGCGCAAGCATGTTGTTCTCGTCGCGGATGCGCGCACCCGGTGCCAGCCGGGCCGGGCGGCCGTTGAGCAGCACCTCGGGCGGCTGGGCCACCAAGACCTCGCCACGCAGTGCGCTGGCAGGGAAGTTGCGCTGCACGGGCTGGGCCGACACCGTGGTGCCAAGAAGGAGGAAGGCCGCAAGGAGCGCGGCACTGGCGCGGACCAGCGGGCGGTGCGCGTGGCCAGAAAGGGTGTCACAGCGGAGCATGGTGTGGATCCAGGGGCTGTGTGGACCGGCGAGGCACACCGCCGGCGGTCAAACGAACAAGGCCCGGGCCGACGAAGGAATCGGCGGCTCGGGCCTTGGCATGTTGGTGGCGCTTCAGGGACTTGAACCCCGGACCTGCGGATTATGATTCCGTCGCTCTAACCAACTGAGCTAAAGCGCCAAGAGCGCAAGATTATATCGGCGTCGGGTCGCGAGCCGGGCCGTGCAGC
>JAEUPC010000023.1 GCA_016789865.1 Rubrivivax sp.
TCCACCGCACCACTACTTTGCGACTTCGTTCTTACGCACCGACGATGGCCTGATCACCGCGATCGAGGAGTACTGGGCCACGCTGGAGCCGCCGCCGCGCTGGCGCGGCGAAGCGCTGCAGCCTGGCTGGGAACGCCTGGAGCCGCTGCACGACCCCCGCGCACGCCAGCCATGAACTGCCCCATCGATCTGGCCGCCGCCCTGCCCGAAGCCGACCGCGTGCTCTTCCAGAACCTGCTGGCCGGGGCCGGTGCCGTGCAGCGGCGAGCCCTGGCCAAGATCATCACCTTGCTGGAATCCACCCGTGCCGACCATCGGCTGCGTGCCGACGCGTTGCTCAATGCGTTGCTGCCCTCCAGCGGCCATGCGCTGCGTCTGGGTATCAGCGGCGTACCCGGCGTGGGCAAGAGCACCTTCATCGAGGCGCTGGGCCTGTTCCTGGTCGATCGCGGGCACCGCGTGGCGGTGCTGGCGGTGGACCCCAGCTCCAGCGTCAGCGGCGGCAGCATCCTCGGCGACAAGACACGCATGGAGCGCCTGTCGGTGCACGAGCGCGCGTTCATCCGCCCGAGCCCGGCCGCCGGCAACCTGGGCGGCGTGGCCGAGAAGACGCGCGAGACGATGCTGGTGTGCGAGGCGGCCGGCCACGACATCGTCATCGTCGAGACCGTGGGCGTGGGCCAGAGCGAAACCGCCGTGGCCGGCATGACCGACTGCTTCGTGCTCATGCAGCTGCCCAACGCCGGCGACGACCTGCAGGCCATCAAGAAGGGCGTGATGGAACTGGCCGACCTGGTGCTCATCAACAAGGCCGACCTCGACGAGGCCGCGGCCACGCGCGCGCGCGCGCAGATCACCAGCGCGCTGCGCCTGTTCGGCCTGCACGGCCGCAGCGACCGCGCGCATCACGACGAGACGATCTGGCACGCGCAGGTGCTGCAGCTGAGCGCCGCCACCGGCGCGGGCCTCGAGGAATTCTGGCGCGTGGTCAGCCGCTTTCGCGACCTCCAGGCCGCCAACGGCGCGCTGGCCTGCCGCCGCCACGAGCAGGACGAAGCATGGATGTGGGAGCGCATCCACGCCGGCCTGACCCAGCGTTTTCGAGCCCACCCGGCGGTGCACGCGGCGCTGCCGGGGCTCACCGCCGCCGTGCGCGGCGGCACGCTGGCGGCGTCGGTGGCCGCGCGCCGGCTGCTCGATCTGGTGGCGACCCAAGCGCCGCCGGTGCCGCACTGATCGGCTTCGCGACCCGCCCGAACCCTGCCGAGACACGCACCCCGAACAAGGAGACCCGCGCCATGCACGACATCATCGAACAACTCGACAGCAAGCGCGCCGCGGCGCGGCAGGGCGGCGGCCGCAAGCGCATCGACGGGCAGCACGCCAAAGGCAAGCTCACCGCGCGCGAGCGGCTGGAGCTGCTGCTGGACGAAGGCACGTTCGAGGAATGGGACATGTTCGTCGAGCACCGCTGCGCCGACTTCGGCATGGCCGACAACAAGGTGCCGGGCGACGGCGTGGTCACCGGCTACGGGATGATCAACGGGCGGCTCGTGTTCGTGTTCAGCCAGGACTTCACCGTGTTCGGCGGCGCGCTCAGCGAGGCGCACGCGGAGAAGATCTGCAAGGTGATGGACCATGCGCTGAAGGTGGGCGCGCCGGTGATCGGCCTGAACGACAGCGGTGGCGCGCGCATCCAGGAAGGCGTGGCGTCGCTGGGCGGTTATGCCGAGGTGTTCCAGCGCAACGT